>CP048485.1:967500-1290000 GCA_025560025.1 Agrobacterium tumefaciens | reverse complement strand
AAGGCGATGCCAACCCGCAGATGCTGGCGGCGCTGCTTGCGGAGGAGGGCGAGAAGGCGGTGGTGGCGCATACGGGCGCGGCAGCGCCTGAGAAAGAAACGTCGAAAGACGACAAGGTGACCGAGCTGAAGGAGAAGCCGGGCGCGAAAGCCTAGTCTGCTATTTGCCTCAAGGTGTGGACGTTATTGGGCAGGGATGTGCGGCTTGTCGCCTTCTTCCCGCCGGGAAAAGGTCGCGGCAGCGGGATAAGGGGGCGAGGGTAGAGATCTCCTGCGAGCTTGCCCCCTCATCCGACCCTTCGGGCCACCTTCTCCCCCTCGGGGAGAAGAAACGAGCGGTAAAGCTGCGCCACCTTCGTCCCGCATGCTCCGCATTTTCACGCCTGTCGCAGCACCCTATGGCCATGTCGCAATCAGGCGGCTGAACGGCCGCCTGGCGCTTCATATTCCTCCCATCGATTTGGCGGCACGGCAGGTTAATGCCGGCGCTTTTTAGGGGTTCTGGAAATGAAGACACATGCACGGGCGGTGGTGATCGGTGGCGGCGTCGTCGGCGTCTCGACGCTTTATCATCTTGCCAAGAAGGGCTGGAGCGACAGCGTTCTCATCGAGCGCAAGGAACTGACCTCGGGCTCCACCTGGCATGCGGCCGGTCTCCTGCCGCTGTTCAACATGAGCTACTCCGTCGGCCAGATCCACAAATATTCCGTGAAGTTTTATGAGGAGCTTCAGGAAGAGACCGGTATGAATGTCGGTTTTTCCAAGGTCTCGAACATACGTCTCGCCCGCACCAAGGATCGCTGGGACGAATATATGTATTATGCCGGCATTGCAGAGACCATCGGCGTGCGTGTCAACATGCTGACGCCGGAACAGGTGAAGGAAATCTGGCCGCTCTGCGAGACGGATGGCCTGCTTGGCGCCATCCAGCATCCCGATGACGGTTATATTCAGCCCGCCGACCTGACGCAGGCATTGGCCAAGGGCGCGCGTGACCGCGGGGCGACGATCTATCGCAATACCACCGTCACCGCCATCGAGCAGCTGGAAGACGGTCACTGGAAGGTGACAACGGACAAGGGCGAGATCATCGCCGAACATATCATCTCCTGCACGGGCTCCTTCGCCCGCAAGACCGGTGAGATGGTCGGCATCAATATTCCGGTCATCCCGGTCGAGCATCAATATATCGTCACCGAGCCGCACCCGGCCATCCAGGAACGCCGCCGTCAGGGCCTGCCGGAAATGGGCGTGCTGCGTGAATCCGACTCGGCCTGGTACATGCGCGAGGAGGCGGGCGGTCTGATCCTCGGTCCTTATGAAGTCGGCGCGCCGGTCTGTTATGTCGACGGTCCTTCCGATGACAGCGAATATGAGCTGTTCCAGGAGGAGCTTGACCGCCTGATGCCGCATATCGAAACGGCGATGGTGCGCGTTCCGGCCTTCGGCGAAGTGGGTATCAAGAAGGTCTATAATGGTGCTATCGCTTATACGCCTGACGGCAACCCGATTGTCGGCCCCGCACCGGGGCTGAAGAATTTCTGGCTGAACGAAGGCCATTCCTTCGGTATCACCGCCGCCGGTGGCGCCGGCTGGCAGCTGGCCGAATGGATCGTCGATGGTGAGCCGACGCTCGACCTGATGGGTGTCGATCCGCGCCGTTTCGGGCCTTACGCCACGGAAGGCTATCTCATCGCCAAGAACGAAGAAGCCTATGCCAACGTCTTCACCATGCATTATCCGGACGAAGAGCGCTCCGCCGCCCGTCCGCTGAAGACGACGCCGGTTTATGACCGTCTGAAGAAGCTTGGCGGCGTGTTCGGCTCCGTTTATGGCTGGGAGCGTGCCAACTGGTATGCGCCGGAAGGTTATGCGCTGCGCGAGGAAGACCTTGGCGTGGGTGCCGATGTCATCACCAGCCATAACCATGCGCCGGCTTTGGATGATGGCCGTATCGTCGAGAAATGGTCGTTCCGCCGTTCGAATTATTTCGAACATGTCGGCAATGAGGTGAAGAACGTCACCCAGAATGTCGGCGTGCTTGATATGTCGGCCTTCGCCAAGATGGAAGTCTCCGGCCCGGGTGCGCGTGCCTGGCTGGACAGCATTCTGGCCAACATCGTGCCGAAGAAGCGCGGCCGCATCGCACTGACGCATCTTCTGACGCCGAATGGTGGCGTGAAGGTGGAATTCACCGTTTATGAATGGGCTCCGGGCCGGTTCTACCTGGTTTCGGCAGGTGGTCTGGAGGCGCATGACCACGACGTGCTGCGCCGGCTTGCCCCGACCGACGGTTCCGTGGTGCTGCAGCCGATCACCCAGAAATACGGTGTGCTGGTGCTTGCCGGTCCGAAGTCGCGCGATCTTTTGAAAAAGCTGACCCGCACCAGCCTCGAGAACAAGGATTTCCCGTGGCTGACGGCAAAGCAGATTTCCGTCGGTGTTGCGACGGCGCATGCGCTGCGCGTCAATTTCGTCGGTGAACTTGGCTGGGAACTCCACCATCCAATCGAGATGCAGAACTACATTTTCGACCGGTTGATGGAAGCGGGCGCCGAATTCGGCATCAAGCCGTTCGGCATCCGCGCCATGGTGTCCATGTCGCTCGAAAAGTCCTATCGCAATATGGGACGCGAGCTTTCGGTGGAATATAACGCCTATGAATCCGGCCTCGACCGCTTCCTGCGTCCGGAAAAGAGCTTCATCGGCCGCGATGCGCTGGTGGCCTACAAGGAGGCCGGGGTGAAATGGGTGTTCTCGACGCTGACCGTTACCGGCAATACGGATGTGGATGCGCGTGGGTCTGAAGCGATCTCCGACGAGAGCGGCGCTCTTGCCGGCCGTGTCACCAGCGGCGGTTTTGGCTGGCGCATCGGCAAGTCGATTGCGCTTGCCATGCTCAAACCGGAATATGCTGCGATTGGCACAAAGCTGAAAATCCGCATTCTCGGCACGCTTTATGATGCCGAGGTGGTGGAAGAAAGCCCGTTCGATACGGAGAATGCGCTGCTGCGCGCCTGAGACCGCTTCTATCCGCACTGACAATACGGCCCTTGCGGGCCGTATTTCCGTTTAGGTAAGCATGTGCGTAACTCGTTTGCCGGCAAAAGTGTCATTAATTATTCTGCAAAACGCGCCTGCTATTTTCCCTTAAATACGACGGGGGACTGGGGCAGGATGAATTTTCTCGGCATTACGGGCATGCAATATTCGGGCGTGCCCTTTACCAATAACCGCATTTTGCTTGCGGAAGACAGCAACGTTTTCACCCAGATGGTGAGCATGCGCCTGAAGGAGATGCTGGGCGTAACGGTGGAGGTGTGCCGCTCTTTTGAAGAGCTGCAGGCCTGTTATGAGCATTCGCCCGAACCGGTGACGCTGGCAATTTCCAACATCAACCTGCCGGGGGCGGAAAAGGGCGAGGCGCTGGAATATCTGATCGACCTTTCGATTCCGACCATCGTTTTCACCAGCACCTTCCACGAGGCGACCCGCGAGACGCTGATCGCCAAGGATGTGGTCGATTATATTCTGAAAGACAATATCTTCGCCGTGGACATGCTGACGGAATCCGTCTGCCGGTTTCTCACCAACCACCGCCACCATGTGCTGATCGTCGATGACAGCCCGACGGCGCGGGCGCTGCTTTCCAGCCGTCTGAAACGCTATAATTTCCGCGTCAGCCTTGCCGATAGCGGCGCCAAGGCGCTCGAAATATTGAAGGCCAACCCCGACATCGGGCTGGTGGTGACGGATTATAACATGCCCGATATTGACGGTTTCGAACTGACGCGGCGCATTCGCACCGTGCGCGGTTCGCATGAGCTGCGCATCATCGGCGTTTCCTCTTCCACCAACCGGCTGCTATCAGCCCGGTTCCTGAAGGCGGGCGGCAATGATTTCATGCTGCGGCCCTTCATCGACGAGGAATTCTACTGCCGCGTGAACCAGAACCTCGATACGCTGGTGCAGATACAATTGGCCAAGGCCGGGGTGAGACCCGCAGCCTGACCGGCGTTCATTCTCACAGCTGTGATTCAAGCGGCAGGATGCGCATGATACCGGCGATGATCCGACGGCTGATGGCAGCGTCGGGTTCGCGCCGGTATATTTTTGGCTGACCCTGTTCTTCCGTCATCCAGAGGAGACGGTTGTCATTGTCCATACCCAGCTCGAAACTCATCATGCGGCGGATTTCATCGGAGAATATCTCGTCCATGCGGGCAACCAGCGGGGCTGAGTTGAAGACGACGCCCATTTCGGTATTGAGCGAGGCGGAGCGCGGATCGAAATTGAGCGAGCCGATATAGCCGGTCTTACCGTCGCGGGTGAAGGCCTTGGTGTGAAGGCTTGCCTGTCCCGAACCACGTAGCGTGAAGCTGCCCTGGTCCGCCTGGGAGCGTAATTCATGCAGGTTCACGCCGCCCAGCAGAAGCGGTTTTCGATAACGGGCGTAACCGGCATGAACGGCTGCCACATCGGTTGCGGCCAGCGAATTGGTGAGGATGGCGACCGACACGCCGCGCTCTGCCAGATCCAGGAAAATGTCCACGCCCTGTTTGCCGGGAATGAAATAGGGGGAGGTGATGTGCAGGCTCTCGCTTGCCGCCTGCATCAGCGGCAGCAGGCTTTCCATCAGGAAGTTATGGCCCTTGCGGCGTTTTCCCGCCGCTTTCTCCGGCGGATCGGCAAGCACATCGGCGGTATCGACCCAGTGAAGGCGATCCGACATCAGGAAATGGCCGCTGCCATACTGGCTTTCGACGCGCTCCAGATAGGGTTTGGCGGCCTCGCTGTGCGGCAGGGCGTCAAGCTCGCGTCGCAATCTCGCAAGCTTGCTCGGTCGTCTTGCCAGAAGCGAGCGCACCGGCACGGAAACCGCGCTGTTCCAGTAATCATCGAAGATTTCGGTGGCATCGGCAACGATCCTGCCGAAACCGAGCACATCGAAATCGTGGAAATTCGCCCGCTCGGCGGCATCAAAATAGGCATCGCCAATATTGCGCCCGCCGACGATGAGCGCGCGTCCGTCGGCAATCCACGCCTTGTTGTGCATGCGCCGGTTGACGCTCCGGAAGCGCAGGATGAGTTCCAGGCTGCGGTAGAGGATGTTTTCCCGCGCTCTTGTTGGATTAAACAGCCGCAGTTCGATATTGGGGTGGCTGTCGATGGCATGGAAGATGCGGTCGGAGATCGAAACGCCGAGATCATCCAGAAGCAGCCTTACACGCACGCCACGGTCGGCGGCGGCGATAACTTCGCGCATCATCAGCCGCCCGGTAAGATCGGCATTCCACATGTAATACATGAGATCGAGGCTGCGTCCCGCCGCGCGTGCAGCCGCCACGCGCACCGCAAAGGCATCAAGGTTGGAATGCAGCAGGCAGAGCGCGTTTTTTTCGCTCCAGCCGTTCCGTATCGACTGCCAGTGCCGGTCAAGCCGGGTTTTATCCTCCGCAACGGGCAGGGCGGCGGAGGGGCGCTTGGGAATGGCTTTTTCCCGCTGTTTGCCGATGACGACAAACAGGCCCGATCCGATGACCAGGAGAAGAATGGCAATGAAGACCGTAAATGCAGTCACTTGTTTTGATCGCTCCCCCGCCTGAAGATTATCAGGCCGGATGAAAACGCGCGAGGGCATAAAGCGTTCACGGCCGGAGAGAATATCGGTTTCTAAAAAGCCGTCTCGCAAGACGGATACGAGACCCCGGGGCTTGTGAAACGCATAAGTGTGTGCTTATGTGTTGGCATGACAGAGAACGATATTTTCCGGGCGCTGGCCGATCCGACACGGCGCGCCATTTTCGAAAAGCTGGCGGATGGCGCCATGAACGCTTCTGCTTTGCGCGAAGGGATCGAGATCAGCCAGCCGGCCATGTCGCAGCACCTGTCGGTTCTGCGCGGGGCAGGGCTCGTGGTTGAAAGGCGGCAGGGCCGTTTCGTCAATTACGAGGTCGATCCGGACGGGCTGACGCGCATTGCGGCATGGCTCGGCAAATACCGCGCCTATTGGCCACAGCGCATAGAGGCTCTCAAGCTCCTGCTGAAGGATATGGATCAATGAACAGGCAAATACACGAAGCGCCGAAAAATGATTTAGAGCTTGAATATGATCTTGATGAGCCGCCGCAGAAGGTCTGGCGCGCAATCAGTATTCCGGCATTTCGCGAGCACTGGTTGCCGCAGGAAGCCCTGGCGGAACCGGAGGCGGTCAATGTCACGCCCGGTGAGGAAGTCTGCTACAGGTTGCGGGAGAATGTTCCGCCATTTCTGGAAAGCACCGTCACCTTCAGGATCGCATCGAATGACCGTGGTGGCACGAGCCTGCGGGTCATTCATGCGTTGCCCGTCACCAGGCCCGGCCGTGTGACGAAGGCCGCCGCAAACCACAACGGTTCGCCGATCAAGCTCGCGGCCTGATCCGACCCGTTCCCCGACATTCTTAACGACAGGAGTTCGCCAATGCGCGAAGCGATGCAACTCGTCCCTATGGTAGTCGAACAATCGTCAAGGGGAGAAAGGTCTTTCGATATCTATTCCCGGCTGTTGCGGGAAAGGATCATTTTTCTCAACGGCGAGGTGAACGATACGGTTTCGGCGCTGGTCTGCGCGCAATTGCTGTTTCTCGAGGCGGAAAACCCCAAGAAACCGATCCATCTCTATATCAATTCGCCGGGCGGTGTGGTGACCAGCGGTCTCGCCATGTATGACACCATGCATTATATCCGCGCACCGGTTCATACGCTCTGCATGGGAACGGCGCGCTCCATGGGGTCGTTTCTGCTGATGGCGGGTGCACCGGGCGAGCGGAGCGCTCTTCCCAATGCCAGCATCCACATTCATCAACCGCTGGGCGGTTTCCAGGGACAGGCTTCGGACATGCTGATCCATGCCGAGGAGATACGGCTGACCAAGCACCGCATGACGCGGCTTTATTCCGAGCATTGCAAACACAGCTATGAAAAATTCGAAGCGGCCATGGACCGGGATTTTTTCATGACGGCGGAGCAAGCGCTGGAATGGGGCCTGATCGATCGCATTCTGGGCGTTCGTGAGGATGTCGCGGCATAAGGCCGGACGCCTATTCGGATTTCCTGCTGATATTGGCGCCCACGGGCAGGACCTCCAGACTGCGCCGGTCCAATTGTGCAAGTACCTCGCCGAAACCGAAGCGGGATGTCCAGCCCAGCCTCTCTTCGGCGCGGGCGGGTGAGTAGATCCGGTCAATCGTTGCCGGCAGTGCCCATTCCCTTTGCGCGAAAGCGTCGGCGAGGGCCGGGGTCCGCTGCCGGAGAACGGAAGCTGCATCCTCGGCAAGGCTGTCGCAGTCATCGGCGGAAAACGGGGTGGTTGCCGATATGATATAACGCTGGAAATCGTTTCCCGCATTGGTCAACGCCAGCACATGGGCATCGGCGACATCGCGAATATCGACGCCGCGATGCAGCCGGTAAGCCGCCATCACGTCGGCGGGCTCCGGGAAACTTCTGGACATGCGAAGCACGCGCACGGCGAGATGCGGGCCCGCCATCGCCTCCAGCATCTGCTCGGCTTCGAGTTTGGTGCGATGATAGATGCTTTTCGGCCGGGGCGGCGTCTTTTCATCGATGAAGGTGCAGGCCCCTGCGGAAACCGCGTGTCCGTAAAGCGCCGTGGTGCTGGTGAAAACCAGCCGCGGCACGCCCGCCGCCATTGCCGCTTCCGCCACCATACGGGTTCCCTCGACATTGATGCGCTGGAATTCCGTGTCCGGGACAATGCCGACATGCGGGGCGTGGAGCGCTGCCGTATGGATCACCGCATCCGCCCGTTCGAAAGCGGAGCGCAGGTGCACTTCGTTCGCGAAATCGCCGACGATATGGGTGGTGGAAAAGGGGGAGCGATCCATGCCGGTGACATCGTGCCTGCCGGCAAGGGCGCTGAAAATCGCGCGGCCGACCCGACCGGAACTGCCCGTCAGCACAATCCGCATGATGTTGCCTCCCATCAACACAAAAGGCAGCGCCATGCGCTGCCTTTCAAGAGTTCATCCGGACGATCAGATATCCAGATTATCAGCGAAGGCCGCCCGTTCCTGAATGAAACGGAAGCGGGCATCGGCCTTGGTGCCCATCAGATTGTCGACGGCTTCGCGGGTGCCTTCGAAATCCACATCATCGATCTCGACGCGCAGCAGGGTGCGTTTTTCGGGATCCATGGTGGTTTCCTTCAACTGCTGGGCCATCATTTCACCAAGGCCTTTGAAGCGGCCAATTTCGACCTTCTTGCCCTTGAACATGGTTTCCATCAACTCGGCGCGGTGGGCGTCGTCGCGGGCATAGGCGCTCTTGGCACCCTGACGGATGACGTAGAGCGGCGGCACGGCGAGGTACAGGTGATTGCCGCGAATGAGTTCCGGCATTTCCTGATAGAAGAAGGTGATGAGCAGCGAGGCGATATGGGCGCCGTCGACATCGGCATCGGTCATGATGATGATGCGCTCGTAACGCAAATCTTCTTCGCGGTACTTGGTGCGGGTACCGCAGCCGAGCGCCTGGATGAGATCGGCGATCTGCTGGTTGGCCGAGAGCTTTTCGCGGCTGGCACTGCCGACGTTGAGGATCTTGCCGCGCAGCGGCAGGATGGCCTGATTGGCGCGGTTACGCGCCTGCTTGGCCGAGCCGCCGGCCGAGTCACCCTCGACGATGAAAAGTTCCGCATTTTCCGCCGTGTTCTGGGCGCAGTCCGCGAGCTTGCCGGGCAGGCGCAGCTTGCGCACCGCGGTCTTGCGGTTGACTTCCTTTTCCTTGCGGCGGCGCAGGCGCTCTTCGGCGCGCTCGATCACCCAGTCGAGCAGCTTTGCCGCTTCGCCCGGATTGCCGGCGAGATAATGGTCGAAGGGATCGCGCAGCGCGTTTTCGACGATGCGCTGTGCCTCGACGGTGGCGAGCTTGTCCTTGGTCTGGCCGACGAATTCCGGCTCGCGGATGAAGACGGAGAGCATGCCGGCGGCAGAGATCATCACGTCGTCGGTGGTGATGTCCTTGGCGCGCTTGTTCTGCGTCAAATCCGCGTAGTTCTTCAGGCCCTTGGTGAGCGCAATGCGGAAGCCGGCCTCATGCGTGCCGCCTTCGGGCGTCGGAATGGTATTGCAATAGGAATGAATCTGCGTGTCGCCGCCATACCAGGTCACCGCCCATTCGAGTGCACCGTGGCCGCCGGTCTTTTCCGTGCGGCCGGAGAAAATCTCACGGGTGACGGTGAATTCCTTGCCGAGCGTGGCGGCAAGATAATCCTTCAGGCCGCCGGGGAAATGGAACACGGCCTTTTCGGGGATTTCACCGCCGGCCGGGACCATGCCGGGATCGCAGCTCCAGCGGATTTCGACGCCGCCGAAGAGATAGGCCTTGGAACGGGCCATGCGGAAGATGCGGGCCGGTTCGAACTTGGCGTGATCGCCGAAGATCTGCGGATCGGGATGGAAACGCACGCGGGTGCCGCGACGGTTGTGCACATCCCCCAGTTCCTCAAGCCCGCCGATCGGTGCGCCGCGCGAAAAGCGCTGGCGGTAAAGCTTGCGATTACGCGCCACTTCCACTTCGAGAAGATCGGACAGCGCATTGACCACGGATACGCCGACGCCGTGCAGGCCGCCCGATGTCTCATAGGCCTTGCCATCGAACTTGCCGCCGGCATGCAGCTTGGTCATGATGACTTCGAGCGTCGACTTGCCCGGCACCTGCGGGTGGTTTTCCACCGGAATGCCGCGGCCATTGTCGGTGACTGTCAGGAAACCTTCGGCATCGAGATGAACCTCGATGAAATTGGCGTGGCCGGCGACGGCCTCGTCCATGGAGTTGTCGATGACTTCGGCGAAGAGATGGTGCAGCGCCTTTTCATCGGTGCCGCCAATATACATGCCGGGGCGCATGCGCACCGGCTCCAGCCCTTCGAGCACGCGGATCGAGGAGGCGCCGTAGTCGTCACCGGACGGAGACACGGGTGCAGGCGGCGTGACGGCCGCAACGGCTGCGGGTTTCGGCTGCACATTCGCGTTGGCGGCTGCGGTCGCCGGGGCATTTACGGCTTTCACCGTATCCTCGTTCGTTTCCGTTTCGCTGTTTCGTGCTGCCGGAAGACCGGAGAAGAGATCGTTGCTGTCGTCCATCATGTCCAAAGTTCAAAGTCGTGTGTCAGAATTTCGCCATGCGAATCATTATGCCAGTAGCGTCAATCATAACGCCAAACGCGGTTCCCGTCCGATTCCAGTGGGTCCGTCTGGCAAACGCAGCGCATCCTATGCCACGATTGTGTCAGGGTTTCGCAACAGGAGGATTGCGCTGGCGAGGTTGCAATGGCAAGTCTCGCAGCCACGAATGAACGGTTAGCCAAGGCATGTCCACAGCTCATTTCACGTTTTGTACTCTTTTCAGCCTGAGTGTTGCGGCCATGCCGGTTGCGGCCTTTGCCTCCGACGGGCCGCTGCGCCCCTTCAAGGATGAGCTGTTTTCCGCCCAGACGGTGCTTTCCACGGCCGATGGCGGCGCTTCAGAAGTCGTCGACTATCAGGAAATGCGCGATATCAACGGCCGCGACGAGGTGCCGGAGCGGCGGGTGAAACGGCAATATGTCGATATGACGCCGAAGAAGGCGCAGGCGCTGGAAAGTGTTTCCGTTGAGGGCAGGGCGCTTGAGGTTGGCCGCGTCGGGCCGGCAAGCGGACAGGCCTTCACGGTCATCTTCATTCACGGGCGCGGCGGTGACCGGCGGCTCGGCATGAACGACTATACGTTCGGCGGCAATTTCAACCGGCTGAAAAATCTGGCCGTCGCCAATGGCGGCACCTATTATGCGCCGAGCGTGCGCTCCTTCGATGAGAACGGCGTTGCCGATATCGCGGCGCTGATTGCCGATGCGGCCAAAAAATCGGGCGGCAAGCCTGTCGTGCTGACCTGTGCTTCCATGGGCAGTTTCATCTGCTACGGCATCAGCCGCGACAAGGCCGCCGTTGCAAGCCTCAAGGGAATGGCGATCCTCGGCGGTGCGGTCGATCCTGATTTTCCCAAGAGCGTCTTTGCCAAGGCGAGGAAGCCGGTCTGGTTCACGCATGGCAGCGCCGACAAGGTTTATTCGGCCGATCAGCAGGCGACCATTTTTCGCAGTTTGCTGAAATCCGGTGAGCCCGCTCGATTTACGCGATATGAGACCGGCAGCCACGGTACACCGGTGCGCATGACCGACTGGCGGGCGGTCTTGAACTGGATTTTGAGCCGCTGAGGCCGCCATTTGGGTCAGGATTGGCAAATTTTGCGATTCTGCCCGCCGTTTTGAACCTTCAGGCCGCTTTTTTGTACCATTTGTTGACGGCTGCGTTTAAAGGAATATCCCGGGATTTCCGGCAGGGTTTCTGTCGTGATTAAGGGCCGCTCGCGGCAGAGGGGCGCCGCCGAAGGCGGCCTCAAGACAAAGGGAATGGGATACGCATGACGCCGAATGTTCGACCGCTTGTTGCCGGAAACTGGAAGATGAACGGCACCCGTGCCTCGCTTGATCAGATCAAGGCCATGGCAGAGGGCGTCAAGGGCGCGCTGTCCGAAAAGGTGGATGCGCTGATCTGCCCGCCTTCGACGCTGCTTTATGTCGCGACCGCGCTGTGCGATGACAGCCCCCTGATGATCGGCGGACAGGATTGCCACCAGAACACATTGGGCGCCCATACCGGCGATATTTCCGCCGAGATGATTGCCGACTGCTTTGGCACCCATGTCATCGTCGGCCATTCCGAGCGCCGCACCGACCATGCCGAGACCGATCATCTGGTGCGCGTCAAGGCTGTTGCCGCCCATCAGGCCGATCTCATCGCCATCGTCTGCATTGGCGAGACGGCGGATGAGCGCAAGGCGGGCCAGACGCTCGACATTCTCAAGCGCCAGCTGGCCGGCTCGCTGCCGGATGAGGCAACCGCGGAAAACACTGTCATCGCCTATGAGCCGGTCTGGGCGATCGGCACCGGTCTTACCCCGACGACGGAAGATGTGCGCGAAGCGCATGCCTTCATGCGCGACGAGCTCGTCAAGCGCTTCGGCGATGCCGGCAAGACCATGCGGATTCTTTATGGCGGCTCGGTAAAGCCTGCCAATGCGCTGGAACTGATGGGCGTCGAGAATGTCGATGGCGCGCTGATCGGTGGCGCCAGCTTGAAAGCCTCGGACTTCCTGTCCATCTATGCGGCATATGAGCAACTGACGGCCTGAGACCAGCTTTCCTGTCGCAGGGGTTGGAAAGGGGCTTGGAATAAACCTTCGCCTCATGTAAAGAGCCGCGAAACCTTCTTTGTAGTGCTCCGCGCGGGGCATGGAATGGATTGTCATGCAGACCGTTTTGATTGTTATTCACCTCATGATCGTGCTGGCGCTTGTCGGCGTGGTCCTGATTCAGCGTTCCGAAGGCGGCGGCCTCGGTATCGGCGGCGGTTCGGGCTTCATGTCCGCGCGCGGAACGGCCAATGCGCTGACCCGCACCACGGGCATCCTCGCCGCGCTGTTCTTCCTGACGTCGCTCGGGCTTGGTCTTCTGACCCGCTACGAAGCGCGCCCGACCGATATTCTGAACCGTATTCCGGCAACGCAGGGCCAGGGCAACGGCATTCTCGACACGCTCGGCCCGGCGACGACGCCCGCAACACCGGCTCCGGCTGGAAATGGCGTTCCGACCAATAGTGGTGCAGCAGCGCCCGCGCAGACGGCTCCGGCTCCTGCCGCGTCCGGCACTGCCGCCCCGGCACCGGCGCAGCCCGCCGATCCGAACGCAGTACCGACCGGTCAATAAGCCCGGTTTCGATTTAACGCTCCGGCAGGCCAAAAGCCTGCCGGTTTTCTTTTGTGTGCATTTCGCCGCATCCCATTGCCAATTCGTCAACAGCGAATTTGCAACAGCATGAAATTTGGGCTGGCGGAATCAGAGGTAAAAAGGTATCCGGTGAATCCCATGGCGCGATATGTATTCATCACAGGCGGCGTGGTCTCCTCTCTAGGTAAGGGCATCGCCGCGGCAGCACTCGGAGCTTTGTTGCAATCCCGTGGTTATCGGGTGCGGCTTCGTAAACTCGACCCCTATCTGAACGTCGATCCCGGCACCATGAGCCCGACACAGCACGGCGAAGTGTTCGTGACGGACGACGGTGCCGAGACGGACCTCGACCTTGGCCACTACGAGCGCTTCACGGGGCGTTCGGCCACCAAGACCGACAACATCACCACCGGTCGCATCTACAAGAACATCATCGACAAGGAACGGCGCGGCGACTATCTCGGCGCAACCGTTCAGGTCATTCCGCATGTCACCAACGAGATCAAGGATTTCGTGATCGAAGGCAATGACGATTACGACTTCGTCATCTGCGAGATTGGCGGCACGGTGGGTGACATCGAGGCGATGCCGTTCATGGAGGCGATCCGTCAGCTCGGCAACGACCTGCCGCGCGGCACGGCGATCTATCTTCACCTGACACTGATGCCTTACATTCCGGCAGCCGGTGAGCTGAAGACCAAGCCGACCCAGCATTCCGTGAAGGAACTGCAGGCGCTCGGTATTCACCCCGACATTCTGCTGGTGCGTGCCGACCGGGAAATCCCGGAAGCGGAACGCCGCAAGCTTTCGCTGTTCTGCAACGTGCGTCCTTCCGCCGTCATCCAGGCTCTGGATGTGGCGAATATCTATGACGTTCCGATTGCCTACCACAAGGAAGGCCTCGATTCGGAAGTGCTGGCCGCTTTCGGCATCGAACCGGCGCCGAAGCCGCGTCTGGAACAGTGGGAAGAGGTTTGCAACCGTATCCGCACGCCGGAAGGCGAGGTCACGATTGCGATCGTCGGCAAATATACCGGCCTCAAGGATGCCTATAAGTCGCTGATCGAGGCGCTGCATCACGGCGGTTTTGCCAACCGCGTCAAGGTCAAGCTGGAATGGATCGAGTCGGAAGTCTTCGAAAAGGAAGATCCGACGCCCTATCTCGAAAAGGTCAACGGCATTCTGGTGCCCGGCGGCTTCGGCGAGCGCGGTTCGGAAGGCAAGATCATGGCGGCGCAGTTCGCGCGTGAGCGCAACGTGCCCTATTTCGGCATCTGCTTCGGCATGCAGATGGCGGTCGTGGAAGCGGCCCGTCATCTGGCCGGCATCGAAAATGCCTCTTCGACCGAATTCGGTCCGACGTCCGAGCCGGTCGTCGGCCTGATGACCGAATGGGTGAAGGGCAACGAGCTGGAGAAGCGTTCCTCCAAGGGCGATCTCGGCGGTACGATGCGTCTCGGTGCTTACAAGGCGGCGCTGAAGAAAGACACCAAGATTGCCGATATCTACGGCACCACTGACATTTCCGAGCGCCATCGTCACCGCTACGAGGTGAATGTGGATTACAAGGACCGGCTGGAAGAATGCGGACTGGTCTTCTCGGGCATGTCTCCGGATGGTGTCCTGCCGGAAACCGTGGAATATCCTGACCACCCGTGGTTCATCGGCGTTCAGTACCACCCGGAACTGAAGAGCCGTCCGCTTGACCCGCATCCGCTTTTCGCCAGCTTCATTGAAGCGGCGGTGGAGCAGAGCCGGCTGGTTTGACGGTTTGAAGAATATGAAGAGGGTCGCGACAGCGGCCCTTTTTTTGGTGCACGCACCCCGCAAAGTTTCGACGATGCGTCTTGCTCCGTCATCCTCGGGCTTGGCCCGAGGATGACGGAGGAGAGGGTACAACTAGTCCGAAAATGCACGGTGCGATTGTTTGCGAGCGTGCCTCACCCCAGAAAATCATGCTTCCGCAACCACGTCTCGTACCAGTTTGGCCATTCCTCCGATGGGGTGCCGGCCTTGCCCATGCCAAAGCCGTGGCCACCCGACGCGATTGGATGAAATTCGACATCCACACCAGCCTTTTCACAGGCCTCTTCCATGATACGGCTATTGGCGGGATTGGAAATCCGGTCGTCATCCGCTTGTGTGAGGAAGATGGGCGGGCAATCCTTGCTCACATGGCTTTCCACTGACCATTCCCGTGTTGCCTTTTCTGTTGGGTGTCTGCCGACAAGCGATCTGCGGGTTGATGTGTGGTCAAAGGGTGCTGCGAGCGTGATGACCGGATAGATCAGCGCTGCGACATCCGGCCGGGCTGATTGTCTGTCGACGTCATCGACGCCTTCGTAAGAAGTGAAGGCCGAGCGGGCGGCGGCAAGCCCCATCAGGTGTCCGCCTGCAGAAAAGCCCAGCGCGCCGATCCTGTTCGGATCGATATGCCAGTCCGGGGCGCGTGCACGTATCAGACGAAATGCGCGCTGCGCATCCTGGAGCGGTGCGAGCGGCCCGGCGGCCCATGCTTCAATTGGCAGGCGGTAGCTGAGGACAAAAGCGTAAATGCCTCTGGCCGCAAGCCAGCGTGCGGCGGGATAGGACTCCTTGCCTTCCTCTATGCGTTTATATCCGCCGCCACCTGCGATGATGATTGCAGAACCGTTCGGCTTTTCGGGGGCAAATACCTCAAGGCTTGGTATGGCAATGTTGGTGACGGCGCCTTTTTTGCTGATATCCGCAGTGCCGTCCGGGCCGCCGCCACCGGGAGGTAGCCCGGGCCAAAGGGCAATGCGGGGCCGATTATCGTCGGCAATCAGATTTGGCATTTTCACGGCTGTAGCGAGGAATACGCCAGCAAGAAGCAGGCTGCGGCGGCAGATCATGATGTCATCCTCAATCGTGCATTCGGCTCCGATATTGCCCCGGAAGAGCAGTTTATGAGGACAATATAAAAAACCAACAGGTCAATGTGGGGGCAACACCATATTCCGGTTCGGGCCAACCAAGTCACAGTCTCGGTGCGGTGCGTCAGTCGAACAAACAAAAACGGGCCCGAAGGCCCGTTTCCATGTCCGTTGCATGACCGGCTTACTTCGGGCCGATCATGTTTTCCGGGCGCACATATTGGTCGAATTCCTCGTTGGTGAGGTATCCGCCACCAACGGCCTCGTCGCGCAGCGTCGTGCCGTTCTTGTGTGCCGTCTTGGCGATCTTGGCGCAGATGTCGTAGCCGAGCTTGCTGTTAAGCGCAGTGACGAGCATCAGAGAGTTTTCGACGCCCTTCTTGATATTGTCCTCGCGGGCCTCGATGCCGACGACGCAATTGTCGGTGAAGGAGACGGCCGCGTCGCCCAGAAGCTGGACCGACTGCAGGAAGTTGTAGGCCATCATCGGGTTATAGACGTTGAGCTCGAAGTGGCCCTGCGAACCGGCGAAGGACAATGCTGCATTGTTGCCGAAGATGTGGGCGCAGACCTGCGTCAGCGCTTCCGACTGGGTCGGGTTGACCTTGCCCGGCATGATCGACGAGCCGGGCTCGTTTTCCGGCAGCGAGAGCTCGCCGAGACCGGCGCGCGGGCCGGAACCGAGGAAGCGGATGTCGTTGGCGATCTTGAACAGCGCAGCAGCTGCCGCATTGATCGCGCCATGCGAGAAGACCATGGAATCGTGCGAGGCGAGCGCCTCGAACTTGTTCGGCGCGGTCACGAAGGGCAGGCCGGTGATCGTGGAGATTTCCTCGGCGACCTTTTCGGCGAAACCGATGGGAGCGTTGAGGCCCGTGCCGACGGCCGTGCCGCCCTGGGCGAGCTTGGAGAGCGCGGGCAGGGTGGTTTCAATGTTGGCGATGGCGGAGGCGACCTGCGCGGCATAGCCGGAGAATTCCTGGCCGAGCGTCAGCGGGGTCGCATCCTGCGTGTGGGTGCGGCCGATCTTGATGATCTTTTCGAACTGCTTGACCTTGGCTTCCAGCGCCTTGTGCAGGTGCTTGAGGGCGGGCAGCAGGTGGTGAACGATCTCTTCCACGCAGGCGATGTGCATCGCCGTCGGGTAGGTGTCGTTCGAGGACTGGCTCATATTGACGTGGTCATTGGGGTGAACGGGCTTCTTGGTGCCCATTTCGCCGCCGAGCATTTCGATGGCGCGGTTGGAGATCACCTCATTGGCATTCATGTTGGACTGGGTGCCGGAGCCGGTCTGCCAGACGACGAGCGGGAAATGCTCGGTCAGCTTGCCGTCGATGACTTCCTGTGCGGCGGCGATGATGGCGTCGCCGACCTTGGGGTCGAGGCCTGCCAGCGCCATGTTGGCACGGGCGGCTGCCTGCTTGACGATGCCCAGCGCACGAACGACAGAGGCGGGCTGCTTTTCCCAGCCGATCTTGAAGTTGCCGAGCGAGCGCTGCGCCTGCGCGCCCCAATAGCGATCGGCCTGAACTTCAATGGGTCCAAATGTATCGGTTTCCGTCCGTGTGGCTGTCATCAATCTTGCCTTTTTACTTGTTTTCCTCCGCCAAAACGGCGCCTTCGCCCGCCTTGCGCGGCCGATATATAGAATCATCGCGCCGGCAATGAAAGCGCTGCAATGCGGTAGAGGCAGATATTTCCGGTCGCGCAAAAGCGATTCCGGGGTGCGGATCGCCTAAGGGAGAAAAAGGCCGCGGCGTGTCATTTTTACTACGTCCTCAAATGGCCGGAAAACCGGCGTTTCAGGGGCGGGCGGGGCGCTAGGCCGCCCCTGGCAAAGTTAATGAAATAAATAGAAATTTAACCATTCTCGCCAATTCTTGAAATTACGTTTTTACGGCTTTGGCTGTATCATAAGGTTCATTTCGGCATGGTTGTGGGCTTTGGGCGTTTTCTTTTCAACGGGCCGTCGATCGGCTAGACAGGCATGAAACTGAAGCCCGCCGTTTGACTGGCGGTGCTGGGGTGCTACGAGGATCAAATTGCAAGTCACTTCTGGAAAATCATCGGCAGCGCTGGTGCTGGCTCTCGGTCTTTGCGTTTCCACCGCTCTTCCCGGCAGCGCCGGCGCGGTAACGCTGATGGACCTTCTGCGCGGCGGCCCGGGCAAGGTTGCGCGCGATCGCGGTGAGTTGCCGCCGGCCGGCATCGTCACATCGCCGTCGGTTTCAGGACCGAGCGCCGATGCCTCCGATCCCGAGCCCCTGCCGCGCGTTTCCGGCCCGCGTTATTACGATTACAAGGCGGATACGGCCCGTGCGGTGAATACGGCGAATTTCGGCGAGGGTCTCGCCAATCTGAAGTTCAGCGCCACGCCCGAAATCGCCAAGGCGCTCGAAGCCTATTATGGCGCCGGCGGCAAGACGCTTTGGGTTTCCGAAGGCGAACTGACAGAGCGGGCAAATGCTGTCATCGCCTTTTTCGAAACGGTTGGCGAAAGCGGCCTCGATCCGGCCGACTACAGCATTTCCGCACCGGCAAAAGACGTGACGGCCAGCATCAGCAGCAATGCAGCCGGTACGACGGCCACGGGCGCGCCGGTGGAAACGGCGTCCGCATCGGCCTCCGATGCCTATCAGCGGGCGCAGATGCAGTTCGAGCTGGCGCTCTCGGCCAAGGTTCTGGCCTATGTGCAGGACACCACCCGTGGCCGCGTCGATCCGAACCGGCTGTCGGGCTACCATGATTTCAAGCGCAAGACGGTGAACCTCGCTCCCGTGCTGAAACTGGCGGGCCTGAGCCCCGATGTTGCCGCCTATCTGCGCAGCCGTGAACCGTCCAGCACTGAGTATCTTGCGTTGAAGGCGGAACTTGCGCGCCTGCGCGGCGAAGGCGATGCGGCGCATGTCGTCCGCGTTCCGGCTGATCTGGTGTTGAAGCCCGGTAACAGCAGCGCGGATATGGCCAATGTCGTCAAGGCCATCGAACACCGCGCTTCGCCCGCCTTCAAGGCTGAACATGCGGCCATCATTTCCGCTTATCAGCAGACGCCTGACTATACGCCCGATCTCGTTGATCTGGTGAAGGCGTTCCAGAGCGAGAACGGTCTGAAGCCGGACGGCGTCATCGGCCGCGCCACCGTGCGCGCCATGGTCGGCGAAAGCAGTGACACGAAGATTGCCAAGGTGCAGGTGGCGATGGAGCAGGTCCGCTGGCTGCCGGCCGATCTCGGCCAACGCTACGTCTTCATCAACCAGCCCGCTTTCATGGCCTATTACCACAATGAGGGCAAAGAACAGTTCGGCATGAAGGTGGTCGTCGGCTCCAAGGCCAACCAGACCTATTTCTTCCAGGACGAGATCCAGACTGTCGAGTTCAACCCCTATTGGGGCGTGCCGCAGTCTATCATCGTCAACGAGATGCTGCCGAAGCTGCGCCGCGACCCGTCCTATCTCGACCGGCTGGGTTATGAGGTTCAAGTGGGCGGCCGTGCGGTCTCCTCCACCAGCGTCAACTGGTACGGCTCGACCAATGCGGTTTCGGTTCGCCAGCCGCCGAGCAGCGACAATGCGCTGGGCGATCTGAAAATCCTGTTCCCCAATGCGCATGCCATCTACATGCACGATACGCCCGCCAAGAGCTTCTTCAACCGCGACATGCGGGCGCTGAGCCATGGCTGTATCCGTCTGGTCGAGCCGCGCCGCATGGCGGCTGCAGTTCTCGGCACCAGTGTCGAAAAGGTCGGCGAGCAGATCGCGTCTGGCAAGAACCGCGCCGTGCAGGTGCCGGAGAAGGTTCCGGTCTACGTGGCCTATTTCACCGCCTGGCCGGACAAGGACGGCAAGGTGCAGTTCTTCGACGATGTCTACGACCGTGACAGCTATGTGCAGAAGGCGTTTGCCGTGACGACGAAGGCGCGGGCCGCGTCGATCTGATCAGAATAGCATCGAGAAAAAAGCGCCGGAAACGGCGCTTTTTTGTTTGAAGGAAAAGCCTGCCCAATTTGTTTGGTGCTGGAGTCTGCCAGCTGCATTTGGCATTAACGGCAACACCGTACTCCGTCACCCCGGACCTGATCCGGGGTCCAGCGCGATCAAGTCCTTGATCGCACGAGACTCTCTTCTCACGGCGCAGACGCGCCGTGGCTGGATGCCGGATCTAGTCCGGCATGACGGAAGAGAGGTTGTTCAGCTCTCATTGACGTCGGAATCGCCGTTCTCTGGCGCTTCACTTGTCTGGTCCAGCCTCTCAGGCGGCCGCTGCACCCTTCGCAACCAGTTCTTCGAACAGCGTCGGCGTCAATTCCGTGAAATCGTCGATCACCACATCCGGCTCCAGTTCAACCATCGGCACATCCGAATAACCGAAAGTGACGCCAATCGACGGGACGGCGGCGTTCTTTGCGGCGAGAATGTCGTTGATGCTGTCGCCGACCATGATGGAGCGCTGGACATCGCCGCCGGCTTTTTCGATGGTGCCGAGAATATGGCGGGCATCCGGCTTGCGGAATTCGAACGTATCGCCGCAGGTGATAGCGGCGAAATATTGGGTTAGGCCCAGCTTTTCGAGCAGCGGCAAAGCGAGGATTTCGGTCTTGTTGGTGCAGACGGCAAGCGTGATGCCGGCGGCCGACAGCGCATCCAACGTGTTGATGATGCCGGGATAGGGGCGGCTTTCGCCGGGCATTTCGGCGCGGTAATGGGTGATGAAGCGCTCATAGAGCGGCTCGATTTCGGCTTCCGGCAGTTCTGTCTCGCGAAGCGCGAAGGCGCGCTTGATCATCACACGCGCGCCCTGGCCGACGAGGTGGGTCAGGTCCTCATAGGTGACGGGGGCAAGCCCGGCCACGGCAATGGTGTGATTGAGGCTCGAGACGAGATCGGCGGCGGTGTCGACGAGCGTGCCGTCGAGATCGAAGATGGCGAGCGGGGAGAGCGGGCGGGATGTCACGGAAACGGGCCTCTTGGGTATGCTTCTGGTGAAGCTATCGGTGCTTTCATTCGCGCCAAGCCTAGGCAAACGGCCTTGTCTTTGCAACCGCACCACAACGTTCTGTTCGTTGGCTTGAAAAAGGCTTTCGTTTGGCTTTCGACCCGTGTAAACAGCACGGCGACGACAAAGCTACCGGAGTTTCAGGCACATGGATGCCCGCCAGATGAAGATCAAGGCCGCCGAGGCCGCATTGTCCCATGTTCAAGACGGGATGCGGCTTGGTATCGGCACGGGTTCAACGGCTGAGGAATTCGTGCGGCTGCTGGCGGAAAAGGTTGCCGCCGGTCTGAAAGTCGAGGGCGTACCGACCTCCGAGCGCACCGCACGGCTCTGCGTGGAACTCGGCGTGCCGCTGAAATCCCTCGACGAGTTGCCGGAGCTGGATCTGACCATTGACGGCGCCGATGAGGTGGACCATGCGCTGCGGCTTGTGAAGGGCGGCGGCGGCGCGCTTCTGCGCGAAAAGATCGTGGCGGCGGCATCTGCCCGCGTGATCGTGATTGCCGACCAGAGCAAGGTCGTGGAGACGCTTGGCGCCTTTCCGCTGCCCATCGAAATCAACCCGTTCGGCCAGGTGGCGACCCGGATCGCCATCGAGAAGCTGGCGGCGCGGTCCGGCCTTTCGGGCACGCTGACGATGCGTTCGTCCGGCGACGGCGCCTTCATGACGGATGGCGGACACCTTATTCTCGACGCATCTTTTGGCCGTATTCCTGATGCAGAAGCGCTTGCACGCGAGCTGAACACTATCCCCGGTGTTGTCGAGCACGGACTTTTCATAAATTTGGCATCGCTTGCCATTATCGCGGGACCTGAAGGCGCCCGCGTGATGCAGGCAGTATAACAGGAGCGAGATTTTCATGATCAAACTAGCGGGACTGGGCAAAGCTGCCGCTGCTTCGATCCTTATTTCCGGCATCGTGTTCGGTACTGCCGCACGCGCTCAGGAAATTTCGGAAGCGCATATTGCTGCCGCACGGCAGGCGATCGCCTCTCTTGGCGTCACCGACCGTTTCGATGACATCCTGCCGGGTCTGGCGGAGCGTCTGAAGGCTGAACTCATCCAGGCATCGCCGAATGTTCAGGACGCGATCACCGAGACCGTCGATGCCAAGGCGCTCGAGCTTGCGCCGCGCCGCGCCGATCTGGAACGTGAGGCTGCACTCACCTATGCGCGCGCCTTCACCGTTGAAGAGCTGAACGCCATTTCCACCTTCTACAGCAGCGAAGCCGGCAAGAAGCTTCTTAAGGACGGCCCGATCGCCACGCGCGAACTGATGAAGGCTGCCGATATCTGGGCCGCCGGCATCAACCGCGACCTGAACGCTTCCAGCATGACCGAACTGCAGAAGGTCGCCGGTGCTGACCTGAAGCCGCTTCCGGCCGATCAGAACGCCACGGGCGGCGCTCCGGCGGCTCCCAAGCCCTGATTGAATGAACAGACTGAGCATCGGACCGGAAAGTGTAATGCGGTTTCCGGAGAATCCGATGCTTAATCAAAAAAACTATCTTCAGAAATATTCAAAGCCCGGCCGCAAGACCGGGCTTTTCATTTGTGCGTCGCAGCACCTATATGTGCCGTGAATGCACCACCGCCCGGCTTGAGGCTGATGGCAGGGGTTTTGATCAGGGGTTTTGACTATGACAGCTTATGACTACGATCTTTTCGTCATCGGTGGCGGCTCCGGCGGCGTGCGCAGCGGCCGCGTGGCGGCCTCGCTCGGCAAGCGCGTGGGGATTGCTGAAGAATACCGTTATGGCGGCACATGCGTCATTCGCGGCTGCGTGCCGAAGAAGCTGTTCGTCTACGCCTCGCAATTCCCTGAGCATTTCGAGGATTCGGAAGGATTCGGCTGGAGCGTCGGTGAAAGGAGCTTCGACTGGAAGAAACTGATCGCGGCGAAGGACAAGGAAATCACCCGTCTCGAAGGGCTCTACCGCAAGGGTCTGGAAAACGCCAAGGCCGATATTTTCGACAGCCGGGCGGAACTGGTCGATGCCCATACCGTGAAGCTCACAAAAACCGGCGAGACCTTCACGGCCGAGCGTATCGTGATTGCCGTCGGCGGCACGCCGAACGAGCACAGGGCGCTGCCCGGCCATGAGCTGACGATCTCGTCCAACGAGGCTTTTGATCTGGAAGAGCTGCCGAAGTCGATCCTGATTGCCGGCGGCGGTTACATCGCGGTGGAATTCGCCAATATCTTCCATGGGCTCGGCGTCGAAACGACCCTGATCTACCGTGGCAAGGAAATCCTGTCGCGTTTCGATCAGGACATGCGCAAGGGTCTGCACGAGGCCATGGAAGCCAAGGGCATCAGGATCCTGCTGGGTGATGTCATCGAAGAAGTGACGAAGGGTGAGGGCGCATTGCAGGCCCGCACCAAGAACCACGGTACTCTTGCCGTCGAGACGGTGATGCTGGCGCTCGGGCGCGATCCGAACACGAAGGGCCTCGGTCTCGAAAACGCCGGCGTGAAACTGGATGCGCGCGGCGCGATCATCGTCGACGACTATTCGCGGACCAACGTCCCGAATATCTTCGCTCTGGGTGACGTCACCGACCGGGTACAGCTGACGCCGGTGGCGATCCACGAGGCTATGTGCTTCATCGAAACCGAATACAAGAACAACCCGACCAAGCCGGATCACGAGCTGATTGCGACGGCGGTGTTCTCGCAGCCGGAAATCGGAACTGTCGGTCTTTCGGAAGAGGAAGCGGGCAAGAAGTATCCGGAGCTGGAAGTCTATCGCGCGCAGTTCCGGCCGATGAAGGCGACGCTTTCCGGCCGCCAGGAAAAGACGATCATGAAGCTGATCGTCAATGCCAGCGACCGCAAGGTTGTGGGCGTGCATATTCTTGGCCACGAGGCAGGCGAGATGGCGCAGCTTCTCGGCATCACGCTGAAAGCCGGCTGCACCAAGGATGATTTCGACCGTACCATGGCGGTTCATCCCACAGCCGCCGAGGAGCTGGTGACGATGTATTCGCCGAGCTACCGCGTGGTGAATGGCGAGCGCGTGTAGCCCTGGCGCAAGCGTGATATAATCGCGCGTCAAAATTGCCCGTCGCCCCCGAAACAGACGATTTTCGGGTGGGGGCGGGTTTGTTAAATCGTTTGAATTGACTTTTATGCGCTTGAGACGCTCAAAACGGGCGGATTGAGCGGTATGGCGCCGGGATCGGCTATGCAAAGGCGATGCATGGAGCTATAAGCCGCTCAATTTTTCGAGGCGGTCGCGCGACAGTCGCGTGGTCGAAAAAAGGGTAAGGACATGGCACAGAATTGGACACCCGGCAGCTGGCGGCAGAAACCGATCCAGCAGGTTCCCGAATATCCTGACGCGGCAGCGCTTGCGGCAACGGAAGCCACGCTTGCGACCTATCCGCCGCTGGTTTTTGCCGGTGAAGCCCGCCGCCTGAAAAAACAGCTTGCCAATGTGGCCGAAGGCAACGCCTTCCTGTTGCAGGGTGGCGATTGCGCCGAAAGCTTCCTCGAGCATGGCGCGGACAATATCCGCGACTTCTTCCGCGCTTTCCTGCAGATGGCCGTTGTCCTGACCTATGGCGCGCAGCTGCCCGTCGTGAAGGTTGGCCGTATTGCCGGTCAGTTCGCCAAGCCGCGCTCTTCCAACGTGGAAGCGCAGGATGGCGTGACGCTGCCGTCTTACCGCGGCGACATCATCAACGGCATCGAATTCAACGAGGCCTCGCGCATTCCGAACCCGGAGCGCCAGCTTGACGCCTACCGCCAGTCGGCGGCGACGCTGAACCTCCTGCGCGCTTTCGCGATGGGCGGTTATGCCAACCTTGAAAACGTTCATCAGTGGATGCTTGGCTTCATCAAGGACAGCCCGCAGGCGGACCGTTACCGCAAGCTGGCCGACCGGATTTCCGAAACCATGGATTTCATGAAGGCGATCGGCATCAGCGCGGAGAACAATCCGAGCCTGCGCGAGACCGATTTCTTCACCAGCCATGAGGCCCTGCTGCTGGGTTACGAAGAGGCGCTCACCCGCGTCGATTCCACCTCGGGCGACTGGTATGCCACCTCCGGCCACATGATCTGGATTGGTGACCGCACGCGTCAGCTCGACCATGCGCATGTGGAATATTTCCGTGGCATCAAGAACCCGATCGGCCTGAAATGCGGTCCGTCGCTGACGCCGGACAATCTGATCGAGCTGATCGATGCGTTGAACCCGGCGAACGAGGCCGGACGCCTGACGCTGATTTGCCGTTTCGGTCATGACAAGGTGGCGGACAGCCTGCCGAAGCTCATCCGTGCGGTGGAAAAAGAGGGCCGCAAGGTCGTCTGGTCCTGCGATCCGATGCATGGCAACACGATCACGCTCAACCACTACAAGACGCGTCCGTTCGAGCGCATTCTGTCGGAAGTCGAAAGCTTCTTCCAGATTCACCGCGCCGAAGGCACGCATCCGGGTGGCATCCATATCGAGATGACCGGCAAGGACGTGACGGAATGCACGGGCGGCGCGCGCGCCGTGACGGCGGATTCGCTGTCCGACCGTTACCACACCCATTGCGATCCGCGTCTCAACGCCGATCAGGCGCTGGAACTGGCCTTCCTTCTGTCGGAGCGCATGAAGAGCGGTCGGGATGAGAAGCGCCTGGCGATTGCCAACGCCTGATATAAAGCCTTAAACAAAAAAGCCGCCGGGAGACCATCCGGCGGCTTTTTTCATGCGCGGTGCTGAATTATTGCACCAGCGCCGGCTGCTGGCACCGAACATCCGTGACCCGTACATCGGCCTCGCCGATCTTGACGCCGAGAACCAGAAGCACGTTGTAGAGCAGCTGATCGACCGGAGCCGTGACTACGGAAAGCGTATTGGCAAGCGCGGCCTGAATTCCCGCCAGCCCTCCCAGATCGAGGTTGAGGAAGAGGAGCCTGATATCCAGATCGAGGTTCTTCAGCAGGGAACTGACGAGAGTGGTGACGGTGTCCTTGGTGGAGACGCTCTTGATCTTTGCCTGGGTGATATCTGACTGCGTGAAAGTCAGCTTGGTTTTCTTCATGTTGGTGGCATTGATGAGGGCGCTGCCATTGATGGCGAGCAGTGCGGAATCCACGATTGCTGTTTTGGTGACGCGCGGGTCCTTGCCGAAATTGGCGAAGGCCGAGGTATCGACATTGCCGAGGGCGATTTCCGCGACGCCGGGTACGACCTCGACATCGACGGTTCCCTGTCCGCCGCCCGTGCAGCGAATATCGGCAAGCCGTGCTTCGGCATGGGCGACTTCCACATAGAGCGGAACATTGACCTTCAGGCCGGCAATCGCCTGAAGCCCATCGACCACGACATTGACCGCCAGCCGGGTTTGCGCGGTACGGACCACGGTGCCCGGACCGCCGACGGCGAGTGACGGCGTTTCGACAGGTGGTTCACCGATGGCAAGCGTTGCCTTGACCGAGGTGAGACCCAGCAGGTTGGCGTTGAGATTGAGCGCCAGCTGGTTGCCGCCATTGCCCGCCACGGCGGCGGCATTGATGAGATCGAAGACGCCGGCCGTGACCTTGAGGTTTTCGCCGCTACCGATCAGCTTGTCGGAAAATGGCCCGAGATTGAGGATTTCCTCGAGCTTGAGCTTGATATTGCTCTTGTTGACGGTTTTTTGCAGCGCAGTCAGAATGGTGGCGACTGCCGGCTGCAGGCCGGTGGTCTTCGTCAGCGCATTCAGGAACTGGCCATAGGTGATTTCCGTTTTCAGAACATCCTTGTAGGTGCCGGCGGTGAGCTTGAGATCGATGGCCAGCGCCTCGACGACATGCAATGCGTTGACATCGGCAGCGAGCAGCGCCTGATAATCCATGAGTTTGAGCGAAACCGTGGTGCCGAGCAGGCCGCCGAGCAGGCTGTTCAGGATTCCATCGTCGAGGCTTGCGAGCCGCGATCCCACCGAAAATGCCGCGATTTTCTGGGACGAGGCGGTTCCGACCGCCGAAACCTTGGGCGGGGTGGTGAAGGCGGAGGCGAAGAATATCTGCCCCTTCTCGACGATGTTCACTTTGATCGCATTGGTGGGCAGGGCGTTTTCGACAAAACGCTGGTCGACGGGAACGGTCGCATCTGGTTCATAATGCCCCTTGATGACCTGGGCATAACCCTTGCTGCTGGCAAATTCGTTCAAGGGATCGAAGGGTTTCAGACCCGCTGGGGTCAGCAGGCCCTGCGCCGTCTTGACGCCGAGATCTATGCCGTTGAGGGCGAAATATTGCTGCACCGCCTTTTCGGCGTCGGCGGCATTGGCGGCGGCCGATATGGCTGCGAGATCGGCGGTCTGCTGCAATTGCCGTTTTTGCAGGGTCAGATAGCCGTAATCGACGCCGAGCGCCAATATGCCGATGAAAAGCGGCGCGGTAAGCCCGGCAGAGATGGCGATGTTGCCGGCCCGATCCTTCAGGAAAGCGGGAAGCAGGGAATGGATAGTCCGCATGTCATGCTCCTCCGATCCGGATGGTGGAAAAACGCCGGATGACCGGCTCGGGCAGGGTGTAGCTGTAGAGGCTCCAGATCGGCAGATCGCGGGCGTCATATTCGACTTTCACCGTGAACTGGTTGGCATTGGCGGGATCGGTGGCGACATCGACTGTGAAACGCTTCTTGTCCATGAAGGCGTAGCTGAGGTCGCTTTTGGTGACGAAATCCCGGGCCAGCTGCTGGCGCTCGGTCGTGTTCAGCCCGGCAACCGCCGTTCTTGCCGCATCGGCGGCGATCTGCTGCACCGAATAGGCCGCCATCAGATAAATGCCGTAGGCGATCATGGTGAGCAGGACGAGAAAGAATATCGGCGCGACGATGGCGAACTCGACAGCAGACGAGCCGGATCTATCGCGAAAGAAACGCACTCCATTAAACATAAAGCACCCCCGTTCCTTCAGGCATCAAGGTTCGATGCCTTGATTTATTATTTTCGGAAATGCTAATTTATAGGTGTTAATTTTGTGTTGATGCCGCTCTTGTGGGTTGCAGCCTTTCTTAAACTCTCGCTTCTACTTCAGATCAGCCGGAGGCCTTTGAAGCTTGCGTGGCCGTCCTTGCCGATGATGATGTGGTCGTGAACGGTGATGCCGAGCGGCTTTGCCGTATCGATGATGGTTTTGGTCATCTCGATATCCGCGCGGGAGGGGGTGGGGTCCCCACTTGGATGATTATGTATTAAAATCAATGCAGTAGATGAAAGTTCAAGCGCGCGGCGCACGATTTCCCGCGGGTAGACCGGGGTATGGTCCACGGTTCCCTGGCCCTGTACCTCGTCGGCGATCAGGACATTGCGCTTGTCGAGGAACAGGATGCGGAACTGCTCGCGCGTTTCATGGGCCATGGCGGCATGGCAATAGTCGATGACAGAGGACCAGGAGCCGAGAACCTGCTTGTTGCGGATCTCGCTTTTCAGCATGCGCTGGGAAACGGAGGCGACGAGCTTCAGCTCGAGCGCTACGGCCTCACCCACGCCCTTTACCTCCTGCAGGAGCGGCAGCGGCGCGCCGAGCACGCCGCCCAGGGTTCCAAAGCGGGCTATCAGCGCCTTGGCGATGGGTTTGGTATCGCGTCTCGGGATGAGCCGGAACAGCAAAAGCTCCAGTAATTCATAGTCGGCAAGCGCCGTGTCGCCGCCATCGCGATAGCGCGCCCGCAACCGGTCCCGATGGCCGTGAAAATGGGCGGCATCCGCTTCCTGTTCCGCAACGGCCGCGGCCGGTTTTTTTGGGGCGCTTCTTGGTTCGGCGAAAAAGCCGCGCTCATCCGCTCCGTCGAAAAGATCGCCTTCGCCCGCCTGAAAGCCGGACGTTTGGGAAGGATCGGCGGAAGGCAGGGCGGGGCGTTTTGCCATAGGCGGTCTGGCCTTATGCGGGGGGAAGCGGCGGCAGGCCCGGACGGTCGAAGCCGCCGGGCGACAGCGTGAAGATTTCGCAGCCGGTGGCCGTGACTCCGACCGCATGTTCATATTGCGCGGAAAGGGAACGGTCGCGCGTCACCGCCGTCCAGCCGTCGGAAAGCACCTTCACATGCGGCTTGCCGAGATTGATCATCGGCTCGATGGTGAAGATCATGCCTTCGCGGATTTCCGGGCCTTCGTCCGGACGGCCGTAATGCAGGATATTGGGCGTGTCATGGAACAGGCGTCCGACACCGTGGCCACAGAAGTCGCGCACCACCGAGCAACGCTCGGCTTCCGCATAGGTCTGGATCGCCGCGCCGATTGCGCCGGTCCGTACACCGGGCTTCACCGCCGCGATGCCGCGCAGCAGGCATTCATAGGTCACTTCCATCAGCCGCTCGGCGGCGCGCTTGATCTGGCCGACCGGATACATGCGGCTTGAATCGCCATGCCAGCCATCCAGCACATAGGTCACATCGATATTGACGATATCGCCGTCGCGCAGCGGCTTTTCGTCTGGAATGCCGTGGCAGACCACATGGTTGATCGAGGTGCAGACGGATTTCGTATAACCGCGATAATTCAGCGTTGCCGGAAGCGCACCGTGGTCGGCGCCAAACTCGAAGACGAAACGATCGATGGCATCCGTGGTGACACCCGGCTTGACGATTGCCGCAAGTTCATCGAGGCAGCGCGCCGTCAGCTGGCACGCCTTGCGCATCCCGTCGAAGTCCTCAGGGGTATAGAGGCGGATAACGCCTGTATTCTTGAGGGGGGCGGAGGCTGCGTCGATATAGGTGACCATCTTAGTGCTTTCTGTCTCTTTACGTCCCTGTTCATAAAACAGCCGGACGCCATTCGTCCATCTTAACCGTTCCGCTGACCGAAATTTGTGCCGGGGAGACCTCGCATTTCACCGCATAGGCCTCCACGCCGCGCGCCATGGCCCGCTGAAATGCCAGCGCATAGACGGGATCGAGATCATCGCAGATGCGCATCCGGTCGCAATCGTCGCGCTGGATGAGATAGAGCATCACCGAACGATAACCGGCTTCCGCAGCGTCGCCCAACTCCTCCAGATGTTTCGCACCGCGTTTGGTGGCCGTATCGGGAAATTCGGCCAGCCCTTTCTCGCGCATGAAATGCACGTTCTTCACTTCCACATAGGCATCCGGCCGGTCGGGTTCGGACAGCAGGAAGTCGATACGCGAATTGCGGCCATATTTCTGTTCGCGCCGGATCGTCGAATAGCCGCCGAGTTCGGGGATGCGGCCGTTCAGGATAGCCTCTTCCGCCAGCCGGTTGGGCATGCCGGTATTGATGCCGACCGTGGTGCCATCGGCCTCGACCATTTCCAGCATGTGCCGGTATTTGCGGGTCGGGCTGTCATGTTCGGACAGCCAGATGCGGGAGCCCGGCGTTGTCAGCCCGCGCATGGAGCCGGTATTGGGGCAGGAGCCGGTGATCGCGGTGCCATCCTCCAGAATGGCGTCGAACAGGAAGCGTTTATAACGGGCGATCAGCGTGGCGGGAATGAGCGGGGGCGTGAAGAACATGTGGCCTGAAAGATGTTAGGTGATGGAAGTGGTCAGGAAAGGACATAGGTTCCCGGCGCATCGCCAAGCACGGGACGCTTGCCGTCCTCCGGTTTTCGCGCCTTTACCTTTTCGCCATTCTGGCTTTCGATCCAGTTCTGCCAGTGCACCCACCAGGAACCCTTATGGGCGGTGGCGGCGGCCTGCCAGGCATCGAAGTCTCCGGCCGGTGACGGGCCTGTCCAATATTGATATTTTTCAAGCTGCGGCGGATTGACGACGCCGGCTATGTGGCCGGACGCGCCGAGCACGAATTCCACCGGCCCGCCGAACAGGGCAGCACCCGTGAAGACGGATTTTGCAGGGGCGATATGATCGTCGCGGGTGGCGAGATCATAGACCGGGATTTTGATGTCGCCGAGATTGATCCGTTTATCTGCCACGCGCATCAGCCCGCGGGCGAGATTGTTGTCGAGATAACAATTGCGAAGATAAAAGGAGTGACTGGCGGCCGTCACCCTGGTCGAATCGGAATTCCAGTAGAGCAGATCGAAGGGCAGGGGTTCCGTGCCGCGCAGGTAATTATCGACCACATAGGGCCAGATAAGATCGGAGGCGCGCAGCATGTTGAAGACGGTGGCCATGATCGAGCCGTCGAGGTAACCGACCGCCTGCATATGCCTGTCGAGCGCCGCAAGCTGGCCTTCATCGATGAAGACCTTGAGGTCGCCGGCATGGATGAAATCGGTCTGGGCGGCGAGCAGCGTGGCACTGCGGATGCGCCCGTCGTCTTCCTGCGCATGCAACGCCAGTGCCGAGGATAAAAGCGTGCCGCCGACGCAATAACCGATCGCGTTGATTTCCGTTTCGCCGGTCCTTTCCTCGATCGTGTCGAGGGCGAAATCGATGCCTTCGCGGATATAGTCTTCCCAGCCTTTATCCGCCAGCTGGGCATCCGGGTTGATCCAGGAGACCATGAAGACGCTATGGCCCTGCTCAAGGCACCAGCCGACGAAGGATTTCTGCGGATTGAGATCGAGAATGTAGAATTTGTTGATCCATGGCGGCACGATCAGCAGCGGCCGTTTGAAAACCTTTTTCGTCGTCGGTGCGTAATGGACGATCTCGCAGAGCGGGCTTTTCGCGACCACCTTGCCGGGGGTTGTGGCGATATTCTGGCCGATGATGAATTTGCTGTAGTCCGTCTGGCGCAGTTTCAGGTGGCCATGGCCTGCCGCGACATCTTCCGCCAGCTGCGCCATGCCCTTGACGAGATTGGCGCCGCTGGAGGCGACCGTCTCGCGGAAGACCTGCGGATTGGTGAAGACGAAATTGGCGGGTGAGAGCGCCTCCGTTACCTGGCGCATGTAAAACAGCGCCTTGGTGCGGGTGTGTTCATCCAGGCCGTCTGCCTCCGTCACCATCCGGTCGGCAAAACCGACGGTGGTCTGATAGGCTTTGAGGAGAAAATCGAAAAAAGGATTGGCCTGCCAGTCGGCATCGGCAAAACGCCTGTTGCGGCGCTCCGCAGGGCCGCTTTCGGCCGGCGTCGCCGAGGCCGAATCGGCATCGCCGGAAAACTGCGCCACCGATTTTGCCCACAGCTCGTAATAGCTGGAGAGGAGATGGGTCTGCGCTTCGAGGGAGCGTTTCGGTTCCGCCATCCAGTATTCGGCGACATCGGACAGCGTCTTGACGAGATCGGTGACGGGATCGGCGCTTGCCTGGGGGATTTCGCCACGCTCGCGCGGCGCCAGCCATTCGGACGCGGCCTTGCCAAGATTTTCAAGCGCACGGGCAATGTTGACCGCGAAGGTCTCCGGATCGCGGATCAGGTAGGCCTCGGCTGAGCTGGCGTCGAAACCGGGTGTTTTGCCACCCTTTTTTCCAGCGCCGCCGTCAACACCCGCCATGCATCATCCTCCGCCAAATTTGTGTTTGCACATTCTGCATGAAAACGAATACAAGTTCCACCAGCAAGGGGAGGCCGCAAAGGGCTGAACCGCAGTCGAATTCGATATCGGCAGATATCCTTACAGGCGGAACATGACGATGGGCAAGCACATGGGCACATGGGGAACATATGTGGAAAACGCCGCGAGAATCGCCGTTCTTTCGCTGTCCGGCGTCATGTTCGCCACGACGCTTGCCGCCTGCAAGGCACCTGAACCGATCGTCGCTCCCGCGCATATGCGCCGCCCGACCGCCGAAATCGTCGGTCCGCGCCCCGTCAGCGACAATGCGGTGAGCCAGAAGCGCGACACCGGAACCTATCCGACCTTTTCAGCGCCGATGACGGCCGCCGGCACCCAGATGGGCGACGACGAGGCCTCCACCATGGAATCAAACCTGTCGCGCCTCGGTGCTGCACGCCGCAACGGCCAGATTTCGGAAGCCGAATACAAGCGCCGTGTCGCGGAACTGCGGGCGCTTGGCGAAAACCAGAAGCCGGTTGCGACGCCTGCTGCTTCGCAGTAAATTTCAAATAAATTCACGCCGTGGTCATAGGCGTGCATTAGATTTTGAACAATAATTCTGCGAAAATCGGTTATGATTTGAATGCGCAATCCAAAAATGCTTTTGGTCCTTGCAGTTTTATTGGGCATTCTGCCTGCGATCCTGCGCTCACTTGATGTCAGCCCGTCGCTATTTCTCGGTATTTCGATCTTTGCTTTGAATATCGGTCTTTGCCTGCTTGGCGCCACCACGCGATATCGTTTTTGGTGGCTGGGTTATGGCGTCGCTTGTGTTTTAGCGTTTGTGCTGTCTGGTACGCCCAGTCCTCTTTCGCTTGTCGCAATTTTGTTCACGACGTGGAAAGCCTGATCGCTTCAGCAGCCTTTTTTCCGCCTAGGACACTGCAAGCATAACCTCTTCTTTACCCTGCCTTTGAACCATCCGCTTACCCAAGTTGTTAAGCGGATGGATGAGTTTGCCAGTTAAGATGCAGACATAACAAACAGGCCGCTGAAAAGGCGGCATACAGGGTGAAATATCATGAGATGCATCGCTGCTTTGCTGGTTCTTGCCGGTTTTGCGCTCGCACCCGCTCAGGCGCGGGCGCCTTACATCAACATCGGAACGCCATCCCTTCAGGGCCGATGAAAACTTGCGGGATGCCGGTCAGTCGTTGCCGGCGGCGTCGCTCAGCGCGCCGAGATCAGGCACCGTGATATGGCGGTTGTTCTCGATGCGGATGATGTCTTCCTTGCGCAGCTTGGTCATTTGCCGGCTCACCGTTTCGATGGTGAGGCCGAGGAAATCGGCGATGTCGGCGCGTGAAAGCGGCAGGTCGAAAGACGATTTATCGTCGTTTTCCGGGTCGATATGCGTGGCGATCATATAAAGGAAGCTGGCAACCTTTTCCTGCGCGGATTTGCGCCCGAGCGTCAGCATCCAGTCGCGCGCCTCGTCCAGCTCCTTCAGCGACTGGCTATGGAGCTTGCGCTCCATGTCCGGAACCTCTGAAATCATCCGGTCGACGACGCGGCGCGGGAAGAGACAGATTTCCACATCGGTTGCCGCTTCCGCCGTCATCTTGCTTTCCGCCATGAACGGGCGGCCGAGAAAATCCGGTGCGAATTGCAGGCCGACGATCTGCTGGCGGCCATCGGACATCATTTTCGAGAGTTTCACCACGCCGTTCAGAATATTGCCGTAGGAGGTGACGAGTTCCCCCTGGCCCAGCAGCTCATTGCCCGCTTCCAGTTTTTTACGGCTGGAATGACGGCTGAGGTCGCAAAGCTGCTGTGGCGTCAAGGTGCTGCAAAGACCGCCGTGCCGCGCCTCGCAGGAGCGGCATATGACGGGTTCTTCCGAATTGTGGATGGTCTTCTGCAACGTGTCCATAAGCCTTTTCCAATGCTGGCTTTTTCGGAACGATCGCGACCGTGGGTGTAAAATCCGGTCTCTCTGAGGCTTGCGCCGTGTAGCCGTCGCCCCCGCGTCTACTTTAGCAAGAACTTAAGGCGCGATTTGATTGAAGTCAAAGTTGCAAACTGTCGCAGCCGCTACTGAAAGGGAGGAAATCGACATTTTCTTGATAAAAGGCAAATCGGGTGATGAATACCGAACTTCTTCGCAAATATTCGGGCGCCGTGCCGCGTTACACGAGCTATCCAACCGCGCCGCATTTTCACGAAGCAGTCGATAGCGGAACGTACCGGCAATGGCTGGCCGCGCTCGGCCACCGGAACCGTATATCGCTTTATTTGCATATTCCCTATTGCGACCGGCTGTGCTGGTTCTGCGCCTGTCACACCAAGCACACGCTGAAATACGAACCGATTGCCGTTTATATTGAGGCACTTAAGCGGGAGATTGCGGCCGTCGGCGCTCTGGTTTCGCCCGATGCCGTGGTGAGCGCGGTGCATTTTGGCGGCGGTTCGCCAACCATGCTGAGACCTGATGACATGGTGAGCCTGATGGACTGTCTGAAGCGTCATTTCAACTTTGGGCTGGCGCCCGAAATCAGCGTTGAAATGGATCCGAACGACCTCGACGACAGCCGGTATGATGCGCTTGCGGCCATCGGCATGACACGGGCGAGTCTCGGCGTTCAGGATTTCGATGACAAAGTGCAAAAAACCATCAACCGGATACAGAGCTTCGAGCAGACGCAATCGGTGGTGGATGCCGTTCGGGCGAGGGGCGTTCATTCAGTCAATTGCGACATTCTCTACGGGCTTCCGTTCCAGACCTGCGAGACATTGGAGAAGACGGTCAGAAAGATCGTATCGCTTAATCCCGACCGGGTCGCGCTTTTCGGCTATGCCCATGTTCCCTGGATGAAAAAGCACCAGTCGCTGATCCCCGAACAGGCCCTGCCGGATGTTGCCGAACGGTACCGGCAGATGACGATGGCGGCAGAAATGTTGAAACAGGCGGGTTACAGGCCGGTTGGCATCGATCATTTCGCCAAGCCTGCCGATAGCTTGTGCCGGGCGGCCGAGGACGGGGAGCTGCGGCGGAATTTTCAGGGCTATACCACCGATACGGCCGATGCGCTGATCGGGCTTGGCGCATCGTCGATCGGCAGGTTGCCGCAGGGTTATGTGCAGAACATGGCGGCGACCGGGGAATATCAGCGTCTGGCGGGCGAGGGCGGTCTTGCCGTCGTCAAGGGAATTGAGTTGTCGGAGGACGATCATCTGCGTTCGCATGTGATCGAAAGGTTGATGTGCGATTTCTCGCTCGACCTCTCGGATCTGCGGCATCGTTTCGGCAAGGTCAGCCATTCCGTGACGAAGCAGGCACAGCATTTTGCTGCCTTCGACAGGGACGGCGTGGTGCGGCTGGACGCCGATATTTTTGCGGTGACGGAGGCGGGAAAGCCTTTTGTCCGTAATATCGCGGCAATCTTCGACACCTATCTCGGCAATGGACGCGGCCGCCATTCGGTTGCTGTTTAGGCAACAGTTTCAGGGCAAATTTCAAAGTTACGTCACGAAACCATTGGCTTTTTTGTGCGACTTGCCTATGTGGTGCGTCAGACAGGATAATTCATACGAACGACAATAAGGATTATGGGCGTGACAGCTACATTCGACAAGGTTGCCGACATTATCGCCGAAACCAGCGAAATCGACCGCGAAACCATTACGCCGGAAAGCCACACGATCGACGATCTGGGCATCGACAGCCTCGACTTTCTGGATATCGTTTTCGCCATCGACAAGGAATTCGGCATCAAGATTCCGCTCGAGCAGTGGACGCAGGAAGTCAACGAAGGCAAGGTTTCCACCGAAGAATATTTCGTGCTGAAGAACCTTTGCGCCAAGATCGACGAATTGCGCGCAGCCAAGGGCTGATGTGACAATGCCCGCTTCCAGCGGGCATTTTCTTTTGTTCCCGCCTGCGGGCGAACCATGACTAACCGACCAGAGACGGGCCGGACGAATGCTGCTTGAATATTTTCAGATGATCGACAAGGTCGAAGCCGTGGACATGGCGACGCGTACGCTGAAGGCGCAGTCCGTCGTTCCGGATAAAAGCCCGGTTTTCGAGGGACATTTTCCCGGCATGCCGCTGGTTCCGGGTGTGCTTCTGATCGAGACCATGGCGCAGGCTTCCGGCATGCTGGTTCTGGCGTTCAGCGATTTCGCCTCCATGCCGTTCCTGATGTCGGTCGATGGCGCCAAGATGCGGACTTTCGTGGAGCCGGGCGCGGTTCTCGACATCGAGGCGGTGCTGGAGCATGACGGGTCCGGTTTTGCCGTTACCAAGGCGAAGATCACCTCGGATGGCAAGAAGGTATGCGACGCGCAGCTTAAGCTCAGGACCATGCCCTTCAGCGAAATCCCGCTTGGGCCTATCGTCAAGAAGCGGGCCGAGGAAGTCGGCCTGATGGCGGCGATTGCCGCGGATGCGCAGAAATAAGCGTTTCCGTCCGTTTCGAAGGAGAGCGTTTTTCGCGCCGGCCCGGTTTTGAGCACGAAAATCGTGGGCTGGCGACGGCGGATCGGGCCTTCGCCATTGCCAATCCGCATCGCGCGCTTTATTCCGCAACGCATGAAGTGGTTGTTCGCGACCGCTGTTGGATAGCCGTGACCGTTTCGATGGGGCCGGCTGCAAAGGATGACAGACGATGAAATCTGACAATGATGTGGTGATAACAGGGGTCGGCATCGTGACCTGTCACGGCGTCGGAAGCCAGGCGCATGTGGCGCTTCTTTCGGGAACGGCGGCGCCTGAAACGGTGGTTGAGACCGAAAAGTTCAAACCCTACCCGGTCCATCCCATGCCGGAAATCGACTGGTCTGCGCAGATCGCCAAGCGTGGCGACCAGCGCCAGATGGAAAACTGGCAGCGCCTCGGCGTGTTCGCCGCCGGTCTGGCACTCGACGATGCCGGTCTGAAGGAAAATGCCGAAGCCTGCGCCACCATGGACATGATCGTTGCTGCCGGCGGCGGTGAGCGCGACATCAATGTCGATACGCTGATCGTCGACGAAGCGCTGAAGCGCAATGACCGCGAAAAGCTTCTCAATGAGAAGCTGACGACGGAGCTGCGCCCGACGCTGTTTCTCGCCCAGCTTTCCAATCTGATGGCCGGCAATATTTCCATCGTGCACAAGGTTACCGGCTCTTCGCGCACTTTCATGGGCGAGGAAGCGGCCGGCATTTCCGCCGTTGAAACCGCGTTCCACCGCATCCGCTCCGGCGAATCGAGCCATGCGCTGGTGGGCGGCGCTTTCTCGGCGGAACGTCCCGACATGATTCTGCTGTTTGAAGCCATTGGTGCACATGCGCAGGGCGGCTGGCAGCCGCTGTGGTCGCGTGAGAACCAGAACGGCGGCGGCATGATTTCCGGTTCGCTTGGCGCATTCCTCGTGCTGGAATCGCGCAAGCATGCCAGCGAACGCGGCGCGCGCATTTATGCCCGCATCGACGCCATCGAGGGCGATCGCGGCAGCCGTGATGATGGCAAGATGGAAAAGCGCATGGAGCGCCTGCTTGCCCCGGCAAAGGATAGTGCTGCGACCGTCGTGTTTTCCGGCGCAAGCGGTTATGACGACGTTACCCGGCGCGAGAAGGATATTCTCGAAAAGACCCTGCCCAAGGCCGCCATTCGCGGTTTCGGTGGTGTCACCGGCCACGGACTTGAGGCGCAGTTTCCGCTCGGCCTGGCTTTGGCTGCGCTTACGCTTGAAAGCGGCGCCAAGGTTCCTACCTTCGACGCCAAGGCGGAAAAGCCCATGGGCGAGTCGGCCAGCGAAGCCGTCGTCACCACCGTCGGCCATGTGCGCGGCGAAGGTGTCGCCGTTCTGTCCCGTGACGTTTGAGGAGAAAGACCATGACTTCCAATTTCAAGGATCATCTCGGTCGCCCGATCGTCGCCGTCACCGGCATGGGCATCATCACGTCGCTGGGGCAGGGGCTTGCCGATAACTGGGCGGCGCTGACGGCGGGCAAGTCGGGCATCCACAAGATCACCCGTTTTCCGACCGAGGGGCTTTCGACCCGCATCAGCGGCACGGTCGATTTCATCGATATTCCGGTTCCGAATTCCGTCGAGCGTTCCTATGCCTTCGCGCGTGAGACCACCATCGAGGCGCTCGCGCAGGCCGGTATATCAGGTGATTTCGACGGCCCGCTGTTTCTGGCCGCGCCGCCGATCGAGCCGGAATGGAGCGCCCGCTTCGAGCTTGCCGACCGGTCTCCGCCAGCCGCCCAGCCGGGCGATGCCTATGAGCGTTTCCTGACGGCCTTCCGCCAGCGTCACGACCCGGCGTTTCAGGAGGCGGCGCTGTTCGGCGCGATTTCCGAACGTCTTTCCGACCGTTTCGGTACCCGTGGCCTGCCCGTCACGCTGTCCACGGCCTGTGCATCCGGTGCGACCGCGATCCAACTCGGCGTCGAGGCCATCCGCCAGGGCCGCACCGAACGGGCGCTGACGGTTGCGACCGACGGTTCGGTCAGCGCCGAGGCGCTGATCCGCTTCTCGCTTCTCTCCGCGCTTTCGACCCAGAACGACCCGCCGGAAAAGGCCTCCAAGCCATTCAGCAAGGACCGCGACGGTTTCGTGATCGCCGAAGGTGCAGCCACACTGGTGCTGGAATCGCTGGAATCCGCTGTTGCACGTGGGGCCAAGGTTCTCGGCATCATCAAGGGCGCCGGTGAAAAGGCCGACAGCTTCCATCGCACGCGCTCTTCACCCGATGGCGGCCCGGCGATTGCGACGATCCGTGCGGCATTGGCCGATGCGGGCGTGGCCGAAAGCGATATCGGCTATATCAACGCCCACGGTACCTCGACGCCTGAGAACGACAAGATGGAATATGGCTCGATGCTGGCCGTTTTCGGCGAAGGCCTGAAGAATATTCCGCTGTCTTCCAACAAGTCGATGATCGGCCATACGCTGACGGCGGCTGGCGCGGTAGAAGCCGTGTTCTCTCTGCAGACGATGCTGACCGGCACGCTGCCGCCGACGATCAACTACAACAATCCCGATCCGACCATTTCGCTCGATGTGGTGCCGAATGTGAAGCGGGATGCTGAGGTGAGTGCAGTTCTGTCCAACTCCTTCGGATTTGGCGGACAGAATGCAAGCCTTGTCATGACGCGGGAACCGGCTTAACCGGTTCCGCCACAAACAGAAGCGTTTCCGGCCCGACCAATCCGGAAATGCTCTCGCTTCTTTGATTACGCATTCCGGCCGCAAAACCGATACAGAGGTTTGCTGGAATAGCTCTTTAGATAAACGGCCCCAGATAAACGCCCCTGGGCGAAGGACTGAAATATGCGCGCTCTTCAACTCGTCGACGACCGGAAGCTCGAAAAAGTGGACCTGCCCGAACCGGATGCACCGGCGCCGGGCGAGGTGACGCTGCGCGTCAAGGCCGTTGCGCTCAACCACATCGACGTGTGGGGCTGGCGCGGCATGGCTTTCGCCAAGCGCAAGATGCCGCTCACCATTGGTGCCGAGGCTTCGGGCGTGGTCGAAGCCATCGGTCCGGGCGTATCGAATGTGCTGCCCGGCCAGCTCGTTTCGATCTATGGCGCGCGCACCTGCGGGCTGTGCAAGCCCTGTCGCGAAGGCCGCGACAATTTGTGCGAACATGTGCAGGGCGTGCACGGTTTCCATCTCGATGGTTTTGCGCAGGAGAAGATCAATATTCCGGCGCGCCAGCTCGTGCCGGCACCACATGGCATTGACGCCGTTGCTGCGGCTTTGGCACCCGTGACCTTCGGTACGGTCGAGCATATGCTGTTCGACAATGCCAAGCTTGAGCCCGGCGAAACGATCCTCATCCATGCGGGCGGTTCGGGCATCGGCACGGCGGCGATCCAGCTTGCCAAGAAGATGGGCTGCACCGTCATCACCACTGTTGGTTCCGACGACAAGATCGAACGGGCGAAGGCGCTTGGCGCCGACCACGTCATCAATTACCGGACCGACCGTTTCGAAGGCGTCGTGCGCAAGCTGACGAAAAAGAAGGGTGTCGACGTGGTGTTCGAACATGTCGGCAAGGACACGTTCGTGGCCTCGATGTTCTCGCTGAAGCGCGGTGGCCGCCTCGTCACCTGCGGCTCCACGTCAGGTGTCTCCACCGATATCAACCTGATGATGCTGTTCCAGCAGCAGTTGAAGCTGCTCGGCTCCTTCGGCTGCCGCATGGAAAACATGGCCAATGCCATGCAGAAGATGGCGCGCGGCATCGTTCACCCCGTCATCGACACCGAAGTGACCTTCGACGATATTGACAGGGCGCTGGAGCGCATGGAAACGCGCCAGGTGTTCGGCAAGATCGTTCTGCGGATGGACTGAGCATCTTGAAGCTGTTCCTGACACGGATCGTCCTGAAACTGGACCACTTCCGGCAGTGGCTGATTGCGACATTCGCCTTCGGCCTTCTCAACCTGCTGAAGCTTTTTCCCGCCGATGCGGGCATTCGCGCCGCCGACCGGCTGGCGCGCTTCGTGGGGCCGAAAACCGGCCGCCACAAGCTGATGCTTTACAATCTGGCGCGCGCCTTTCCGGAGAAGTCCGAGGAGGAGCGGCTTGAGATCGCCATGGACAGCTGGGCCAATATGGGCCGGCTGGCGGCGGAATATGTCTTTCTCGACCGGCTTTTCGATTTCGATCCGGAGAAGAACGAGCCCGGCCGTATTCAGGTTGAGGGTATTCCGACCTTTCTGGAACTGCGCGACAATCCGCGGCCCTTCATCGTCTTTACCGCCCATAGCGGCAATTTCGAGCTGTTGCCGGTGGCCAGTTCCGCCTTCGGTCTCGACGTGACGGTGCTGTTCCGGCCGCCGAACAATCCGTATGTCGCCGACAAGGTGTTCAATTTCCGCAAGGAACGCATGGGCAATCTCGTGCCTTCACATGCCGGCTCTTCCTTTGCGCTCGCGCGGCAGCTGGAAAGGGGCGGCGGTGTCGGCGTTCTCGTTGACCAGAAGTTCAGCAAGGGGCTGACGACGACGTTCTTCGGGCTTGAGGTTCGCACCAATCCGCTGCTGGCCAAGCTGGTGCGGCAGTTCAATTGCGACGTCTATCCCGCCCGCTGCGTGCGTCTGCCGGACAACCGCTACAGGCTGGAAATCGAGCCGAAGGTCGAGATCCCGCGCGACGAAAAAGGCAATGTCGATATTCAGGCGACCGCACAGCTTCTGAACGACAAGGTGGAAAGCTGGGTGCGTGAATATCCCGGCCAATGGCTGTGGTATCACGACCGCTGGGACGTGAAGCACCGGATTTGAAGCGATTGCCGCGCCGTTGATTGTGTTTGATTTTCACAAATTTCGGCCGCGAATTTGTGTATTTCGATATTTTTCCATATTAGTGGAACCTCATTTTTCGTTCATGGATTATCGAAATTGAAAAAATAGCGTCGGCTGTGATATTTTGGACAACAATCCCTGCGGCGTTTGCGCGCTTTGTTACGTCATTTTTAAACGCGCAGACGCTACAATAAGGGGATACAGGGTCCATCCGTTCGGATTGGGGACGGTGTGTGTTTGCCCGTTCAGGGAGAGTTGGGTTGAAAGATTTGATTGAGCTGTTCTGGCTGCGTTATACGGAACTGCAATCTGCCGTTGGTAAAAACGAGGCCGACAAGATCGCGGTGCTGGAGCGTGAACTGGAGCAGCTTCTCGAGCGGGTTGTCGGGCGTCAGACTGGAAGCTCCGAGGATATTCGCGAGCAGTTCCGTTTCGCCATCGATCTCCTCAATCATGAGGCGGAAGATCTCGGCTGCGTGCAGCGCAACTCCGAGCTTCTGAGAACCCTGGTCGACCGTTATGTCGGCATGCCGCTGAAGGCCAAGGTCATCGGTGACGAGGACGAGGACACTCTGGAGTGGCACCACAGGCATCTGGTCCTCGATGAAGACATGCTCAACGACCTGGACGAGCCCGTGGTCATCGTTTCTCCCGGCTATCGCGTGTCCTTTGCCAATGCTCTCGATGCCTTCCAGCGCAATGCGCCGGAGGGGCTGGTTGGATGTCATATCGCCGAGCTTGTCGGCGTACACCGCTTTCAGAACGATCTGCGTGAGAAGCTGGACAATTGCTTCAAGGGCAATACGTCGAAATATACTTACGCCGAAGACCAGAACGGCCGCACCGTCGTGAAGTCGCTGGAAATGTCGCCCTGTTATTCCTCCACCTACAAGCTTGTCGGCGCGATGGTGGTGATCAGGGAAATTGCCGATCGCAGACGCGGTCGCGCTGCCGGGTGAGGTTAACGGCGTTTCCGGCTCGGATGGAAACGCTCAACCCGCTATTTCGGAAAAATCGAATCCCAGATCGTGGCGATGGACCATGCGGATGAGGCATCCAGCAGCAGCTTCGTCGCCATTGCCAGGCAGGAAAGCACCAGCAGCGGCCGGATGATCTTTGCGCCGTTCTTCATGGCGAAGCGCGAGCCGATCTGTGCGCCGATGAACTGGCCTACACCCATGGCGAGGCCAAGCTTCCAGAGAACCGCACCGCCGATCGCAAAAACGACGAAGCCGCCGAAGTTCGAACCGAGGTTCAGAAGCTTGGTATGGGCGGTTGCCTTCAGCATGCCGAACCCGGCAAGCGCCACGAAGGCCAGCATGTAGAACGAACCCGCGCCGGGGCCGAAGACGCCGTCGTAAAATCCCACCAGCGGAGCAACGGTCAGGCCGAAAACGAAGGGCGTGATGCGGCGGTGGCTGTCGATATCGTTGAGCTGCGGCTTGAAGGCGAAATAAAGCGCAATGGCGATCAGCAGGAACGGCATGATGGTGCGCAGCAGATCGGCGGGCACGAAGGCGGCGGTGACGGCGCCCAGCCCTCCGCCGAGCATCGCCATCAGGCCCATCGGCAATTGTTCCCTCAGATTGACATGGCCGCGCCGGGCATAGGCGATGGTGGCGGAGGCCGAGCCGAACTGCGATTGCAGCTTGTTGGTGCCGAGCGTGTCCAGCGGCGCAATACCCATGATCAGCATGGCCGGAATGGTGATGAGACCGCCGCCACCGGCAATGGAATCGATAAATCCGGCAAAGATGGCGACGCAGAAAAGAACGACGAAAACGTTGAGGGCGATGTCTTGCACTTGGAATGTCCGGGCAGGCGGCGGGAGAGGACCTCTTCTTTCACCGAAAAGACTGCCGCGCAATATTTTTCTCTCTGAGCGCCGGCCGGCGGGGGGATTGCGGTGCTGCCGCTTATCGGTATGTTTCCGTGGCGCATCGCCAGAAGCGGCGGTGACGCTCAGGACATACGGATGAGGGCATTATGCATAAAGTGATATTCGATACGGACCCCGGTGTAGATGATGCCATGGCGCTTCTGTTCCTGCATCGCCATCCCGATATCGATCTGATCGGCGTCACCACGGTTTTCGGCAACGCCCCCATCGATATCACCACCCGCAATGCGCTCTTCCTCAAGCGGGAATGGCAGATGACCGCACCGGTTGCGAAGGGCGCCGGTGTGACCTTCGATCCCGCCCGCAAGGAAGGCCACTGGCCGACCTTCATTCACGGGGAAAATGGCCTCGGCGATATCGATATCCCTGAAACCATCGACCTGCCGCTTGATCCGCGCCCGGCGCATCGTTTCATCATCGAGACGGTCAAGGCCAATCCCGGCGAGGTGACATTGATTGCCGTTGGCCGCATGACCAATCTGGCGCTGGCGCTACGCGAGGAGCCGGATGTGGCGGCGCTGGTGAAAGAGGTCATCGTCATGGGCGGCGCCTTCGACATGAACGGCAATGTTTCCCCGGCGGCCGAGGCCAATATTCACGGCGATCCGGAGGCGGCCGATCTTGTCTTTACCGCGCCCTGGCGGGTGGTCGTCGTCGGTCTCGACGTGACGACAAAAACGGTGATGACCAGCGCCTTCATGGCGGAGATGGCCAAGGCCGGCGGCAAGCCGGTGCAACTGCTTTCCGACCTGTCGCAATTCTACATTGATTTCTACAAGACACGCACCGGCGACGGCATGGTGGTGCATGATAGCTGCGCCTGTGTTTATCTCGTTGCACCCGACCTGTTTGAGACCCGCAGCGGCCCGGTACGTGTGGTCTGCGGCGGTCTTGCCGATGGCCAGACAATTCAGAAGCCGGATGGCCGCGCCTTTCCGCCGGGCGACTGGGACGGGCATCCGAGCCAGCTCGTCTGCACGGATATCAAGCCGGAACGCGTGCTTTCGGTCATCCGCGCAGCAATTGTGAAGGGCGAGCGCGGCTGAACGACAGGAATGGCCGTTCTTGAGCATGGCTTGCCTTGCATTTTCCAAGAATCTGGCGTTATGCAAGTTCCTTGATCCTGTTGCGTGATCCGCCTTGCTTTCGGGGCCGAAAAGGCTTTGTCCGAAGCACGGGCGGATGATCGCGAAGCCGCGTGGGCCGAGAAAAGCCCTGTAGGTTTTCGCGTTCTTTGCGCTACAATGAATAACGCCTGCCGGGTCGGTTCGTGTCGGCGGCGTTTTAAAACAAAAAACGAACCTTCGTTATGGGCCGGCAGAACCGGTCCATTCCCATGAGGAAAGAGATGGAAGAGTTTCACAAGGTCCGGCGTCTGCCGCAATACGTCTTCGAACAGGTCAACCGTTTGAAAGCGAGCGCGCGAGCGGCCGGGGCCGATATCATCGATCTCGGCATGGGCAATCCCGACCTTCCGACCCCGAAGGCCATCGTCGACAAGCTTTGCGAGGTCGTTCAGGACCCGCGCACCCATCGTTATTCCTCGTCAAAGGGCATTCCCGGCCTTCGCCGCGCGCAGGCCGCCTATTATGCCCGCCGTTTCGGCGTGAAGCTGAACCCCGATACGCAGGTTGTCGCCACGCTCGGCTCCAAGGAAGGCTTCGCCAATATGGCGCAGGCCATCACGGCACCTGGTGACGTGATCCTGTGTCCGAACCCCACCTATCCAATCCATGCCTTCGGCTTCCTGATGGCGGGCGGCGTTATCCGTTCGATGAATGTCGAGCCGGATGAGAGCTTCTTCGGGCCGCTGGAGCGCGCGGTGCGCCACTCCATTCCCAAGCCGCTGGCGCTGATCATCAACTACCCGTCGAACCCGACGGCGCATGTGGCCTCGCTCGATTTCTACAGGGATGTCATCGCCTTTGCGAAGAAGCACGAAATCATCGTGCTTTCCGACCTTGCCTATTCGGAAATCTATTTCGACGAAAACAATCCGCCGCCTTCGGTTCTCGAAGTTCCCGGCGCAATCGACGTTGCGGTGGAGTTCACCTCCATGTCGAAGACCTTCTCCATGCCCGGCTGGCGCATGGGCTTTGCCGTTGGCAATGAGCGGCTGATCGCGGCGCTGACCCGCGTGAAGTCCTATCTCGACTACGGCGCCTTCACGCCGATCCAGGTTGCTGCGACGCATGCGCTGAACGGTGACGGTTCCGACATCGCAGAAGTGCGCAATGTCTATCGCCGTCGCCGTGACGTCATGGTCGACACCTTCGGTAAGGCCGGTTTCGAGGTTCCGCCGCCGGCGGCGACGATGTTCGCCTGGGCGAAGATCCCGGAAAAATTCCGTCATCTCGGCAGCCTGGAATTCTCCAAGCTCCTGGTCGAGAAGGCAGATATCGCCGTTGCTCCCGGCATCGGCTTTGGCGAGATGGGCGATGATTACGTCCGTCTTGCGCTCGTGGAAAACGAGCATCGAATTCGTCAGGCAGCGCGCAATCTGAAGCGTTTCCTGTCGAGCGCAGACGAAACGATGCACAATGTCGTTTCGCTTAACGCCCACAGATAGGGCAACCCGAGGCGGCCGGGTCCCGGCCGCCACCCTCAACAGCAATCAGGAACATACCCATGGCAGATTCATTGAGAATCGGCATAGCGGGGCTCGGCACTGTCGGCGCTTCGCTCGTGCGCATCCTCCAGCAGAGAAGCAACGAACTTGCGATTACCTGCGGACGCGCGATTGAGATTATTGCGGTGAGTGCGCGTGACCGTTCGCGCGACCGCGGCATTGATCTCACGGGTATTACCTGGTTCGACACGCCGGAGCAGCTGGCGAGCGAAGCCGATATCGACGTCTTCGTCGAACTGGTCGGCGGTGCTTCCGGTCAGGCGGAAAATGCGGTACGCGCCGCTCTCGCACGCGGTCTCCATGTGGTGACGGCCAACAAGGCGCTGCTGGCCAAGCACGGCGTCGAACTGGCGACCATCGCCGAAGACAAGGGTGCGCTTCTCAATTTCGAAGCGGCGGTGGCCGGCGGTATCCCCGTCATCAAGGCCCTGCGTGAGTCTCTCACCGGCAACCATGTGTCGCGCATCTACGGCATCATGAACGGCACCTGCAATTACATCCTCACCAAGATGGAGAAGGAAGGGCTGTCCTTCGAGGCCTGTCTGAAGGAAGCGCAGCGGCTGGGTTATGCCGAAGCTGATCCGGCCTTCGATATCGAGGGCAACGATACGGCCCACAAGCTGGCCATCCTGACGACGCTTGCCTTCGGCAACAAGATTTCGGCCGATGACATCTATCTGGAAGGCATCACCAATATCTCCAGCGAGGACATTCAGGCGGCGGCCGAACTCGGTTACCGCATCAAGCTTCTCGGCGTGGCGCAGGTGACGGAATCCGGTATCGAACAGCGCGTTCATCCGACCATGGTGCCGCTCGATTCCGTCATCGCGCAGGTGGACGGCGTGACCAATGCGGTGGCGATCGAGTCCGATATCCTCGGAGAACTCCTGATGGTTGGTCCGGGTGCTGGCGGCAATGCCACGGCGTCCGCCGTGCTCGGTGACATCGCCGATATCGCCAAGAGCCGTCCGGGCGCCCAGCAGGTTCCGGTGCTTGGCCGTCCGGCAAAATCGCTTGCCGATTATCGCCGCGCCAAGATGAAGAGCCATGAAGGCGGCTATTTCATTCGCTTGACGGTGAAGGATCAGGCCGGCGTTTTCGCCTCCATCGCTACCCGCATGGCGGATAACAACATCTCGCTGGAATCCATCGTGCAGCGCCAGCGCGTGCATGTGGAAGGTGCGCCGCAGACGATCATCCTCGTTACCCATGCGACGATGGAAGATGCGATCCGCAAGGCGGTGAAGGCGATCAAGAACGAGAAATATCTCGTCAGCGAGCCGCAGGTCATCCGCATCGAGCGGACCTGAGACGCTGGTGCCGCATTCGCGCCAGCCACGGCACTCTTGCCAAGCGCGACGTGCTCGCCAAACGCGCCATCATCCTCGGGCTTGACCCGAGGATCCAGCGCCGCGCAGGTAGGTCAGTGGATCCTCGGGGCAAGCCCGAGGATGACCACGGAGATGTTTTCGAACCGGATGAGAGCATTCTTTGGGAGCAGCGGGATTTCACTGTTCTTGCAAGCCCGTTCCATTTTTAAAGCCTACAACACCCAGAAAATTTGCGCGAGCGGCCTCAGAACCGCTGGAATGCAACACGATTCGGCTCTATGGTTAATGATGTTCACCAAGCGAGGGAGGCGTGGCCGTGACATCGATTATCCTTTTCAAGGACAACAAGCGCGAAGGCGTTCTGGCCACCCATCATCGGGCCAGGCCACACAGTGCCAATGACAATATTCGAAGCATGGAATTCGATATTGCCGACTATGAGCGCAACTGGTGTTCGCTTGCCGTGTTCTCGCTGCTGCTGCTGGTCGGTGCGGTATCCATCGTCAGCCCGTTCTTCTCGATTTTTTCGGTGTAAAACCCTGCACAGGCGTTTTTGCTTGAAAAACCCGCCATCGCCATTTAGCCCGGTGTAAGAAAAGGCGCGGATGCGCATATACACGACAGGATGAATGGACAGGATGGCAATGATGGAGCCGGCCGATACCGTTGCCCGCGCGTTTCTGAGCGTGGAGCGGTCGGCGACAGAGCAGCGCTGGGTGTCGCGGCTGGATCAGGCCGGACAGAACCGTGCGCTGGCCATGTCGCAAATCCATGCCATTCCTGAATTGATCGCGCGGGTGCTTGCCGGGCGCGGGGTGGGTGTCGATGACGCCCTGGAATTCCTCGATCCCACCATCCGCTCGCTGATGCCCGATCCGCACATGCTGACCGATTGTGAGAAGGCGGCCGAGAGGCTGGTGCGCGCCATCGAGACCGGCGAGAAGGTGGCGATCTTCGGTGATTACGATGTTGACGGTGCTGCTTCGTCCGCCTTGATGTACCGCTTTTTTGCGCATTTCGGGATTACGCCGGAAATCTACATTCCCGACCGGATTTTCGAGGGCTACGGACCGAACCCGGCGGCGATGCAGCAGCTTGCCGCCAATGGCGCAACGCTGATCGTTACCGTCGATTGCGGTTCCACCAGCCATGAATCGCTGCAGGCCGCGAAGGATGCGGGCACCGATGTGGTGGTGATCGATCACCATCAGGTCGGCTCGGAACTGCCGCCGGCAGTCGCGCTGGTCAATCCCAACCGGGAGGACGATCTTTCGGGGCAGGGGCATCTCTGCGCCGCCGGCGTGGTGTTCCTCGTGCTGGTCGCTACACTCAGGCTGTTGAAAGACAGGCGCAACAGGCAGGCTTTCACGCTGGACCTGCTGTCGCTTCTCGATATCGTTGCCCTTGCGACCGTGTGCGACGTGGTGCCGCTGAAGGGGCTGAACCGCGCCTATGTGGTGAAGGGGCTGATTGCCGCGCGCCATATGAACAATGCGGGGCTGGCGGCGCTGTTCAAGAAGGCCGGGCTTGGCGGACCTGTCACACCCTATCATTTCGGCTTCCTGATCGGGCCGCGCATCAATGCCGGCGGCCGTATCGGCGATGCTGCACTTGGCAGCCGTCTCCTGACCATCGACGATTCTTCGCAGGCCGAGGTGATCGCGGAACGCCTGGACGAGCTGAACCGCGAGCGGCAGGCGATGGAAGCCGCGATGCTGGCGGAAGCCGAAGCGGAGGCGCTGTTCGAATATGGCGACGGGTCAGGCGCCGGTGTCATTGTTACGGCCCGGGAAAACTGGCATCCGGGTATCGTCGGCCTGCTTGCCTCGCGACTGAAGGACCGTTTCCGTCGCCCGGCTTTCGCCATTGCCTTCGATCCTTCCGGCAAGGGCACCGGCTCCGGCCGCTCGATCAATGGTTTTGATATGGGGCGTATGGTGCGCGCTGCCGTGGAGGCGGGATTGCTGGTCAAGGGCGGCGGCCACGCCATGGCTGCGGGTCTCACGGTGGAACGCGCCAATCTCGGTAAACTCAGAACCTTCTTCGAGGAGGCTGCAGTCAGGACGGTGAGCGAGCTGGTGGAAAGCAGCGTGCTGAAGATCGATGGCGCCATCGGCGCGTCGGGCGCGACTTTACAGCTTGTCGACCAGCTGGAGCAGGCCGGTCCTTATGGATCGGGCCATTCCCAACCGATTTTCGCCGTGCCTGCCCATCGCCTGCGGGATGTGCGTCTTGTCGGCACCGCTCACGTCAAGATCACGCTGGAGGCCATGGATGGCTCCCGGCTGGACGGCATCGCATTTCGCGCCGCAGAGGCGCCGCTGGGGCAGATGCTGCTGAATGCGCGCGGCAGGTCCATCCACGTCGCAGGCACCGTGGGAGCCGATCTATGGCAGGGCCAGAGGCGCGTGCAGCTGCGCGTTCTGGACGCGGCTTTCGCACCTTGACAGGGTCGCCAATCTGTTTGAATTCTTCGGGGTAAAGTTCAGTACGAGCCGGAAACGGCGATCGTCCTTACGTTCACGCGTTAGGTGAAGTTTTTTATACAGAATACTGATTTTTCAGGAGAAGCAAGTGGCACGCCCTAGGGGAGTCGAACCCCTCTTTTCAGAATGAAAATCTGACGTCCTAACCGATAGACGAAGGGCGCGTGCGCTTGTGGTGTGGCGCCCTTATAGTCAGGCTCCGGTTGGTCCGCAAGCGGAAAAATCGATTTTTTTCGCTTCATGACGAGTTTTTTTACTCGGAGCGGAAGGGCTGTGGAAAACCGTGATCGGAGAGGCCAAAGCTTTGAAATAACGGCTCTATCGCTGAGTGATTTGGAGCGGTTTTTGGCTTGGTCAAACGAATTGCGTGATTGCTGAAGCCTTAGCTGGCTTCAATTGATCGCTGGTTTGGCCGTACGGAAAGCGGGGAGGAGGGAAAGGCAAGCCGTATAATTTGCCCACCGGCATCTCGCCCGGCTCGCCTTCCATCGGGGGGACAGCATTTTAACGTACCGGCCGGGAATCGGTTCCAGCGTCGTCATCGTCGCGATGGAAAATTTGCGGATGCTTGATCGACGAACGATCGTTACAAATCGCGTTATTGCATATCTTTAAGAGGAAACACGAAGGCAAGTGGCACGCCCTAGGGGAGTCGAACCCCTCTTTTCAGAATGAAAATCTGACGTCCTAACCGATAGACGAAGGGCGCGTGCGCTTGTGGTGTGGCGCCCTTATAGTCAGGCTCCCGTTGGTCCGCAAGCGGAAAAATGCATGATTTGACAAAAAAATGACATGGGCCGCTACAAGCCCTGAAAAACAAGGATTCTTGTTTCGTAACAAATGGTTAAAGCGTCGGAGTGTCGCTGTTTTCGAGGCTTTTCGCTTGGGATTCAGACTGCAAGCTGACGACTCAGCGCGACCGTTGGCCGGATTGGAACCTAACAGTGAAGCAGTGATGAGGTAGAACATGCCTGCCGTCATCCTCGCCCTTGAGGCGAGGATCCACTCTACAGCCGCCTATGGGTCCTTGCGTCAAGGGTAAGGATGACGGTGAGTGTGGCGCGCTATTCCTGCAAAAAAAACGGGGCCGAAGCGGCCCCGTTGGATGATGTGTTTGTGATCCGCCGCCTCAGTGCAGAATCTGGCTGAGGAACAACCTGGTGCGCTCGTGCTGGGGATTGTCGAAGAATTCGGCGGGCGAATTCTGTTCGACGATCTGGCCCTGGTCCATGAAGATGACGCGGTTGGCGACCTGGCGGGCGAAGCCCATTTCGTGGGTCACGCACAGCATCGTCATGCCGTCTTCGGCAAGGCCGACCATGGTGTCGAGCACTTCCTTGACCATTTCAGGGTCGAGCGCCGATGTCGGTTCGTCGAACAGCATGATCTTCGGCTTCATGCAAAGCGAGCGGGCAATCGCCACGCGCTGCTGCTGGCCGCCGGAGAGCTGGCCCGGGTATTTGTGGGCCTGCTCGGGAATCTTGACGCGCTTCAGATAGTGCATCGCGATTTCCTCGGCTTCCTTCTTGGGGGTCTTGCGAACCCAGATCGGCGCCAGAGTGCAGTTCTCGAGGATCGTCAGGTGCGGGAAGAGGTTGAAGTGCTGGAACACCATGCCAACCTCGCGCCGCACTTCGTCGATCTTTTTCAGGTCGTTGGTGAGTTCGATACCATCGACGTTGATCAGTCCCGACTGATGTTCTTCCAGCCGGTTGATGCAGCGGATCATGGTCGACTTGCCCGAACCCGAAGGACCGGCGATGACGATGCGCTCGCCCTTCATGACCTTCAGGTTGATATCGCGCAGCACGTGGAAGTCGCCGTACCACTTGTTCATGCCGACGATTTCGATTGCCACGTCCGTAGCCGAAACGGTCAGTTTTTTTGCTTGGGTTTCTGCCATTTGAGCGTCCCTTATCGTTTATGCCCGGTGTCGAGGTGCCGTTCCATGAACAGCGAATAACGCGACATGCCGAAGCAGAATATCCAGAATACGAAGCCTGCGAAAATATAGCCAGTCATCGCCGTGACGGGTGTCGCCCAGTTCGCATCCGATTGGTTGAGTGTGACAATGCCGAGTAGGTCGAACATGCCGATGATAGAGACCAGCGACGTGTCCTTGAAAAGCCCGATGAAGGTGTTGACGATGCCCGGAATGACCAGCTTCAGCGCCTGCGGCAGCACGATCAGCCGCGTCTTCTGCCAGTAGTTCAGGCCGAGCGAATCCGCCCCTTCATATTGCCCCTTCGGAATGGCCTGCAGGCCGCCGCGGATCACCTCCGCCATATAGGCCGAGGAGAACAGCGACACACCGACCAGCGCGCGCAGGAACTTGTCGAAGGTCCAGCCGTCGGGCAGGAACAGCGGCAGCATGATGCTGGCGAAGAACAACACGGTGATCAGCGGAATGCCTCTGATGACTTCGATGAAAAGCACGCAGAGCATCTTGATGACCGGCAGGTTCGACCGTCTGCCGAGTGCCAGAAGAATGCCGAAGGGCAGGGAGACCGTGATCCCGAAGAACGACAGGATGAGGGTCACCATCAGGCCGCCCCACAGCTGCGTCTCCACCTTCGGCAGGCCGAAGACGCCACCGATGAGCAGGAAAAACGCGATGAAGGGCAGGATGATGAAAAGCGCCAGGGCATTGAGCCGCTTGAACGGCGCCTTCGGGATGAGCATCGGCACGAGCAGGATGGCGAAGGTCACCATCACGAGGATCGGACGCCAGCGCTCGTCGAGCGGGTAACGGCCAAAGACGAATTGCCCGAGCTTTGCCGAAACGAAGGCCCAGCACGCGCCGGACTGGCCGTCCGGAAGCGCACCGCCTTGAGAGGCGGTCAGGCAGGCGATACGATCGCTGCCGCTCCACACCGCATCTATGAACAGCCAGTCGATGAGTGGCGGCAGAAGATAGGCGAGGAAAGCAATGGCGAGAACCGTGAGGATCGTGTCCTTCGGCGTGGCGAAAAGTTTGGTACGCAGCCAATGGCTGATGCCAACCGCACTCGACGGCGCGGGTTTGGCATCCTCGATGGTCTGTCGCACGAAAGCGTGATTGCTGATCGTCATCGATTATCTCTCCACCAGGGCCATTTTCGCATTGAACCAGTTCATGACCACGGCCGTGAGAATGGACAGCGAGAGATAGATGACCAGCCAGATCGCAACAACTTCGACTGCCTGTCCCGTCTGGTTGAGGATCGTGCCGCCAACGGAAACGATGTCGGCGAAACCGACCGCGACCGCGAGCGAGGAGTTTTTGGTCAGGTTGAGATATTGGCTTGTCAGCGGCGGAATGATGATGCGCATCGCCTGCGGAACGACGATCAGACGCGTCGTCGTGCTCTGGCGAAGGCCCAATGCTTCCGCTGCCTCGGTCTGGCCCTTAGCCACGGCCTTGATGCCGCCGCGAACGATCTCGGCGATGAAGGAGGCTGTGTAGAAGGAGAGAGCCAGAAACAGCGACATGAATTCCGGGGCGACGACCGCGCCACCTGACAGGTTGAAACGCCCGGCAATCGGGTAGTCGAATGTCAGTGGTGCGCCGAGCGCCAGAAATGTCGCGGCGGGGAGGCCGATGACGAGAAGCGTTATCGTTATTCCGGTGCGGAACTGCTGGCCGGTTCTTTCCTGCCTGGCCTTCGCCCAGCGATAAACGAAGACGCTGATGACGATGGCGACCAGAAAGGCGAGCGGAATAAGCCAGGTGCCTTCGCCCCAGAGGGGTTTCGGAAAGAAGAAGCCGCGATTGTTGAGGTAGCTTCCAAGCGGAAGCTCCAGCGAATCGCGCGCCTGCGGCAGGACGGAAATAACGCCCTTGTACCAGAAGAAGATAACGAGCAGGGGCGGGATGTTGCGGAAGATTTCCACATAGGCCTGCGCCAGCTTCGAGATCAGCCAGTTACTGGAAAGTCTCGCGATACCGACGATGAAACCGATGATCGAGGCGGCGATGATGCCGAAAAATGCGACCTGGATCGTGTTGAGAATGCCAACGAGCAGCGCCCGGCCATAGGTCGCGTCGCTGGTATAGGCGATGAGCGACTGGCCGATATCGAAACCGGCTCTTCCATTGAGGAAGCCGAAGCCGGATGAAATGTTTGCCCGTTGAAGATTGGTGATCGTGTTCGTCACGATGATCCAGACGAAGGCGGTCAGGATGACGACTGTCAGAACCTGATAGAAAATGCCTCGAATGCGTGGATCGTTGATAAGTGACGACGCGCTTTGCGCGCGCGATCGTTGCGAACTGACCGCGTTGCCTGCCATAGGCACCTTTCCCTTTTATATGCTCTTTGCGAGCTTATTTATATAATTTCAAATGGGAGGCCGGGCTTTGCCCAGCCTCCTTTCAGCCTCTAACCGAGGATGGGGCCGATTAACGGACCGGCGGTGCGTATTGCAGGCCGCCCTTGGTCCACAATGCGTTCTGGCCACGCTCGATCTTGAGCGGCGAGCCGGCGCCGACGTTGCGGTCGAAGACTTCGCCGTAGTTACCCACCAGCTTGACGATGTTGTAAGCCCAGTCGTTGGTCACGCCGAGATCGGTGCCGATCTTGGTGCCTTCTTCGGTACCGAGCAGACGCTTGATATCCGGGTTGGCGCTGGTCTTCTGTTCATCGACGTTTTTGGAGGTGATGCCCAGTTCTTCGGCATTGACCATCGCATAGTGAACCCAGGTCACGATGTCGAACCACTGGTCGTCACCCTGGCGAACGGCCGGTCCAAGCGGCTCCTTGGAAATGACTTCGGGCAGAACGATGTTGTCGTCCGGGTTCTTCAGCTTGAGACGGATGGCGTAAAGACCGGACTGGTCGGTGGTGTAGACGTCGCAACGGCCGGAATCATAGGCAGAGGTTGCGTCGGCTTCCTTTTCGAAAACCACCGGATTGTACTGCAGATTGTTGGTCTTGAAATAGTCGGCGAGATTGAGCTCGGTGGTCGTGCCGGTCTGAACGCAGACGGCGGCGCCGGAAAGCTCGAGCGCGGACTTAACATTCAGGCCCTTCTTGGCAATGAAGCCCTGGCCGTCATAATAGTTGACCGTACGGAAGTTGAAGCCGAGCGACGTATCGCGGCTGATCGTCCAGGTGGTGTTACGGGTCAGAACGTCGACTTCGCCAGACTGGAGGGCCGGGAAGCGGTCCTTGCTCGACAGGGCGACAAACTTTGCCTTGGAAGGATCACCGAAAACCGCAGTGGCAATACCACGGCAATAGTCCACGTCGATACCGGACCATTCGCCCTTGTCGTCGGGATTTGAAAATCCCGGAATGCCCGCGCTCACGCCGCAGGTGACGAAACCTTTCGACTTCACATCCTGAAGCGTCGCAGCCGAAGCGACCGAGGCTCCTCCCAAAACTGCTGCGCCGATAGCGGCTGACAGAATTGCCTTTTTCATTTTTCCCAACCTTTGTTTGTTATCGTCAATGGAAGGGGACCGGCATCGTTGTTTTACCCCAGCTCCCCCTTCAGCAAGACCTTTTCGATCCGCTTTTTCTATCACAATCGCAATTGGCAGCGGGGTCAAGACGTGCCGGCAATAATTGTGCCTATAAAACGGAATTTTCCAGATTTTGGTCGGGAAGTGTGCAAAGGGTGAAAATATAAGCATATTTTTGCGAAAATTTGCACTTGCACGATTTTTGTATACTTCTTGTATGCTGTTTCGCAATGCATCAATCGACATGTCTGGCACTGTTTTACGGGACTTGACCTTGCCCTCCGCTCTTAGCATTGTCGCTCGCGTCAATATTCCTTCGAAAGCTGATCTGAAATGACCAAGACAAATGACCTGCGTTCCACCGCAGGTATGAATACGCGCCTGGCCCATGGCGGTAACGATCCCGCGGACTGTTTCGGTTTCGTCAATCCTCCCATCGTGCGCGGCTCGACCGTGCTTTTCCCCGACGCCGAGACGCTTTCGACTGAGAACCAGAAATATACCTATGGCACCCACGGAACGCCGACGACGGATGCGCTTTGCAATCTCGTCAATGAGCTCGAGGGTTCTTTCGGAACGATTCTCGTGCCGTCGGGGCTTGCAGCGATCACCGTGCCGTTCCTTGCCTATCTCGGTGCGGGCGATCATGCGCTGATCGTCGATTCGGTCTATTTTCCCACGCGCCGCTTCTGCAATACGATGCTGAAGAAGCTCGGCGTTGAGGTTGAGTATTACGATCCGTCGATCGGTGCAGGCATTGAAGCGCTCATCCGCCCGAATACGAAGCTTGTGCATCTGGAAGCGCCGGGCTCAAACACGCTGGAGATTCAGGATGTCCGGCTGATCGCCGAGATCGCCCACAGGCATGATTGCGTCGTGACGATGGATAATACCTGGGCGACACCGCTTTATTTCAAGCCGCTCGATTTTGGCGTCGATGTTTCCATTCATGCCGCCACCAAATATCCCTCCGGGCATTCGGATGTGCTGATGGGGTTTGTCTCGGCCAATGAAAAGCACTGGAAGGCGCTTTATCAGGCGAATACCAATCTCGGCATCTGCGTCACGTCTGACGATGCCTACCAGATCCTGCGTGGCATGCGGACCATGGGCGTCAGGCTGGAACACCATCAGAAAAGTGCACTCGATATCGCTCAATGGCTGGAACGCCGCGACGATGTCGTGCGCGTTCTGCATCCGGCCTTGCCGAGCTTTGCCGGGCATGACCTCTGGAAGCGCGATTTCAAGGGCGCAAGCGGCGTGTTCTCCTTCGTGCTGAAAGCTGAAGAGGGAAAATACAAGCAGACGGCGGCAGCATTCTTGAATGCGCTGACCTTCTTCGGGCTTGGCTATTCCTGGGGCGGATACGAATCGCTTGCCGTTTCGGTATCGCTTGTCGACAGGACCATCGCCAAAGGTCCTACGGAAGGGCCGGTCATCCGTCTGCAGATCGGGCTTGAGGATATTGTCGATCTCAAGAAGGATCTTGAGGCCGGGTTTGCGGCGGCGGCCGGGGTCTAACCTCAGCCTTTGGCGCGGTAGCCGTAAAGCCAGTCTAAGTCCTTCAGGAAGGCTTCCGTGGGACGTGTTGAAAAAACGAAGTCCCGGGCAAGGCGAGCCGGGCCTGTGGCGTGATAGGCGAAACGATTGAGAGAGGCCCGCTTGCGGGCCTTTTCTATGCGCGGAAGGCGCAAAGCTTCGAAGGCTGCAAGGGCCTGTGCCACGGGCAGGGGTGTTCCGGCCAGCGCGCCCGCCAGTTCAAAGGCATCCTCGATAGCCATCGCCGCCCCCTGTGCCGCAAAAGGCATCATCGCATGGGCTGCGTCGCCGATCAGCACCGTGTCGCGGCCATTGTGCCAGCGTCCGGGGCCGGCCTGGTAGAGTGGCCAGAAGGTTGGATTTTCCGACGATGACAGGAGCCGGACGATATCCGGGCTCCAGTCGCGAAATTGCGCCAGCAGCATCGCTTTCTGCTGTCCGCTCGATTCGGCCCGCCATGTCGCGCCGGGATCGGCACCGAGCGCGATGGCGACGATGTTGAAGCCGCCGACTTCCTTCAGCGGATAGGCAACTATATGGCCGCCCGAACCGAGATAGGCGGTGACGGCGCTCTTGTTGATGGCGGAAGGCACATCTTTTGCAGCGACCGTGAAGCGCCAGGCGACATTGCCGGAAAAAGTGGCGACGGGAGAGGAGGGGACGGCAAAACGGGCCGCCGACCAGACGCCGTCCGCGCCGACGATCAGGTCGTGATCACGAAACGTGGTTGCGGCAATCCCATCCAACGTTGCATTTTCCATGCGTTTGCCGAGATGCAGGCGGCAGAGCGGATTGCGGGTCACCGCATCAAGAAGCGCGCGTTGCAGCGTCGAGCGGTGAAGGACGCCGTAGGGTGCGCCCCAGCGTGTGCGAGCCATTTCGGCCATTGGCAATGATAACAGCGTGGCAAGCGATTTTCCCGATGCCAGTTCGACGCTGACAGGCTCCGTCCAACGTGCCTCGATCTCCGGCATCACGCCGAGTTCCGCAAGGATGCGGGCGGCATTGGGCGACAGCTGCAGGCCGGCGCCGACTTCCGCGAGTTCACCGGCCTGTTCGATGATGTCGGAGCTGACGCCATGCCTGGCAAAAGAAAGGGCAGCGGTGAGACCGGCAATGCCGGCACCGACAATGGCTACGGATGTGATGGGCATGATGCGCCCCGATCAGGAAAGGGAAAAGGTCAGGCGGCCTTCACATGGAAGACGCAGCCCGGAGGATTGGTCTGTTCGGCCTTCAGCGACGGATTGTAACGGTAAAGGGTAGAGCAGTAGGAACAGACCTTCTCGTTGTCGTCGCCCATATCGATGAAGATATGCGGATGATCGTAGGGCACCGAAGCGCCGGTGCACATGAATTCCTTGACGCCGATCTCGATTACGCTGTGTCCGCCATCGTTCTGGAAGTGGGGAATGGAATGCCCGGCCATGTTCGTCTCCAAATGCAATATCGTGGTTAAGCCGCAGATCGTCATCGAGCATGGGCTTATTGCTGCGGATATGTAGCCTCAAACGCATTGCATCTCCATAAAAATCGTCAGGAAAATATGTTCACCATTGCGATTTCCTGCCATATGGTCCGGCAAAAAGGATGTCCTTGATGAATCTCAACACGCCGCAATTTTCCGATTTTTCCCATGACGGCCTTCGCCTTGCCTATTTCGACGAGGGTGATCCGGCGGGCGAGCCGGTTCTGTTGATTCATGGCTTTGCCTCCAGCGCGAACGTCAACTGGGTACATCCCGGCTGGCTGAAAACACTCGGGGATGCGGGCTACCGGGTGATTGCCATCGACAATCGCGGCCATGGCGCAAGCGACAAGCCGCATGATCCAGACGCCTATTATCCGCCTGTCATGGCGGAAGACGCCGTGGCGCTGCTCAATCATCTCGGCATCGCGGAAACCCATGTGATGGGATATTCCATGGGTGCGCGCATTTCCGCCTTTCTGGCCATGGCCCATCCCGAGCGCGTCCGCTCGCTGGTTTTCGGCGGGCTCGGTATAGGCATGATCGAAGGCGTCGGCGACTGGGATCCGATTGCCGAGGCGCTGCTCGCCCCCTCGCTCGATGTCGTCACCCATGAGCGTGGCCGTATGTTCCGTGCCTTTGCCGACCAGACGAAAAGCGACCGGCTGGCGCTGGCCGCCTGTATCGAGACCTCGCGGGTCCTCGTCACGCGCGAACAGGCGGAAAAGATTGATGCGCCGACGCTGATTGCGGTTGGAACGAAGGATGATATTGCCGGATCCGGCGCAGAACTCGCGGCGATCATGCCGCATGCGCGCGCGATCGACATTCCCGGCCGCGACCATATGCTGGCCGTTGGCGACCGGGTGTTCAAGGCTGCGGTTCTGGAATTTTACCGCGCGCTTTGATCTGGATTATTTCGGCAACGCCCCGGGGCGGCAAGAAACGCTTTTTCATGCTGCATGCAGAAAAACTGAAGCCTTGCCGTCTTTAAAGTCGTCATTCGAATCCCATTTCTAATACACGTCTTTTTCTGTATAAAGAACGACCACTGCAAACGAGGAGACCATTCATGGTCGCACGTACCGAGGCCCGTCAGCCCGAACAGCTGGCGATCGTCGATCCGATCTGGGGCAGCCTGCTGCATGAAGCGCGTAGCGCCGCAGCTCAGGACCCGCTGCTTTCAGCCTTCCTTTATTCGACGATCCTCAATCACCGGTCTCTCGAAGAATGTGTGATCTATCGCATCTGCGAACTCCTCGATCATCCCGATATGCAGGCCGTGCTTCTGCGCCAGACGTTTCAGGATATGCTGGATGACTGGCCGGAATGGGGAAGCGTACTGCGCGTCGACATCCAGGCGGTTTACGATCGCGACCCGGCCTGCACGCGCTTCATGGAGCCGCTGCTCTATTTCAAGGGCTTCCAGGCCATCCAGACGCATCGCCTTGCCCATTGGCTGCTTGCGAAGGGCCGCAGGGATTTCGCCTTTTACCTGCAAAGCCGCTCATCGAGCATCTTCCAGACGGATATCAATCCGGCCGCGCGCATTGGCAAGGGTATCTTCCTCGATCATGCTACGGGGCTGGTGGTCGGTGAAACGGCTGTCATCGGTGACAATGTTTCCATCCTGCACGGCGTGACGCTTGGCGGCACCGGCAAGGAGGGGGCGGACCGCCATCCGAAGATCGGCAACGGTGTGATGATCGGGGCAGGCGCAAAAATCCTCGGCAATATCGAGATCGGCAGCTGCTCGCGGATTGCCGCCGGTTCGGTGGTGTTGAAACCGGTCCCGCCGAAGACCACCGTGGCCGGCGTGCCGGCGCGCGTGGTAGGAGAAGCAGGGTGTTCGGAACCCTCGCGTCTAATGGACCAGGTTATCGGAGCCGATATCTGACGGGTCGTGAATATTGCGCTCGTCCGTGTGGAAGACACGGATGATGCGCCGCTTTCACTTTACTTTGGCCTTTGTCCCATGCCAAAAGCGGCCAACCCGAACCGCACAGGAGAATAGTGGTGAAAGCCGACGAAATCAAAAAACTCGAGGCCTATTTCAAGCGCACCTTCAATGAAAAGATGGTTGTGAAGGCGCGTCCGCGCAAGGACGATTCCGCCGAAGTGTATCTTGGCGAAGAGTTTCTCGGCGTCGTCTACATCGATGACGAAGACGGCGACCGCTCGTACAACTTCTCCATGGCGATCCTCGACGTCGATCTTTGATCGTCACCATCAGGTGATGTTCTTTATGGGGTAATAATCGCCCGCGGTGGTTCACACCGCGGGCGATTTGTTTTTGCGGTTCGTGACCCGCATCATCAGAGGGGCTTGCGGGCGTAACGTCACCCTCATCAACGGCTCCGCCGTGGCTGCGGATCTGTTTTCGAGATGGGCCTTCTGCAAAAGCACGGCGAGGATCGCGACGGCTTCCATCATCGCAAAAGCATTGCCGATACAGACGCGCGGGCCTGCGCCGAAAGGCATATAGGCGTAACGGTGACGCGCCCTGGTTTTTTCCGGATCGAAGCGGGAAGGGTCGAAGCGTTCCGGTTGGTCCCATAGCGCCGTATGCCGGTGCACGGCATAGATCGGTACATAAAGAACGGTTCCGGCCGGAATATCATGGTCGCCGAGCCTGAAGTCCTGCAGCGCCGTGCGGGTGACAACCGGGGCAGGCGGGTAAAGCCGCATCGCCTCGGAAAACACCTGTCTCGTATAGGTCAGTTCAGCAATATGCCCTGCCGCGACTGGATTTCCACCGGTGACGGCCGCGATCTCCTCGACGACTTTCCGTTCCACATCGCTGTTTTGCGACAGCAGGTGGAACGTCCATGCGAGACCGAGCGCGGTGGTTTCGTGACCGGCGGTGATAAAGGTCAGCAGATTGTCGGTGATTTCAGTGTCGCTCATCATGCGTCCGGTTTCCGGGTCCTTTGCCTCGAGCAACATGGAGACCAGATCGTTCCGGTCGGCGGGGTTTTGCCGCCGGTTAGCGATCACCGTCGACAGGCTGGAGCGCAGATAATTGACAGCGGCCCGGGCCTTGCGCCGGCCGGGCTGGGGAAGCCATTCCGGTGCGCCCAGCATGGCGAGCGCAAAGGTCCAGCCGGTTGGTTTCAGATAGTCGGTGACGCTTTGTTCGACGCGCCCGATATCGATCCCGTGGCCGCCGGACATCATGGTTTCGACAATGATGTCGAAGGTAGTCCGCATCATTTCATGGCCGATATCGATGTCACCGGAAGGGGATGTGCGCCAGCGCCTTTCGGTTCGCTCTGCCGCCTCGATCATCACGGGCAGCAGTTCCAGCAGCTTTTCATGCCGGAAGGCGGCGGCGACGGATTGCCTTTGCCATTTCCAGTGATCGCCATCCGCCGTCAGAAGGCCCTGTCCGAGTGCGGGGCCCAGAGCCCGGCGCACATCCTCACCCTTGCCGAGCAGATGGGCGTTTTTGACCAGAGCCTCATGGATAAGAACCGGATCGGCGAGGTGGACACGCATCGTGCCGCCAAGGCGCGTGAAGACCGCCGGTTCGCTGAAAATCTCCGGCGGCAACGCATTCAGCGGATTGCGGATGAGCGAGAGGGCCACACGTGCTGTGGCGAACCTGGAGACGGGTGCCGCAGCGGATATATCCGGGGGCGGGCTGCGAAGGTCGGTTCCGGGCATGGACAGGTCCTTTATTCGCGTTGAACACTCAAATTTCCCTGTTAAGGTGTATACCTTATTTTAGTCATTTAAGGTGTATGCCTTAGGTTTCAATAGCGGGGTCCTATATCAATGAAGAAAAGCGAGGGTGGACGATCAACGGGGCGTCTTTCCCCTACACGGCAGAGAATTCTTGCTGCTGCTCTCGAGCTGTTTAACGAGCGGGGGCCCGATCATGTGACCACGGCTGAGATCGCAAGGGCGGTGAATATCAACGAGGGCAATCTTTATTACCATTTTCGCACCAAGGAGGCGCTGGTTCTGGCGCTGTTTGCCCTGTTCGAAGCCGATGCGCTGGCGATTGTCGCGAAGATTGACGGCGCGGACGAAGGTGCTGCGGCGACCTACACCGGGTTTTTGCGGCGCTGGTTTTCGCTGGTGTGGAATTACCGCTTCCTGTTTCGCGATCTTGTCGGGCTTGTTTCCTCTGCGCCTGCGCTGGTGGAGCCGGTGCGCACCATCAGCGCGGCCATGCGTTTTGCCGTCGATGATATTGTCGGACGAATGGAGAAAGCAGGACTTGCGGAGATTCCGGAAGGTGAGCGGGCTGCCGTTCTCACAAACCTATGGATCGTCTCGACCTATTGGGCGGCCTATCTTAACCTGCAGGAGGGCGTGACCGAATTCGGGCCGCTGCAACTGGAATGGGGGCTTCGGCAAGTGTCGAGCCTGTTCCGCCCCTATCTTTCCCCGGCTGCCACGGCCGAGCTGGAAGGGATGCTGCTGTAGTCTCTTGATTTCACCGTGTGGTGATACGGTAAAAGCGCCCGCGAAAATACTCTTCGCGGGCGCTGTTCAATGATTATGGGACGCGAGCTCTCGAAATGTCAGGCTGCTTTCAGCAGATCGCCATGCGGGTCGAGAACGAACTTGGTCGCCGCGCCCTGATCGAAGCTTTCATAACCCTGGACGGCATCGTCGAGCGCTATGATCTTGGCGTTGACGATGTCGGCAATGGGCAGACGGTCATGCAGGATGGCCTGCATGAGCTGACGGTTATACTTCAGAACCGGCGTCTGGCCGGTGTGGAAGGATTGCGCCTTCGCCCACCCCAGACCGAAGCGCAGGGACAGGCTGCCCTGTTTTGCTGCGGCATCGACCGCGCCGGGATCCTCGGTGACATAGAGGCCGGGGATACCGATCGAGCCGGCAGCGCGGGTGATCTCCATCATCTGGTTGAGAACGATGGCCGGCTGTTCACCGCCGGAATGGCCGCGTGCCTCAAAACCGACGGCGTCGATGGCGCTGTCCACCTCATTGGTGCCGACGATCTGCGCGATCATATCGCCCAGCCGGTCCCCCTTGGAGAGATCGACGGGTTCGAAACCGACTTTTGCCGCGTGCGCAAGGCGATCCTTGTTGAAATCGCCGATCATGACGACCGCAGCCCCCAGAATGCGGGCAGAGGCGGCGGCGGCAAGACCGACCGGGCCGGCGCCTGCGACATAGACCGTGGAGCCGACGCCGACACCCGCCTTGACCGCACCGTGGAAGCCGGTCGGCAGAATGTCGGACAGCATGGTGAGGTCGCGGATCTTCGACATCGCCCTGTCACGGTCGGGAAATTTCAGAAGATTGAAGTCGGCATAGGGGATGGTGACATATCTCGCCTGTCCGCCGATCCAGCCGCCCATATCGACATAGCCGTAAGCGCCGCCGGCGCGAGACGGGTTCACCGTCAGGCAGACGCCGGTATCCTGCGACTTGCAGCAGCGGCAGCGGCCGCAGGCGACGTTGAAGGGCACCGAGACGATGTCGCCGATATCAAGCATTTCGACATCGACGCCTTTTTCAATGACTTCGCCGGTGATTTCGTGGCCGAGAACGAGACCCGGCATCGCCGTGGTGCGGCCGCGCACCATATGCTGGTCGGAACCGCAGATATTCGTGGAAATAACTTTGAGAATGACGCCGTGCTCGATGCGGCGGCCATCCGGCGCCTCCAGCTTCGGGTCGTCGATGTCGCGGACTTCAACCTGGCCCGGCTTCAGATAAACGACGCCTCTGTTCCTGCTCATATCCATCTCCTCCTTGGGTTTGAACATCAATGCCGGCCCGCTCCTCCGCAGGCAGATATTGTCGAACTGCACCGACGAACCGGTGACGGTTCGCATGTGATCTTTCGGCGAAGGATGGACAGGGGAATAAATGGGACGTTCCGAGAAGACGCCGCCACCTCCTGATCTACCGCCGCCGCAGCCCCGGCATTTAGCCGGTTGTCCGGCTCCTCCTCACGAAATTGACTGGATGGTGCCGGATGCCTGCAGCAAACCATGTGACGGGCGAGGTGACGTTCGGGAATACGACACCCTCTGTAGCCTTGACGACACTGGCCTTCACACCAGTTCAAACATTCTGGAAATGGCTCTTTTGCGGCGCAGCGGCGAAGGTTTGATACCGAAAACGCCGTCACGATTATCATCCTGCCGATAGGGCATAGATACGCGGTTGCAAGTTACGCTCGAGACGATAAATTGCCTTCCATATTTAAGGATTTCATTGTGACCATTTTTAAAAAAGTCTGTTTTGCGGTATCGGCCCTGTCCGTTACGCCGCACCTGGTTCTGCTTTTCATGGCGAAACCGGGGAACCCGATCTTCAGAGACATCGAGGCGTGGAGCGAAAAGCTTCTCGGGACGTCATCGACGCAACGCGGCGACCTCATGCTTGATGCGGTGAGATTGCTGACCGGCACCGCCGAGTTTCGCAACCTTTTTTATTATCGGTTGCCGAGGGCGCATTTTTTCAAGTTCCTGGCACGCCCGGAAAGTACGCTGCACATCCACACGCCCGATATCGGCCCCGGCCTGTTCATTCAGCATGGATTTGCAACGATCATATCGGCCGAGTCGATCGGCGCCAATTGCTGGATAAATCAGCAGGTCAGTATCGGTTACACCAGCTCGACGGGCGCGCCCAGAATTGGTGACAACGTTACGATAAATGCCGGCGCCAAGGTGCTTGGGGATATCGTCGTGGGTGACAATGCAAAAGTCGGGGCCAATGCGGTTGTCATCAAGAATGTTCCCGCCGACTGTACCGTCGTGGGCGTTCCCGCGCGAATTGTCAGACGCGCGGGACTGAGGGTGGATGAGGCGCTGTGAGGCCCGATTAATCCCTGCTGTTTGATCGCAGCCTATCTGTCGATCGATTTCCTCAGGCGCCCGGCGGCATCCTGAATATATTGCCAGGCCACACGGCCGGAGCGTCCTCCGCGCGTGGTGGCCCATTCCAGCGCCTCGTGATGCAGGGTTTCGCGATCGAGTCCCAGATCGAAATGCGTGGCATAGCTGTCGATCATGGTCAGGTAGTCTTCCTGACCGCATTTGTGGAAACCGAGCCAGAGGCCGAAGCGATCCGAGAGCGAGACTTTCTCCTCCACCGCTTCCGAGGGGTTGATGGCCGTCGACTGCTCGTTTTCCATCATGTGACGCGGCAGAAGGTGGCGGCGGTTGGACGTGGCGTAAAACAGAACATTGTCCGGCCGTCCCTCGATGCCGCCGTCGAGCGCCGCCTTCAGGGATTTGTAGGCCGTGTCGTCGTGGTCGAAGGAGAGGTCGTCGCAGAAGACGATGACGCGTTCACCGGAAGCCTTCAAGATGTCGAGCAAGGCGGGCAGGGTGTGGATATCCTCGCGGTGCACCTCGACCAGTTTCAGGGGAACGCCGCTTGCTGCGCGCACATCTTCGTGAACAGCCTTGACCAGCGAGGATTTGCCCATGCCGCGCGCGCCCCAGAGCAGCACGTTATTGGCGGGAAAACCATCGGCAAAACGCAGCGTGTTTTCGTGCAGGATGTCGCGCACATGGTCAACGCCACGAATGAGTTTCAGCGCAATGCGGTTCGGACGTGCGACCGGCTGCAGGAAGGAGTTGACCGGCGACCAGACGAAACAATCGGCCGCATTCCAGTCGTTTATGGCGGGTGCCGGGCCGGCGAGCCGTTCCACGGCAATGTTCAGTCTACGCAGTTCGGCAAGAAGCAGGGTGGCCGTCTCTTCTCGAATCATGGTGTTTCTTCCGCTTGTCTCGTGTTCAAAACGATGTTTTCGGCCCGGCCTAGCATGGCGTTTCCAGCCCATAAAGGTTAAGAGGTCCGGAATCGGTACGGCGGGCGGCCTGCATCTGTTGCAATCCCGGCGTTCCCCACTATATTCCGGCGGCTTGAAAGCTGGGGCGGCATAAGAGGTCGTGCCGTAATCGTTGAGGAGTTTTATATGTTCATTAGTCAAGCTTTTGCCCAGGACGCAGCGGGTGGCGCATCGGCCTTCGGGTCTGGCCTTGAAATGCTTTTCCTGTTTGCGCCGCTTATGGTGGTCTGGTACTTTTTCCTCATCCGTCCGCAGCGCGCGCAGATGAAGAAGCGTCAGGAGACGCTGACCAGCATTCGCCGTGGCGATCAGGTCGTTCTCGGCGGCGGCATCGTCGGCAAGGTGACCAAGGTCATCGACGACAATGAACTGGAAGTCGAAATCGCCGAAGGCGTGAAAATCCGTGCCGCTCGTGCCTATATTGCCGAAGTGCGCGTGAAGGGCGAAGTGGTCAAGACGGAAGCCGCTTCCTGATCCTGCCGGATAACCGGACGCCCGCTTCCGAATTTGACGGGTTGCGTCATCAGCGCAACCCCAACCCTGACCGAGATCGAAATGCTTCATTTTTCCCGTTGGAAAACAGTCTTCATCTGGCTGCTTGTGCTGGCAAGCGTCTTCATCGCCTCTCCCAACCTGTTTTCGGACAAACAGCTGGAGAGCATGCCTGCCTGGTACAAGGACAACAAGGTAACGCTCGGTCTCGACCTTCAGGGCGGTTCGCACATCATGCTCAAGATCGAGCGTTCCGACATTGTCAAGGAACGGCTTGAAACGATCGTCGGCGATGTGCGCACGCAGCTTCGCGACGCCAACATCCGCTATTCCGGGCTCACGGGCAACGGCCAGCAGATTCAGGTTCGTATCAGCGATCCCGCTCAATACGAAGCGGCCAAGACTGCGCTTCGCGACCTGACGCAGCCGGTGTCCGCCGGCACGCTGGTCGGCGGTTCCATCACCGAAGTGACGATGAGCGATGGCGGCGACAATCTTCTCAGGCTCAACCTGAGCGATGAAGGCATCGACTACCGCCTGTCTTCGGCCGTGTCGCAGTCCATCGAAGTCGTACGTCGCCGCGTTGACGAAGTCGGCACCACCGAGCCGCTCATCCAGCGTCAGGGTTCCGACCGCATCATCGTGCAGGTGCCGGGCCTTCAGGACCCGCAGCGCCTGAAATCTCTCCTCAACCAGACGGCAAAGCTGTCCTTCCGCATGGTCGACACGACGATGCCGGTGCAGGAAGCGATGAACGGCCGTCCGCCGGCCACCTCCGAGGTTCTCTATTCGCAGGACGATCCGCCGGTTCCCTATCTGGTGGAACGCCGCGCGCTCGTTTCCGGCGACAATCTCGTCGACGCACAGGCAAGCTTCAACCAGCAGACCAACGAACCCGTCGTCACCTTCCGCTTCGACAGCCGCGGCGCGCAGCGCTTTGCGCAGGCGACGCAGCAGAATGTCGGCAAGCCTTTCGCCATCGTTCTCGATAACCAGGTGATTTCCGCACCTGTCATCCGCGAGCCGATCATTGGCGGTTCGGGACAGATTTCCGGTAACTTCTCGGTACAGGGCGCCAACGACCTTGCGGTCCTGCTGCGCGCCGGTGCGCTACCGGCCACGCTGACCGTAGTTGAAGAACGCACCGTTGGCCCAAGCCTCGGTAACGACTCCATCACCGCCGGCCTGACGGCCAGCGCCATCGGCGCCGTCGGCGTCCTCATCTTCATGTTCGTCTTTTATGGCTTCTTCGGCCTGCTGGCGAATATCGCCCTTGTCGTCAACGTCGTCATGCTGCTCGCTGTTCTCAGCGTGATCGGATCGACACTCACCTTGCCGGGTATTGCCGGTATCGTCCTCACCATCGGCATGGCGGTGGATTCGAACGTTCTGATCTATGAGCGAATACGCGAGGAGGTGAAAAGCGGCAAACCGCTGATCCAGTCACTGGATAACGGCTTCACCCGCGCCTTCGCGACCATTATCGACGCCAACCTGACGACGCTCATCGTCGCGAGCGTGCTGTTCTACATGGGCACCGGTCCGGTGAAGGGCTTCGCCGTCACGCTGGCCGTCGGTATCATCACAACCGTCTTCACGGCCTATACGCTGACGGCGTGGATGTTCGGCTACTGGGTTCGCCGCAGCCGTCCGAAACACCTGCCGAAGGGTGTCCGCACCGCCATGTTCGATGGCCGCGACATTCCCTTCATGCGCTATCGTCGCGTGGTCTTCATGATCACCGGCGCCATCATGCTCGCCTGCATCGGTGGTTTCGTTGCCAAGGGCCTGAACCTCGGCATCGATTTCCAGGGTGGTTCGGTCATCGAAGTGCGCGCCAAGCAGGGCGAGGCGGATCTTGCCGATATTCGCGATCGTCTGAACCAGCTCAATCTGGGTGAAATCCAGGCGCAGAACTTCGGTACGCCGCAGGATGTTCTCATTCGTATCCAGGCGCAGGACGGCGGCGAGAATGCCGAGCAGTCGGCCATCACCATGGTGCGTGGTGAGCTTGAGGACAAATATGACTTCCGCCGCGTGGAAGTCGTTGGTCCGGCCGTGTCGGGTGACCTTACCTATACGTCCACGATTGGCATCCTGCTCGCCATGACCGCGATCATGATCTACATCTGGGTGCGCTTCGAATGGCAGTTCGCGCTAGGTGCGGTCATCTCCATGGTGCACGACGTGGTCTTTACGATAGGCCTGTTCGTGTTCCTCGGGATAGAGTTCAACCTCACGAGTATCGCGGCGATCCTGACGATCATCGGTTATTCGCTGAACGATACCGTTGTCATCTACGACCGTATCCGCGAAAACCTCAGGCGTTATAAAAAGATGCCGCTGTCGATGATCATCGACGTGTCGCTTAACCAGACGCTGTCGCGCACGATCCTGACTGGTCTGACCGTACTTCTGGCGCTCTTGGCGCTCTACCTCTTCGGTGGCGAGGTTATCCGCTCCTTCACCTTCGCCATGCTGTTCGGTGTGGGTATCGGCGTGTTCTCGTCGCTCTACATCGCCGCGCCGGTGCTGATCGCCTTCAAGCTGCGTCCCGACAGCAAGGATGCGGAAGACGAGAAGGATGAAAAGCCCGGCAACGCCATCGGCGGCAAGCCTGCCGTCTGATGGCCGGCGGGATTGAAATACGCCCGGCCCATTTTCCCGGCCGGGCGCCCATCGATGCCTATGGCAATGGCGGTTTCCGTTTTGCCGACATGTCGCATCGCGGCTCGCTTCTGCTCCTGCCTTCCGGCATCTACGGGTGGGAGCCCGTTGATGCGAAAGAACTGACCGTCAAACATTTCGAAAAGGTTCTGGCGGAAGCGCAGGATATCGAAGTGCTGCTGATCGGCACGGGTGACGGCATGCGGGTGCTGCCGAAAGAACTGCGCGCGGCCTTTAAGGAAGCGGGTATTTCCGTCGACCCGATGAGCACGGGTGCTGCCGTGCGCACCTATAATATCATGCTTTCGGAATCGCGCGCCGTGGCTGCGGCGCTGATTGCCGTCGAAGGCTGACAGGACGTTTCGCGCGGGGAACCATGGCACCCACAGAAAATCTCGACGTCTGCCTCGCGACGCTGCGCGATACCGATCGCGACCGCTATCTCGCCTGCCTTCTGTCGCCTGCCGAAAAGCGCAATGCCCTTGCCGCGCTATACGCCTTCAATGCCGAAATCGCCCGTATCCGCGATTCCGTGCGCGAGGCGCTGCCCGGCGAGGTGCGCATGCAATGGTGGCGCGATCTTCTGGACGGCAATGCACACGGTGACAGCCAATCCCACCCGGTGGCAGCAGCGCTTCTGGCGGCGATCGAGCATTATCGCCTGCCGCGTCCTGTGCTGGCCAATATGATCGAGGCGCGTATCTTCGATCTCTATGACGACCTGTTCGAGGATCGCAATGCGCTTGAAGGTTATGCCGGAGAAACCGCATCCGCATTGATCCAGCTTGCAAGTCTCGTGCTTTCCGCTGAAGACGCCGCATCCAGCGCGGAAGCGGCAGGGCATGCGGGCGTGGCACAGGCCATGGCGGGCATTCTTCTCCTGATGCCGCTGCACCGGCGTCGCGGGCAGGTTTATATTCCTGCCGACATGCTGGCGGCTGCGGGGCTCGACCGCGAGACGTTTCTCGAAGGTCAGGATAAACAGCGGATCGGCATCGCCATCGAGATTTTTGCGGCGCACGCTCTCGATCATATAGAAAAGGCGAGACGCGCGAAGATTTCGAAAACGGTCTTCGCGGCCTATCTCCCCGTGGCTTTGTCCGGCCCGGTTATCCTTGCCGCCAGAAAGGCCGGAACGGGCGTGTTCGAAGGCGAGTTGCAGCTGTCGCAGCTGCGCCGGCAATGGCTGCTGGCAAAGGCGTCCTTCCTCAAGCGGTTCTGATTTTCTGTCCCGCGTATCGCATGGCGGACCGCTCCCGATTCTGCAGCGATCCCCGTGAAGCCACACTTCACGCAAGCCTCGATCTTTATGAACCGAAACCGGGTTCGCATCGTTTCGATTCGCGAATCGTGATGTTTCGGTGCTGAGGGAGCGTCCCGGGTGAGTATTGCGATCTGGATTATCGTTTTCGTGCTGCTTTCGGTCTTCGCTGTATATGCATGGCGCATGACGCGGGCGACGGACGAGGATAACAGCCATGATGTGGGGCAGGCGATCATGGATTTCGCCCGGGCCTTTCCCAACGAGGCGATCAGAAGCCTGCATATGACGGTGGATGGCGTCGCGGCCTTTGTGCGCCTCCATGACAACAAGGCCGGCTTCATGCGCAATATGGGGTCTCACTATGTGTGCGTGATGATCGACCCAGAGCGGATAAGGGTCGAAAGTCTCGAAAGCGGCGACGGTTTTGTCGTTACCTTTTTCGATATGCCGAAATATAGCGGCTCATACCGGTTCAAATCGGCTGGAGAGGCGGCCGAGGTCTCTCTCTGGCTGCTTGGCAGCCTCGTAGAGGCGCAGGATCATCACGACGAAGGCTCGTTGCCCTCGGGCAGCTGAGGCCTTGCCATTCATCGTCCCGTCTCATTGCCCGTCCAGCGGCAGATTGGTCTGTGTCTGTTTGCGTTCTCGCCAGATGATAAACAGGCCGGATGCGACGATAATGAGGATGCCCAGCCATTTCGACGGCGTCGGGAAGTCTGAGAACAGCGCATAACCGAGTACCGTCGCCGAGATGATCTCGAAATACTGGAACGGCGCCAGCAGAGAGAGGGGCGCCAGCCTGAAGGCCCTGACGATCAGGAGATGCATGTAGCCGGATATCGAACCCAGCAGGATGAGCAGGGTGAGGGCAAAGCCGGATTGCGGGAGCGAGACGGCGAAATCCTTGTCGCCGAATGCATTGCCGGCCAGAAGGGCCGCCCCCATGAACACGGTGCCGGCAATGCCGGACATGGTCTGCATGACGAGCGGGCTGTCGGCATCGCCGATGGCGCGGTTCAGGAAGAGATAAAGCGTGTAGAGAAAGGCGCAGGCGACCGGCAGGAGCGAAGTCCAGCCGAAGATCTCGAAACTCGGCTGAATAACGATGAGAGCGCCGCCAAACCCCACCACAATCGCCGTCCAGCGTTTCCAGCCGACTTTTTCACCGAGGAATAGGGCCGACATCATCGTCAGCATGAAGGGCTCGACGAAATAGATCGCAAAGACATCGGCGAGCGGCATGTATTTGACGGCGGCAAAGAACATCAGGCTGGCCGAGGCATGCAGCACACCGCGCAGGCAGTTCATCCACGGCCGCCTGGCGCTGAACAGCGCTTTCGGTGAGATCACCAACAGCAGGGGCAGGGTGCACAGAAGCTGGAAAAAGAAGCGGTAGAAGGTGACCTGCGCCGGCGACATGCCGCCGCTGACCGCCATGTATTTGGCGATCGCATCCATGACCGGCAGCACGAACATGCAGCCCGCCATGATGGTCATGCCCTTGGCGACATCGTTGAAACCGGTCTGGCTGGTCATGGTTAGGGCTGCGCTTTCAACCGGACGGTCAAACGAGGAGAGGGGACGCCGGAAACTCGCCCCCTTTCCAGGGTCAGGCAGCCTTCTGGCGCGGCAGGCTCTTCATATCAATGACGAAGCGATAACGCACATCGCTTTTTATCATGCGTTCATAAGCGTCGTTGATCTGATCGATATCGATCATCTCGATTTCGGCGGCGATGCCTTTTTCGGCGCAGAAATCCAGCATTTCCTGGGTCTCGGGAATGCCGCCAATCATCGAACCGGCAAAGGTCTTGCGGCCGGGGATGAGGCTGAAGGCGTGGACGGAGAGCGGCTTTTCCGGAGCGCCCACCTGCACCAGCGCGCCATCGCGTTTCAGCAGCGCGAGATAGGCGTTGATGTCATGGTCGGCGGCAACCGCATCAATGATCAGATCGAGACTTGCAGCGGCACTCTTCATCTGCTCGGCATCACGGGAGACGATTACCTCATGGGCGCCGAGCTTTTTCGCGTCTTCCGCCTTGCCGGGCGACGTCGTGATCATCACCACGGTCGCGCCCATGGCATTGGCTATCTTGACGGCCATATGACCAAGGCCACCGAGGCCGACCACGCCGACACGCTTGCCGGGTCCTGCGTTCCAGTGGCGCAGCGGGGAATAGGTGGTGATACCCGCGCAAAGCAGGGGTGCTGCGGCGGCCGGATCGAGGCCTTCGGGAATGTTGAGGACGTAACGGTCATCGACGACGACATGGGCAGAATAACCGCCAAGCGTATGAGCGCCACCGCCCATAGCCTTGTCGGGCGAATTATAGGTGCCGGTCATGCCGTTTTCGCAATATTGCTCCAGCCCCTCGGCGCAGCTTGCGCATTGCCGGCAGCTATCGACGATACAGCCGACACCAACCCGGTCGCCCGCCTTGAACTTGGTGACCTGCGCGCCCACCCGGCCGACGCGGCCGATGATTTCGTGGCCGGGAACGCAGGGGTAGAGGGAGCCCGGCCATTCGCTGCGGGCCGTGTGGATATCGGAGTGGCAGACGCCACAGAATTCGATCTCGATTTCGACATCGCGCGGGCCGGGATCGCGACGCTTGATGGTCGCGAGCTTCATCGGCGAAGAACCGTCATCGCAGGCATAGGCGGACGTTGTGAACATGGTCGTTCCTCCTCTTGTGGTGATCGATGCTGGAAACACCGGCCTGCGGCAAAAGTTGCAGTGGGATCAGCCGCCGGAGCCGGATTCGGGCACTGCCTCGCCAAACACCTCCTCGAAGGCTTCGCGCAGCAGAACGTCGACATCACCGATCATAACCGGCAATCCGAGATCGACAAGGCTGGTGACGCCATAGGCGCTGATGCCGCAGGGAACGATGCCGGAAAAATGCGAGAGGTCGGGATCGACATTGATCGACAGCCCGTGGAAGCTCACCCATTTGCGCAGCCTGATGCCAAGCGCGGCGATCTTGTCTTCAGCCATGCTGCCATCTGGCAGAAGAGGTTTCTCCGGCCGCCGGACCCAAACGCCAACACGATCTTCGCGCCGTTCGCCGCGCACATTCATCTTGTCGAGCGTGCGGATGATCACGTCTTCCAGCGCCGCCACATAGGCGCGGACATCCTGACGCCGGCGTTTCAGGTCCAGCATCACGTAAACGACCCGCTGTCCCGGCCCGTGATAGGTATATTCACCGCCACGGCCCGTGGCGAAGACGGGAAAACGATCCGGCTCTATGAGGTCGGCGGCGTCGGCGCTGGTGCCGGCGGTGTAAAGTGGTGGATGCTCTAGAAGCCAGACGAGTTCATCCGCTTCGCCACTGGCGATGGCGGCGACTTCCCGCTCCATTTCCTCAATCGCCTGCTCGTAGGGGACGAAACCTTCCGAGATTCGCCAGCGAACGGGCGGGGAACCGGCGGCGGGCAACATATTTGTCTCGATATCGGTGCGTGTGAGCATGAAAAAGTCCTTTCCACAGCCTTCTCGCAAAATGATGACAAGGCGGCAACCCCAGCATTTCCGGGCTTCCTGCATATAGGATGGTGCGGTGCGATTTTTAATTTCAAAAAACTGTCACGACGCTCTTGTGCACCGAAAATCCTTTTGCTACATGCACCCCCGTCGGCGCAAGTCGACGCCTACCACGATGCGGTCGTGGCGGAATTGGTAGACGCGCAGCGTTGAGGTCGCTGTGGGGCAACCCGTGGAAGTTCGAGTCTTCTCGACCGCACCAAAGAAACCCGCTTCGGCGGGTTTTTTCTTTTTTAGCCAATCGGTTGGCAGTAAACTTCCCAGAGCAAGAATTCCGTTGACGCCGACTATGCGTGCCGCATTTGTGTCTTTTATCCACAGACGGCTATGAGAAGTTGGGGCGGCAAATAATCGATTTGCCGCCGACCGGACGATGTTCTGACGGCCTAGCGTCGAATGATATTCGAGGCGGTGCCGTTGTCTTGATGGTTGCCGTCACCGACGCGATAAGGATCGCCATCCATGACCTGATCCATCCGCCATCCGCTTCCTCGATATGGACTTTCCCATGTCTGGCACCCAGCAAGAAAAACGGTTGCCGACAGCAGTCCAAGGGTAAGGGCGGTTCGCAGCATATTAGCCTCCTTCGAAATTTTAGCGCAAAGCTATGTAGGTGCAGGCGAACGGCTTTACGATATCTCTTCAGAATTTATCGCCGCCTGGAGGCCGTCATCCGGTCTTGGTCATCATTAAATTTCGGTGGATATCGATGCACGCTGTAGTAGGTGGGTGGTTACCCCCTACAAAAGCAAGGGGTGGAATATTAGAGGTCTGATGTTAGCTTTTGTCAGGAAAAAATGTCTGGGGGTTTTCGTGCAAGGGGACAAAACGGATTCAGACAATGCACTCGGCTATTATATGTGGAGCATTTCCGACAACAGGCTGATCATGGACGCGGTTACAGCGGAATGCCATGGATTTTCCGAAACCGTGGCGTCACGCGGTGTGACGATCGAGGATGTTCTGGAAAGAATCGATGTCGAAATGCGCGATCAGGTGGCGCAGGCGATTTTCGACAGCATTACGACGGGTGTGTTCTTCGACCAGCGCTATAAGGTCAATCTGCCTGATGGTTCCGCCCGCTGGATCGTTGCGAAGGGCAGGGCAATCTTCGATGCGGAAAACACGCCGTTCCTCGGCATCGGCAGCGTTCGCGACATCACGCTTAAAAAAACCTATCAGTTCGAACCGCGCCAATGACGCAAAAAAAGGCGGCTTTCGCCGCCTTTTTTTATGTGCGCTTTGCCGGGACATCAGAAGACGGCGAGATATTTCAGAAGCGAAATAATACCGATGATGATGACGATGATCTGCGCGATCTGTTTTGCGCCACCGCCCACGGGCAGTCGTGCGATGAGCCACAAGACAAGCACGATCACCAGGAAGGTGATCAGAATGCTGACGAGCGTAGATGTAACCATATGTCCCAGCTCCCTGTAAAATAAAGGTTCAACGATCGTTCACCGTTGTGTGAGTAAAAAGCGCCAGATAGATTTTTGTTCCATGCGATCGGTTGCGTGCGATTAAATCAGGATTATTTGAATGGTCGAAGGCGCGAAGGTGAAGGTGAGACCCATTGGCGCGACAGCCACGGTTGGGCGGCTTGGTCGACCGGTGATTTCGACAAGGACCGGCGGCGCACTTGAGATCGCGACCGGCGTCTCGGAGCCGGGCTTCAACCCGCTCGATCTTCTTTATTCGTCGCTTGCCGCATGCCTGACGCTCAGCGCCCGGATCGCGGCGAGCCGTATGGGTCTGCTGGACCATTTCGAGGGCGTCACCGTTGATGTTGCCGGTGAAAAATCTGCAGAAGAACCCTATCGGATCATCCGTTTCGATATAACGATCGAGATAACCGGGGATTTCGACGAGGCTACCCGCGCTGCAATCGCGCATTCGGCCGAGGATATCTGTACCGTCAGCAACACGCTGAAGGGCGAGGCGGAATTTGTGCTGTCGATTGCCGGCTGATCGTCACGGCTTTCGGGATTTTTCCCATTTCTTTACCAGCCGGTCGCGTTTGAGCTTCGACAGTCGCTTCAGCCAGAAGATGCCATCGAGCTGATCGATTTCGTGCTGGATGCAGATAGCGTGAAACCCCTCTGCTGCCTGACTATGTTCCATGCCCGCTGCGTCCTGAAATCTCACTTCGATCTGGGATGGTCGCTCCACCTCCTCGGTGAAATCCGGCATCGAGACGCTGCCCTCCACATGCCGCATGGTCTTTGCGGACCGGCTGAGGATCTCAGGATTGATGTAGGTGAGGACGTTTCCCGGTGTCAGTTCGAGCACGAAAACGCGCTGCCTTACGCCTATATGGGCCGCGGTGATGCCGACGCCGGGAGCGGCGCGCATCGTGTCAGTCAGGTCCGTGACCAGTTCCTGCAGATGATCGTCAAAAATAGTAACAGGCGCGCAGGTCTCGCAAAGACCCGCATGGGGGTAGGGCAGAATCGGCCTGATTGCCAAGGAATGCTCCGTTCTTTTCAATTGCGGGAAGGAGAAGCCGCAAGCGCCTGTCCTTCCGCCGTCACTTCCAGAAAGCTGCGCTGGGTGCGAGCATCGCGTTTCGTCACCCGCACGAAGCGGGGTGACAGGGCAGCGATTTCGCGCAGAACGAGAGCGTGCGCAAGCCCCAGCCGGTTTGCGATGCTGCGGCTGTCGGTGGCTATGTCTTGATGGATAGCCAGAAGGACCGCCGCACCCGTCGCGGTAATAGCAGAAGAGGCTTCTTGCTGGATCTGTTCCACAGCCGCCATGAAAGCGGCTGCGGATTGCTCTTCTTCCATCAAGAGGCGTTCGCCTTCACGGGGGCATCGGCAAGCAGGCGGACGGAGACGAGCACGGATTTCGATGTCGGCGTAAAGCTGCCATCACCATAGCTCGATAGCGGCACCAGCACGTTCAGTTCCGGATAATAGCCGCCGACGCTGCCACGCGGGATATTGTATGGCACGAGCCGGAAGTTTTCCGCGATGCGTTCCACGCCATCGCCATATTCGCCGATGACATCGACGCGCTGGCGGGAATGGGCACCGAGTGCTTCCATATCCGCAGGGTTCATGAAGATGACATGGCGCTCGCCATAAACGCCGCGATAACGGTCGTCCATGCCGTAAATCGTGGTGTTGTATTGATCGTGACTGCGGAAGGTCTGCAGCACGAAAAGATTGTCACGGCTGAGCGCCTGCTGATGCTCGGTCTGTTCAGGCAGGGGGCCGCTATAGAAGGTGGCCTTTTTCGCAGGTGTGTTCCACCGCCGTTCGGCCGCCGTGTTGCGCAGATGAAAACCGCGCGGCACGCGGACCCGTTCGTTGAAATTGTCAAAACCGGGAATGACCCGCTCGATCATGTCGCGGATGAGATCGTAATCATCGGCAAGCGCTTTCCAGTCCACATGCGCATTGCCGAGCGTCGCTTGCGCAATGCCGGCGATAATGGCGACTTCCGAGCGGAGTTCGTCCGAGGCCGGCGGGTTGATGCCGCCTGAACCATGCACCATGCTCATGGAATCCTCGACCGTAACAATCTGCGGCCGTCCTGCCGAATTGCGGTCGATTTCCGTTCGGCCGAGACAGGGCAGTACGAAGGATGTCTCGCCCGGCACCAGATGCGAATGGTTGAGCTTGGTGGCGATATTGACCGTGAGTTTCTGCTTCTCGAAAGCCTTGATGATCAGCGGGCTGTCGGGCGTCGCCCGCAGGAAGTTGCCACCGAGCGCAATGAAGGTCTGAGCCTTGCCATCCAGCATGGCGGCGACGGCTTCCACGGTGTTGTGGCCGGGCTTGCGCGGCATGGACACGCCGAGTTCTTTCTCCAGCGCGTCGAGAAGGGCAGGCGGCGCTTTCTCGTCGATGCCGACGGTGCGGTCGCCCTGCACGTTTGAATGGCCGCGCACCGGGCAGAGACCGGCGCCGGGGCGGCCGATATTGCCTCGCAGCAGCATGAAATTGGTGATTTCGCGAACGATGATGACGGAGTGCCGGTGTTGTGTGACACCCATGGCCCAGGTGGCGATGACAGAGCCGGCATTCATGTAGATGCCGGCGGCTTCCTCGATCTGGGCGCGGGTCAGGCCGGACTGGTCGAGAATGGTTTCCCAGTCGGTTGCCTCGACGGCGGCGCGATAGGCTTCGAATTCCACCGCATGTTCGGCGATGAAGTCGTAGTCGATGATCGCGGGTTCACCAGCCGCCCTTGCGGCATCGTCGGCGGCGAAGACAGCCTTGCTCATGCCGCGCACGGCGGCCATATCGCCGCCCTGCCGCGGCTGGTAATAATTGGTGGCGATCCTCGTGTTGCCGCCGGTGATCATCTCGATCTTGTCCTGCGGATCGGCGAAGCGCTCCAGACCCTTTTCGCGGATCGGGTTGAAGACGGCGATCCTTGCGCCGCGAAGGGCGGCGCGGCGCAGGTCGCCCAGCATGCGGGGATGGTTGGTGCCCGGGTTCTGGCCGATCACGAAGATGGCGTCCGCCTGTTCGAAATCCTCAAGCAGAACCGTGCCCTTGCCGACGCCGATCGACGCTTTCAGGCCGACGCCGCTTGCCTCGTGGCACATGTTGGAACAGTCGGGGAAATTATTGGTGCCATAGAGCCGTACCATCAACTGATAGATGAAGGCGGCCTCGTTGGAGGCGCGGCCGGAGGTGTAGAATTCCGCCCGGTCCGGGCTGTCGAGGCCGTTCAATATCCTGCCGATTTCAGCAAAGGCATCGTCCCAGGATACCGGCAGATATTTGTCTGTCGCCCGGTCGTAGCGCATGGGGTGGGTGAGGCGGCCCTGTTTTTCCAGATCGTAGTCGGACCAGCCGCGCAGTTCGGATAGGCTATGGGCGGCAAAGAAATCCGGCGGCACGCGGGCTTCCGTCGCTTCCCAGGCGACTGCCTTGACGCCATTTTCGCAAAATTCGAAGGAAGAGCCGTGTTCTGGATCGCCCCAGGCGCAGCCGGGACAGTCGAAGCCGTCCGGCTGGTTCGTCTTCAGCAGCGTGCGTGCCCCGGAAATCGGCGCGCCTGTTTCCAGAAGCCGTTTGCCGACGCTTTTAAGCGCACCCCAGCCGCCTGCGGCGGAGGAGGCCTTGCCGATGAAATCCGTCTTGCTCATTGCTTTGGCTTTCCCAAAATATGCGTTCCCGGCCATGTGGTCGCTGCGGCCGATCCTATGTAAAAAAGCTGTTTCAGAATCGCCTATGGACGACATATGTCAATCTCTATCTTGGTGTTGCCTGGAGTGGGAAAGGGTCTGTCCGGGCTCTTCCTGCGGAACGGCAGGGGTGCGGCGCGCGTTGAGAGAATTGCGGCGCCATGCACTCCTGACGCGTCGTGAAGGGGCGCTGCGTCCTTAAATCGCGGTCTCTCAAAGCGGCGGTTCATGACATTTGCGTCGCAGTTGGGAGGCTTGTTGTTTTCCGCCTATCCGGTTGTTGACAATATACTTTTTAACGCCATTCTGCCTGCGCATTCGTGCACTGCGGCATTTGAATACAAGAGGACGCCAGATGACAGACCGTGACGACGATCTTGTCGCGCCCGAGGAGTTGAGGCCGGCAGAGGCACTTTCCGATATCTACGCCGAAGACGGGTCTGTCCGTTCGGATTTTCTGGCGATGGTGGGGGCGGCTATTGCCGACCGAGACCTGCTGTTCCTGCGCAAGAATGTTGCGCGGCTGCACGAGTCGGAACTTGGCGACGTGCTCGAATCCATCCTGCCGGAACAACGCCATGCGCTGGTGCGGCTGCTTGGCTCCGATTTCGACATGACGGCGCTGACCGAGGTGGATGAGGGTATCCGCCTTGATATCGTCGACCAGATGTCGAACGAGCAGATCGCTGCCGGTATCGGCGAGCTGGATTCGGACGACGCGGTCTATATTCTCGAAGACCTCGACGACGAGGACCGCGAAGACATTCTCTCGCAGCTGCCGTTCACCGAACGGGTGCGGTTGATGCGGGCGCTGGATTATCCGGAAAGCTCGGCCGGACGTCGCATGCAGACGGAATTCGTCGCCGTGCCGCCGTTCTGGACCGTGGGGCAGACCATCGACTATCTGCGCGAAGAGGAGGAACTGCCCGACTCCTTCACGCAGATATTCGTCATCGACCCCACCTTCAAGCTGGTGGGCGCACTCGATCTCGACAAGGTGCTGCGCGCCAAGCGTCAGGTGAAGATCGAAACGATCATGCATGAGACGAACCACTCGATTCCTGCCGAAATGGACCAGGAGGAGGCGGCGCAGCTTTTCGAGCAATACGACCTTCTTTCCGCAGCCGTGGTTGACAATAACGGACGTCTTGTCGGCGTGCTTACCATCGATGACGTGGTCGACGTTATCCAGGAAGAGGCCGAGGAGGACTTGCTGCGCCTTGGGGGTGTGGGTGACGAAGAACTGTCGGACAGTATCGCCAGCACGTCGCGCTCGCGCGTGCCATGGCTTGCCGTCAACCTCATCACCGCATTTCTGTCCGCCTCGGTCATCAGCCTGTTTGATGCGACCATCCAGCAGATTGTCGCGCTGGCGATTTTGATGCCGGCGGTCGCGGGTATGGGTGGCAATGCCGGATCGCAGACCATGACCGTATCCGTGCGGGCGCTGGCGACCAAGAGCCTCGATATCCACAACGCCGCCCGTATCATCCGTCGTGAGGCGGGTGTCGGCATCCTGAATGGCATGCTGTTCGGCTGCGCCATCGGCGTTGTTGCCGGCATCTGGTTTCAGGATGTCCACATCGGGGGCATCATCGCCACCGCCATGTGTCTCAACATGCTGGCGGCGGCGCTGGCAGGCATTCTCATCCCGCTGGTTCTCGACAAGTTCGGGGCGGACCCGGCCGTTTCTTCGGCGGTCTTCGTCACGGCCGTGACAGATATTGTCGGCTTTTTCGCTTTTCTGGGTATTGCGACCTGGTGGTATGGTATTTCCGGTTAGGCGCGGCGAGAAAAATTGACTTTTACGTGAAGGTCAAATAATATTATCCGGTTATGAATCGGATAGGCCCTTGGACAAGTATTATAGCATAACCGAACTGACACGCGAATTCGGTGTTTCCACCCGCACCTTGCGATTTTACGAGGACGAGGGGCTGATTCACCCTGAGCGTCGCGGGCGCACGAGGCTTTTCAGGGCCGCGGACAGGCGTCTCATTCAGGAAATCCTGCGCGGCCGCCGTATCGGTTTCACGATTTCTGAAATCCGCGAGATTATTCACGTTTACAAGGAGCCCCCGGGCGAATCGGGCCAGCTGGTGCTTCTGATGAAGAAGGTCGATGAAAAGCGTGCCGATCTCCGGCAGAAACGCAAGGATATCGAGGAGACGCTGGCCGAACTCGACAATGTCGAGGAGGCCTGTCTGACGCGGCTTGCCGAAATCGGCGTCGGGACTTGAACAAGGCCCCTGCCGGTCGCGCTTAAGGCGCGCTTTTAGAGGTCGATACCTCTCCTTCGTCACCCTCGGGCTTGACCCGAGGGTCTACAGCGACGTCGATGGATCCTCGGGTCAGGCCCGAGGATGACGTCGAGCATAGGACACCACGCCATTCCTCTATGACCCGGCAACTTTTTCCTACTGCGCCTCAACCGTGCACTGCTGCGCCACTTCGCCAACCTTGGTCTGCTGATCGGCGCTGAGCTTGCCTTCCATCATCGTGTCGAACAGGTTTTCCGCCTGCAGTTTTTCCAGCGTGCAGCCGCAGAAACGCTGGCACAATTCCAGCCCGTTCGGCTGTTCGACGCAGCTTTTTTCGCAGCTCGATTTGTAAAGCTCGACCTGATCGACCGGTGGAGGCGGGGCCACCTGCGACAGGACGTAGACAAGGCCGATCAGCACCGGCTGGTGAATGAGGTAGAAGGAGAGGCTGTGACGGCCGGCGCTTGCTATCAGATTGCGCGGCGAGCTTGGACTGCGAAAACGGTCCAGCCAGTCGCGTGGCGTGACGAATTGCGAAACCGCGAGCCCGGCAAGAAAGGGGGCAAGCCACGGCAGGAGCGGCACATAGTCGTTCGAACGCGGCGGCATGGTGGAAAAGCCGATCCAGGCCAGCCACTTGCTGTTGAACAGGTCGGATTGAACATAGTGCGGAAGCGCAAAGGCAATCACTGCAAAAAGCAGCGTTACAGGCGCGGGTGCGCGCAGAAACAGCAGGCCAACGAGGCTTGCCGCGGCGATATTGTGCAGGATGCCGAAAAAGATGAAGCTGTCCGGAAAGGCGAAATACGTGGCGATGGTGATGAGCAGCGCCGAGCCGGCCACCATCGCAAAACGCTTGCCGAAGGACGGCCAGTTCAGGCCTTTGCCATGGGCAAGAAACAGGCTGAAACCGGCCAGAAACAGGAACGAGCTTGCAATGCCGCGCGCATAGAGCTTCCAGAGGCCCGTGGTTGCCGTGCCGGGTTCGAGATAGCCGAAATATTCGAGGTTCCACGTGAAGTGGTAGGATGCCATGGCGATGAGCGCCAGCCCGCGCAATGTATCAAGACCGCCGATGCGGCCTTTGCGGCGGTTTTCGTTTGCGGCTGTGTCTGTGTCCATGGTTTCCGCTTTTTCAGCTTTGTGGAGGGCCAATATTCACCCGGGCTTGGCCCTTGAAGTGCGGCTATTTCAAGGCCTGTTTTCTTCCATGATGGCGCGGCGCGCCTCGGAAAAGAACTGACGGCGCAACAGCGCCACGATGATGATGACGGTGCTGGCAATGAAGACATAAGGGCTGATGAACCAGCCGAGATAACCGATGGACAGAAAGATCGTCCGCAGGCCGTCATTGAAGTTCTTAGCAGCGATGATGTTCATCTTTATGACGTTTTCAGCCGCGCGCTCGGCCGCCTCACGGTCCGAATTGACGTCGTGGACCATGGGAATGGCGCCGAACAGGATCGTGCAATAGTTGAACAGACGGTAGGACCAGCCGAACTTGAAGAAGGAATAACCGAAAAGACAGGTGAGCCCGATGACCTTCAGCTCGAAGGCCGTGCGTCCGGCATAGTGCACGAAAGGCATGTCGCGGAAGACCGATTCCACCTGCTCGGTCGCTCCCAAAAGAGCGAAACATCCGCCGATGGCGAAGATGGAGGTGGAGGCGAAAAAGGCGGTGCCATTCTGCAGGCCGGCCATGATCTGCGTGTCGATCATCTTCAGGTCGCGTTTGAGGGAGTTCATGATCCACTCACGCCGGCGCTCGGCCATGGCCTGATTGAGGCTGGTTCTCGAAAACAGCGTCCTTCCCGTCGTGACATGCGTATAGACGGCCCACAGCACTATGAAAACGACGATCGAAATATAGTCCATGATGGTCATCACGGGCAGGCCACCTTGCTGTTTGCGAATCTTCGAAAGCATATTGATTTGAAGGCCATGCCAAGGCAATGGCAGCGGCCTCCGTCAGCCGATATTCTGCCGCGGCGTTGCAGCTCGATCATTTTATTTTCTGCTAACGTTCCGGTAACCAAGTGGCTTTATCAATCCTCTCGCGGACAGCAGGTCTGCCGGTTCCGGGTAAGGTTTTGCGTACCGGTTCCGCTTTGATTTTCCGGCCATATCGCGTGCCGATTGACAGGGCCGCCTTTCGCACCTAGCCTTTCATCAGGACCGGTGTTTCCGGCGCCCGGAGTTGTCAGGACTTTGATATGATCCGCATCCTGCGGACAGGTTGTGATCTCTCTGGCCCGGTATCAGCGGCAGTCCGGCATGAGCAACCGGGGGACGCCTTTTTCTACGAATCGTTCCCTTCATGTCCGCCTGTCCCTGGCTTGCGACATCGCAAAGATACCGGTCCGCTCCATTCTCTCTTTCAGGTTTCCCATGACAGATAAAAACCGCTCCGTTTTCATTCTTGGCGGTGCGCGCTCGGGCAAGTCCCGTTTCGCCGAAGAGCTGGCGGGGAATGCCGGCGGCCATCTGCATTATCTGGCCACCGGCCGGGCATGGGACGATGAAATGCGCGATCGCATCGATCACCATCAGGCGCGGCGCGGCGGGGAATGGACAACCCATGAAGCGCCCGTGGATATCGCCGGCGTGCTTGCCCAGCTTGACGGGCCGGACAACGTGATCCTCATCGACTGCCTGACATTGTGGCTCACCAATCTGATGATGGAAAATGCCGATATCGAGGCCGCCTTTGCCGCGCTTGAGACGGCGATCATATCCACCAGAGCGAAACTCATTCTCGTCTCCAACGAGGTCGGTCTCGGCATCGTGCCGGAGAACCGCATGGCGCGGGAATTTCGCGATCATGCGGGGCGGCTGCACCAGCGTGTCGCCGCCATTGCCGGCGAGGTCTATTTCGTCGCTGCGGGTCTGCCATTGAAGATGAAGGGCTGATGCCGCCGGCCTCTTAAGCCGGAACCGTTTCGGAGCCCGGCCATTTTGTTCCGACATCGTTTTGCATGAACGCAGCGTTCTTCCCCGCTACGACAGCTTCGCTTTCTTGATCTGAATCAAGGTGGCTTCCCCACGCCGGTGGCAATGCTCCAACCGACGCAAAGGCCCGTTTCCGCTTAGTCAAGCGCGCGCCGTGCCTTTCGTCGGTCGCTTGCACGTTGGGGGAAACCAACAATGAATTACACGTTAGAAACCGCGATCGTGGCCCTTGGGGCCTTTCTCGCGTTGCTCGGGGCAGCCTTTGCCCATGACAGTCTTTTCGCCGCCCATATGTGGGTGCTGTTCTTTACGCTTCTGGTCAGCACGGTGCTTCTGCTGCGCCGCGTGTCCTTCGCGCCTGTCGATCCCGCCGCACGCGTGCGGCTCAAGTCGCAATATTTCGATGAGGTGGTGAAATACGGCGTCATCGCCACCGTGTTCTGGGGTGTCGTCGGTTTTCTGGTTGGTGTCGTCGTGGCGCTTCAGCTCGCCTTTCCCGATCTCAACATCGCGCCCTATTTCAATTTCGGCCGCGTACGGCCCCTGCACACCTCTGCGGTAATCTTCGCTTTCGGGGGAAATGCGCTGATCGCCACATCCTTCTACGTGGTGCAGAGAACCTGTCGCGCGCGCCTGTTCGGCGGCAATCTCGGCTGGTTCGTGTTCTGGGGCTACAATCTTTTCATCATCATGGCCGCTACCGGCTATCTCCTGGGCATTACGCAGGGCCGTGAATATGCCGAGCCGGAATGGTATGTGGATATCTGGCTGACCATCGTCTGGGTCGCCTATCTCGTCACCTTCCTCGGCACGATCCTGACGCGCAAGGAGCCGCATATCTATGTGGCGAACTGGTTCTATCTGAGCTTCATCGTCACCATCGCCATGCTGCATATCGTCAACAATCTGGCGATTCCGGTTTCCTTCCTCGGCGTCAAGAGCTACTCGGCCTTCTCCGGCGTGCAGGATGCGCTGACGCAATGGTGGTACGGCCATAACGCCGTCGGTTTCTTCCTCACCGCCGGCTTCCTCGGCATGATGTATTATTTCATCCCGAAGCAGGTGAACCGTCCGGTCTATTCCTACCGTCTGTCGATCATCCACTTCTGGGCGCTGATCTTCATGTATATCTGGGCCGGTCCGCACCACCTGCACTATACGGCGCTGCCGGACTGGGCGCAGACGCTCGGCATGGTGTTTTCGATCATGCTGTGGATGCCGTCCTGGGGCGGGATGATCAACGGCCTGATGACGCTTTCAGGCGCCTGGGACAAGATCCGCACCGATCCCATCGTGCGCATGATGGTGATGGCGGTTGCCTTTTACGGCATGGCGACCTTCGAGGGGCCGATGATGTCGATCAAGGCCGTCAACTCGCTCAGCCACTATACCGACTGGACCATCGGCCATGTGCATTCGGGCGCTCTCGGCTGGAACGGCATGATCACCTTCGGGGCGATCTATTACCTGACGCCGAAACTCTGGGGCAGGGAGCGTCTTTACAGTCTGCAACTCGTCAACTGGCACTTCTGGCTCGCCACGCTCGGCATCGTCATTTACGCCGCCGTCATGTGGGTGGCCGGCATCCAGCAGGCGCTGATGTGGCGCGAATATGATAGCCAGGGATTCCTCGTTTATTCCTTCGCGGAATCGGTCGCGGCGCTGTTCCCCTATTACGTGATGCGTGCATTGGGCGGTCTGATGTTCCTCAGCGGCGCGCTCATCATGGCCTACAACGTCACGATGACCATTCTCGGTCATCAACGCGACGAAGGTATCCACACGGATGCCGAGGCTTCGGCGCAGCCCGCCGAAACCCGTTCGCTACAGCCCGCTGAATAAGGAGAGGCCGATGTCCATACTCGACAAACACGGCGTCATCGAACGCAACGCTACACTCCTCTTGGTCGGCTCCCTGCTGGTGGTCTCCATCGGCGGCATCGTGGAAATCGCCCCGCTCTTCTATCTCGAAAACACCATTGAGAAGGTGGAGGGCATGCGACCCTATACGCCGCTGGAGCTCGCCGGGCGCAACATCTACATCCGAGAGGGATGTTACGTCTGCCACAGCCAGATGATCCGGCCGTTCCGCGACGAGGTGGAGCGTTACGGGCATTATAGCCTGGCGGCTGAATCCATGTACGACCATCCGTTCCAGTGGGGCTCCAAGCGCACGGGCCCGGACCTCGCGCGTGTCGGCGATCGTTATTCGAACGAATGGCATGTGCAGCATCTGGCCGATCCGCGCTCGGTGGTGCCGGAATCGATCATGCCCTCCTATGCGTTCCTGAAGACCACGCCGCTGAAGATCACCGACGTTTCCATGGAGCTGAAGGCCAACCGCGCCGTCGGCGTTCCCTATAGCGACGAAATGATCGAAAAATCCGCCGCCGATCTGGCCGCCCAGGCTGACCCGAATGCGGATTCGTCGGAACTCCTGGTGCGTTATCCCAAGGCGAAGGTGGGTGATTTCGATGGCGATCCGGCCAAGCTTACCGAAATGGATGCTCTGGTCGCCTATCTGCAGATGCTCGGCACGCTGGTCGATTTCTCGACTTATGACGATGCCGCCGGATACCGGTGAGGAGGTGTGAGCCATGGAAACCTACACGGCCATGCGCCACTTCGCCGATAGCTGGGGCCTGCTTGCCATGACCCTGTTCTTTGCCGGCGTCGTCGTTTTCACCCTTCGCCCCGGCTCGAAAAAGGCCGCGGACGATGCCGCCAGCATTCCGCTTAGGGAGGACTAAGATATGTCCGAAAAACACATTGATGACATCAGCGGCGTCGAAACCACCGGCCATGAATGGGACGGTATCCGCGAGCTGAACAATCCCATGCCGCGCTGGTGGGTCTGGACCTTCTATGCAACGATCCTCTGGGCGATTGGCTACACCATCGCCTTTCCGGCATGGCCGCTGATCAATGGCGCGACGCAGGGCTTGCTCGGCTGGAGCAGCCGTGGCGAGATCGCGGCCGACATGGCCGAAGCGAAACAGTCGCAGAGCGTCTATGTCGACAGGATCGCCAACTCGTCGCTTGCTGAAATTCAGGCAGATCCGACCCTGAGGCAATTTGCCCTTTCCGGCGGCGCTGCCGCTTTCAAGGTCAATTGCATTCAGTGTCACGGTTCGGGCGCGGAAGGCGGGCAGGGCTATCCCAACCTCAACGATGACGACTGGATGTGGGGCGGCAGCGTCGACGACATCTATACGACGGTGAAGCACGGCATTCGTTTTGCCGACGATGCGGATACGCGCGCTTCGGAAATGCCGGCCTTTAGCGATATCCTCCAGTCGAATGAAATCCGCGAGGTTGCCGCCTATGTCGTCAGTCTCACCGGCACCCCCTCCAACCCGGCGCTGGTGGAGCCCGGCAAGCAGCTCTTTGCCGACAATTGCGCCTCCTGCCACGGGGAAGACGCCAAGGGCAATCGCGAATTCGGCGCGCCCAATCTGGCCGACGCGATCTGGTTAAAGTCGCATGGGGAGGAAGGCATCGTCTCGCAGATCCGTTCGCCCAAGCACGGCGTCATGCCCGCATGGGGTGAGCGTCTGGGTGACACGACCGTCAAGCAGCTGGCAATCTTCGTGCATTCGCTTGGTGGGGGCGAATGAGGCAAGTAGAATGTAAGGAAGGGCGCCGGGGAGGCGCCCTTTTTTATTGTTCAGATCAGGCGTTTTCCGCCCGTCCATCCGGATATTCGGCTGGTCCCTTCAACTCGATCTTGTTGCCGAAGGGATCACGGAAATAGAACGAATGTCCCATTCCTCTCGCGCCGCCGTGAAAGGCTTCCTGTTCTATCGTGACGTTAAATTTCGCCAGATGGGCGCGAAGCGCATCATGGTTCAGAGGACCGGTCGCTATGCAGATGTGATCGACATTACGACCTCCGGCGACGGGCGGAGTGGCCTTTGTGCCACCGGGGTGCGTGACATCCCACAGCACGATCAGGGCATTGCCGCTCCAGACTTGTTCCATCCCGAGAGCAGGGTAAGAGTAACCATCCCTACACCCCAGCACGTTCCGGTAAAAATCGAGCGCCCGCGTCATGTCGTCGACGATGAAGACGATATGATCGATACCGACCAACGAAAAAGGCGGTGTTGTCAAAGTCATGGCGGGCTCCTGCCGATCAATTTCTCGACCAGACGGCCAGTTCGTATCCGTCCGGATCGGTGAAATGAAAACGGCGCCCGCCGGGAAAGGCGAAGATCGCAACGCTGATCTGCCCGCCGGCGGCTTCGACGCGGCGCTGCACATCCTCGATATCGGCGGCGTAGAGAATGACGAGCGGTCCGCCCTTGGCCGAGACCGGCGCCGTGGTGGTGAAACCGCCGGTCAGCCGGCCATCGGAAAACTCGCAGTATTGCGGACCGTAATCCTTGAAGGACCAGCCGAAGGCGCCACCGTAAAACTCCTTGCTGCGTTCGATATCGGCGACGTTGAATTCGACATAGTCGATCTGCCGGTCGTTCGTATTCGTGGTCATGGTTCCTCCATCAATCCTTTTCGAGCAGCGCCTTCAGCGTTTCGAGATCGGCCGTGACCGCTCTTGCATCCTGCTCGAAATCCTCGTCCGTCATGCCCTGAAGGCGAAGCAGGGTGAAACTCACCTCCGTGCCGCTGCCGTTCGGCGTTACCCGTAGCGCGTTATAAACCTTCACGCCATCCGGCAAGGTCACGACATGGTCGATGACGCCGAACTCGTTTGTGGGCGCGAAATTGACGCGCACCTCGCCAAGCGGCCCGCCCTCGGCGATCCAGTCTTCGCCGTCCGGCTTCAGCCCACCGCCAAGACCTGCCGCCCAGCGCGGCATGTTCTGCGGGTCGGAGGCGAAGTCGTAGACATGGCTCCAGGGTTTTTCGATCGACAGATGAATGATTCTCGACTGCATGACAGGCATTTCATCCTCCCTTGGCGGCGCGTTCCCATACTGCGCCACTTTGTCGTCACTTGATGCAAGTCAAGGATGTTTCACCGGGGAGATGGGAGAAAGCAAGGAGATAAAAACGGACTCCTATCATGAACATCTATCGCGCCGGACAGGATCGCCCGCAACAGCCCGTCGAGAGACTGGAGGCGGAAGCCGTCAATTCCGCAAAAACGCGCAAACCGCTCTACGAAGCACGCAGGAAGATTTTTCCCAAGCGTGCGGAAGGCAGGTTCCGGCGGTTCAAATGGCTGGTGATGCTGGTCACGCTCGGCATTTATTATCTGACGCCGTTTCTGCGCTGGGATCGCGGTCCCTATGCGCCGGATCAGGCGGTGCTGATCGATATCGCCAACCGGCGCTTTTATTTCTTCTTCATCGAAATCTGGCCGCAGGAGTTCTTCTTCGTCGCCGGATTGCTGGTCATGGCCGGGCTTGGGCTGTTTCTCGTTACGTCCGCTATCGGGCGTGCATGGTGCGGTTACACCTGTCCGCAGACCGTCTGGGTTGACCTGTTTCTGGTGGTCGAACGGGCGATAGAGGGCGACAGGAACGCGCGCATGAAACTGGATGCCGCGCCCTTCACATTCGGCAAACTGCGCAAGCGGATACTGAAACACGCGATCTGGCTGGTGATCGGCGTTCTGACCGGCGGCGCCTGGATTTTCTATTTTGCCGATGCTCCGACACTGGCCATGCAGTTCATGACAGGGCAGGCGCCGATGATCGCCTATTCCACCGTCGCCATCCTCACCGCCACCACCTATGTCTTCGGTGGACTGATGCGGGAACAGGTCTGCACCTATATGTGTCCCTGGCCGCGCATCCAGGCGGCGATGCTGGATGAGAATTCGCTTGTCGTTACCTATAATGACTGGCGCGGCGAACCGCGCTCGCGGCATGCCAAGAAGGCGGCAGCGGCAGGGGAGAGCATCGGTGATTGCGTCGATTGCAATGCCTGCGTCGCGGTCTGTCCCATGGGCATCGACATCAGGGACGGGCAGCAGCTGGAATGCATCACCTGCGCGCTCTGCATCGATGCCTGCGACGGGGTGATGGACAAGATCGGCAAGCCGCGCGGGCTGATCGCCTATGCGACGCTTTCCGAATATCAGTCCAACATGGCGCTGGCGACCGACAATGGTGAGCATGCCATCCGCCCCGCCAATGTGCGTGAGGAGGACGGCAGCTTCAGGAAGAGCATCCGCCACTTCAACTGGCGCATCGTTTTCCGGCCGCGCACGCTGCTTTACACGGCCATATGGTCGGCGGTCGGCATCGGCATGCTGTTTGCGCTGGTGACGCGGGAGCGGCTGGCGCTGAATGTGCTGCATGACCGCAATCCGCAATATGTGCTGGAATCGAACGGCTCCATTCGCAACGGCTATACTGTGCGCATTCTGAACATGGTGCCGCAGCCGCGCGTAATGAGCCTGACCATAGAAGGCATTCCGAATGCAGTGATGAAGATCAACGGCATGCCGGATACGGCTGCGCGCACCTTCGAGGTGACGGTGGAGCCGGACGAGGCGACGACGCTGAAGGTCTTCGTCACCCTGCCGGGCGAGGATGTGGCGCGGGCGGCGGAAAACTTCGAATTCATCGTCAGCGATACGGGCGGCCATGAGACGGCCCGCTACGATGCTGTCTTCAACGCTCCGGGAGTGAAAAAATGACCGTGAACAATCGCCAGACGTCCGGTTTCACGTTCACCGGCTGGCACATGCTGGGTGTCATGCTGCTGTTTTTCGGCACCGTCATCACCGTCAACATGGTGATGGCCTGGAACGCGGTCAACAGCTGGAGCGGGCTTGTCGTACCCAATACCTATGTGGCCAGCCAGCAGTTCAATGCCAAGGCGGAAGCCGCCAAGGCACGGGCTGCGACCGGTATCAGGGGCAAGCTCATCGTGGATGAAAAGACCGTGCGTTACGAGGTGTTTCATCCCGATACCGGCCCGGTCGAGACCGATAAGGTGACGGCGCATTTTCGCCGGCCTGTGGGGGAACGCCAGAATTTCGACATGGAACTGACGCCGGTTTCCACCGGTGTCTTTACCGGACCGCATGATATGCTGCCGGGCCAATGGATCGTCGAGGTTACCGCCGTCAAGGACGGCCGGATTATCGTGCATGAGGGCACGCGGATCGCCGTCATCAGGGGGCGCAAATGAGCTGCTGCGCACCGGGAACGGAAGGTTCGCTGCAACTCGGCGAGCCGGTCAATCCACCATCGTCAGAGGAGTTGATGCTGGCGAGCCGCGATCTGGGGCAGGGGCTGCGGCAGAGCGATCTCAGCGTGCCGGATGTGTATTGCGGCGCCTGCATCACCACCATCGAGACCGCGCTCGGCCGTCTGCGCCAAGTGGAGCGGGCGCGGGTGAACCTGTCGTCCAAACGCGTGGCGGTCGTCTGGAAGGAGGAGGTCGATGGCGTCAGGACCGATCCTGCCGAGATTGCCCGCGCCATTCTTGCGACGGGATATCGCACGCATCTTTTCGCCAGCGGGCAGGATGCCTCGGACGCCTTGCGTTCGCAGCTGATCAGGGCGGTGGCGCTGTGCGGCTTTGCTTCCGCCAATATCATGCTTCTGTCTGTCTCCGTCTGGTCGGGGGCGGATGCGGCGACGCGCGACATGTTCCACTGGATTTCGGCGATGATCGCCGCGCCGGCGCTGATCTATGGCGGGCGTTTCTTTTACCAGTCGGCCTGGAATGCGCTGAAACACGGCCGCACCAATATGGATGTGCCGATAGCGCTCGCCATCACGCTCTCTTATGCCGTCTCGCTGTGGGAAACGATCCATCACGGTGAGCATGCCTGGTTCGATGCGACCGTCTCGCTGCTGTTCTTCCTGCTCATCGGCCGGACGCTTGACCATATCATGCGTGACAAGGCGCGTTCGGCCATTGCCGGGCTTGCCCGTCTTTCGCCGCGCGGGGCAACGGTGATCGGTGAGAATGGAACGCGGGAGTATCGGCCGCTTGCCGATATCCAGCCGGGAATGTCGATTGCGATTGCGGCCGGGGACCGGGTGGCGGTGGATGCCGTGGTCGTCTCCGGCAGCAGCGATCTCGACATGTCCATCGTCAATGGCGAGAGCGCACCGCGCCGCGTTGCGGCAGGCGACAGCCTTCAGGCCGGTACGCTCAACCTCACCGGTTCGCTGATTGCGCGGGTGACGGCATCGGCGAAGGATTCCTTCCTCTCGGAAGTCATCGGGTTGATGGAGGCGGCCGAAGGCGGGCGGGCGCGTTACCGGCGCATCGCCGACCGTGCCGCGAGCTATTATTCTCCCGTGGTGCATCTTCTTGCGCTGGTGACATTTCTCGGCTGGGGCATTTTCGGCGGTGACTGGAAACAGGCGATGCTGATCGCCATTGCGGTTCTCATCATCACCTGCCCCTGCGCGCTTGGTCTTGCCGTTCCCGTCGTGCAGGTGGTGGCCGCCGGAAGGCTGTTTCGGCACGGCATCATGGTCAAGGAAGGTTCGGCGATGGAGCGGCTGGCCGAAATCGATACCGTGCTGTTCGACAAGACCGGCACCCTGACCGTTGGTAAACCGAGACTGGTCGAGGCAGATGATGTGAAGCCGGCCACCATGGCAATTGCGGCGGGACTTGCCGCCCATTCGCGTCACCCTCTCTCGAAAGCCCTGCATGCCGCCTATAACGGTGCCTTGCCGGCCTATGAGGTGGTGCGGGAAATTCCAGGCTCGGGTGTCGAGGCCGAGACGGAAGCTGGCATCTACCGGCTCGGCAATCGCCGTTTCGCCTGCCCGGACGAGGCACGAACCGACAATGGCGATGCGCGGTCGGAAGTGGTGCTGTCGCTAGATGGTCATCAACTGGCGAGCTTCGGCTTCGAGGATAATCCACGCGCGGGTGCGGTTGCGGCTTTGCGTAATCTCTCAGTGCGGGGCCTGATGCAGGAAATCGTTTCGGGTGACCGGGCCGCCGCCGTCAGCGCCATGGCGCAGCGGCTGGGGATAGGCAACTGGCGTGCGGACCTGTCGCCGAAGGACAAGGCGGCGCGTTGCGCCGAGCTTGCCGGCGAGGGCCGCAGGGTGCTGATGGTGGGAGACGGTATCAACGATGCGCCGGCGCTTGCTGCCGCGCATGTGTCCATGGCGCCGGCCACCGCCGCCGATATCGGTCGGCAGGCCGCTGATTTCGTGTTCATGCAGGAGGATCTCGATGCCGTGCCTTTCGCAATCGAGACATCGCAGCGGGCAGGAAGGCTGATCCGGCAGAACTTCGCGCTTGCGATCGGCTATAATATCATCGCCGTGCCGATTGCGATTGCCGGTTATGCGACGCCGATGATCGCGGCCATCGCCATGTCGACGTCTTCGCTGATCGTCGTCGCCAATGCGTTGCGTCTTGCCGGTACTGCTGAAACCGTCCGTCCCCAGAACGACGCAAAGACCGGATTTGCAGGCGAGGGGGCGCAACTGGCATGAACATGTTGATCTATCTCATTCCCGTCGCGCTGTTCTTAGGAGCGCTTGGCCTTTTCGCCTTCCTCTGGTCGGTGCGCTCCGGCCAATATGAGGATATGGACGGGGCCGCCTGGCGGGCCTTGGATGACGATGATGACCGGCCCCGACGATCATAAGAGGCGAGGTGGGCTTGCCGTTTTGAGCCGGCCTCGACCTGTCGCAAATATGCAAAGCTGATTTGCGTCATCAAAATTTAATCGTTTCAGTCGCCCCCAGCCTTGCCGTTTGTTCATTACAGTGCCACAACACGACCACCTAAAAGCAAGATGGAGGCACATCCGTGGAACAGGCAGAAATCGGTTTGATCGGTCTCGGCGTCATGGGCTCGAACCTGGCGTTGAACATCGCGGAAAAGGGCAACAAGATTGCCGTATTCAACCGAACCCCTGAAGCGACGAAAAAATTCTACGCCGAGGCTGGGGACTTGCAGGGACAGTTGATCCCCTGCGAAACCATCGAGGAATTCGTCGCCGCCATTCGCCCTCCGCGCCCGATCATCATCATGATCAAGGCCGGCGATCCGGTCGACCAGCAGATGGAAATCCTGAAACCGCATCTCGCCAATGGCGACATCATGATCGATGCCGGCAACGCGAATTTCCGCGATACGATCCGCCGTTTCGACAATCTGAAGGATAGCGGTCTGACCTTTATCGGCATGGGCGTTTCCGGCGGTGAAGAAGGTGCGCGCCATGGACCGTCGATCATGGTCGGCGGCACCGAAGACAGCTGGAAGCGTGTCGAGAAGGTGCTGACTTCCATTTCCGCCAAGTACAATAACGATCCGTGCGTGGCATGGCTCGGCAATGACGGCGCCGGCCACTTCGTCAAGACCATCCATAACGGCATCGAATATGCCGATATGCAGATGATCGCCGAAATCTACGGCATCCTGCGTGATGGCCTTGGTATGAGCGCCGTCGAAATCGCCGACGTGTTCGCCGAATGGAACAAGGGTCGCCTGAATTCTTACCTGATCGAAATCACCGAGAAGGTCCTGCGCGCCGCCGATCCGATCACCGGCAAGCCGATGGTCGATCTGATCCTCGACAAGGCCGGCCAGAAGGGCACCGGCAAGTGGTCGGTCATCGAGGCGCAGAACATGGGCGTCGCCGCAACCGCCATCGAGGCGGCCGTGGCTGCCCGTATCCTGTCGTCGCAGAAGGATGAGCGTGAAGCTGCCGAGAAGATCTTCGGCCTGCCGACCCTTGCAGCGGCACCGGCTGACAAAAAGGCCTTCATCGCCGATCTGGAAAGCGCGCTTCTGGCCGCCAAGGTCGGCGCTTATGCGCAGGGCTTCGCCATCATGTCGGCCGCTTCGAAGGAGTTCAACTGGAACCTGCCGATGCCGACGATCGCCCGCATCTGGCGCGCTGGCTGCATCATCCGCTCGGAATTCCTCGATGAGATCACCTCGGCCTTCACCAAGGACCCGCATGTGGCCAACCTCATCGTGACGCCTGCCTTCGCCGGCATCGTCAAGGATACCGACGCACCGCTGCGCCGTGTCGTTTCCTATGCCGTTCTCTCCGGCCTGCCGGTTTCGGCGCTGGCTTCGGCACTCGGTTACTTCGATGCCTATCGCCGTGGCCGCGGCAGCGCCAACCTCATTCAGGCGCAGCGCGACTTCTTCGGCGCCCATGGTTTCGAGCGTACCGACGGCGTGGACAAGCCGCATGGCCCTTGGGGCAGCGGCGCCGACATTTTCTGATCGGCTGAAACGACAAACGACAAAAGGCCCGCGCGAGCGGGCCTTTTTCATTTCATCGATGCCTGGATTAACGGGCGGCGGCGAGGCCGACGATCAGGCCGCTGACGGCATTGATGAGCAGGAACTGGTTGTCGACGCGGACCCAGCGCTGGTCGCGGCGCGGTTCGGCAAGGCGATAGCGGCGATAATCGCGGCGGTCGATCACATGACGGCGTTCGCCCGCAGACAGACGCTGGCCGCGATCCCAGCGGTGCTTCTTGACGATGACCTTCTTGGTGGTGACCTGACGCTCGACGGTAACACCGCGATGGCGATCGTCGTGGCGGCTTTGGGCCTGAGCCATCGGAGCGGCGAGAACGGTAGCGGCCAGAAGAATGGTGACGAACTTTTTCATGGAAGTTTCCTCTCGTGTTTCGATGAGGAGAACTTACGAATAAACGAATGAACGGAAACTGAATTTAAAATTACATTTATGTAATGGTTATTAACGGTTAGGGGCGGGAGTTAATCTTCTATTTTGAGATTTTTCTTGCTGCCAAAGTGATCCGACCACCCGGCTGTCGTTTTGTCCACCACGCCGTCACGTGCAAATGCTGCTGTTGATTAAACCCCAAAATCCGCCTTGCCTGTGAAAGCGCAAGTACCATGGCGCCGACGCTGACTGCAGGTTCCAGTGCGCGAAACGCACCACGGAAGCCTGAGCCGAACGCGCGCTGCGATGGCATTCAACGTCGATCCGTTGTGCCAATTATAGTTTTATTCACCTCAAAAAACGTTCAAATTTTGAAATATTTGCAATTAGATACGTGCGACTTTAGTGAGAAATGAATATCTGACCACGACCAAGGCGAGTAGAAGAGATAAGCATGAAGTCAAGATTAGTTACATCAGTGTCGCTCATATTGATCACCCTTAGTGGCTGCACAACTGCGCCGACAACGCTTAATAACTCCGGGTCGTCTTCTGACGCTTGTGGTGCGTCGCGCTATCAGAAATATATTGGAGGGCCTTCATCCGCGACTGTTGGTCTGAATATTCCCGGAGACTCGCGGCATTATGGGCGACAAGAGCGCGTTGCTAATGACACACCGTCAAGATTGAACTTTGTTCATAGCGGCACTGCCACAGAATCTGTGACTAATCCGAAGTCGACCGTCATTCGCGTGTTCTGCGGCTAATAAAGGAACCTCGACCCAAGCTTGGGTAACCCATGTGAGCGCGCGGGGGGCTTCGGGGCCATTCGAAAACGGCTGGATTCCCTACAACAAGCCCCTTCTGTTCCGGTAGCGACTTTCGCTGCCTCATTGAGTGATAGGACCACCCGGCAAAACCGGGCGGTCTTTTTTTCGATTAGACCCGTTCGGCGGATTTTGCCCAGAGGTTGATATCCGCTTCCTTGGCGTAACGGTCGATTTCGGCAAGTTCTTCGGCCGTGAAATCCGGATTGTCGAGCGCCTTCACGCAATCCTCGACCTGTTCGACACGGCTTGCGCCAATCAACGCCGAAGTGATGCGGCCGCCGCGCAGAACCCAGGCAATCGCCATCTGCGCCAGCGTCTGGCCACGCCGCTCGGCAATGCTGTTGAGGGCACGGATGTTCTCGACATTGCGCTCGTTGAGGAAGGCCGGGTTGAGCGACTTGCTCTGCGCGGCACGGCTGCCGTCCGGCACGCCGCCGAGATATTTCGTGGTCAGCATGCCCTGCGCCAACGGGGAGAAGACGATGGAGCCGATGCCTAGTTCTTCCAGCGTGTCGACGAGACCGTCTTCCTCGATCCAGCGGTTGATCATCGAATAGCTCGGCTGGTGGATGATGCAGGGCGTGCCGAGGTCCTTCAGGATCGCTGCGGCCTCACGGGTGCGCTTCGAATTGTAGGACGAGATGCCGACATAAAGCGCCTTGCCCGAGCGCACGATCTGGTCCAGCGCGCCGCAGGTTTCCTCAAGCGGCGTATTGGGGTCGAAACGGTGGGAATAGAAGATATCGACGTAATCCAGCCCCATGCGCTTCAGGCTCTGGTCGCAGGAGGCGATTACGTATTTGCGGCTGCCCCATTCGCCATAGGGGCCGGGCCACATATTGTAACCGGCCTTGGAGGAGATGATCATCTCGTCGCGATAGCCGGCAAAATCGGTCCTCAGAATCTCGCCAAAGGCGGTTTCGGCACTGCCGGGCGGTGGGCCGTAATTGTTGGCGAGATCGAAATGGGTGATGCCGAGATCAAAGGCGCGGCGGCAGATGGCCTGTTTGGTCTGGTGTGGCGTGTCATTGCCGAAATTGTGCCAAAGGCCGAGCGAAATCGCCGGCAGTTTCAGGCCGGTCTTTCCGCAATGATTGTATTTCATGGATTTGTATCGGTTTTCGGCCGGTTGCCAAACCATGGGTCTTCCTCCATTCGCTGATGATCGGCTGCGCAGAATCCGGCAGCCTTTGAACTGATGGGACAGGCGCGGGCGCACCTGTCATTCCCGAGAGGGATGGTTATGCCTTTCTCCGCCTTGTTTCAATGCGAGGATTGGCAGGTGTAAAGATCGAAGATGCGGAAATGCGGCTGCCCGCCATTCGCTTTCGGGGTGAAGATGATACGGCGCGTTTCGCCAGCGGAAAGATCGAACAGATTATCCGAATAGCGCCCGGGCTGATCGGCCTCCAGCATGACAAAGAGGGCGAGACCCGTAGCCGTCACATCGATTTCGAACTGGCCGTTCTTCAGTGTGTTGGTGTTGAATGTCAGGCCAGCAGGCTGAAGCTCCAGCGCTTTGTAGGTGTCGCGCACATGGTGGCCTTCGCCGGTCATGCCGTTGGAAGCGATGAAATTCCAGGCGAGGATGGCGCCATCAGGCAGGCTGTCCATGTCGATATCCGTCAGCGTGGCGGCCCTGTCGGTCGCGCAGGTGCCGTTGGCGGATTTCAGCGGCACGCGGTTGCCGTCCATGGTCAGCGCAACGATGTTCATGTCGATTTCCACATCTTCCGCCGTGTCGTTGACCATGGAGAAGCTCACCCGGCGTCCATCGTCGGAAGGGATGGCCGAGACGGTGACGGGCTGGAAGAAACGGCGGGCGGCATAATGCAGCGCTTTCCAGCCGCCGCCATAATCGAGGCTCGACCATGAGGCGACCGGCCAGGTATCGTTGAGCTGCCAATAAAGCGTGCCCATGCAATGGGGCTTCAGCGAGCGCCAGTAATCGACAGCCGTGCGGATGGCCAGCGCCTGCTGCACCTGGCTCAGATAAACGAAATTCTCGAAATCCTTCGGGAAGCGGAAGTAGCGGAACATGGTGCCGGCGATGCGCTCATTGCCTCCGACATTCTTCTGGTGCAACTCGATGACCGGGGAGGCGATGTTCATGTCCCTGTCTTCCGCGTAGGTGCGGATGACGGGCATGGATGTATAGGACTGGAAACCGAATTCGGAGCAGAAGCGCGGCTTCACCGAACGGTAATTATTAAACGACTTGTTCTCGTGCCAGACGGACCAGTAGTGCATGTCGCCGGAACCATCCGCGTGCCAGGCATCGCCATAATCGAGATAACCGGAGGCGGGGCTCGATGGCCACCAGAGCGCTTCGGGAGCGGCTTTTTTCAGAGCCCGTTCGATGGTGCGGTTCAGGCGGTCATAGGCTACGAGGTAACGGTCGCGATTGTTGCGAGATTCATCGAACCAGGTCAGCGCACCCACCAGCTCGTTATCACCACACCAGAGCGCGATGGACGGATGGGAGGAGAGGCGTTTCACCTGATAATCGACCTCGTGTTCGACATTATCGAGGAAATCCTCGCTGCAGGGATAGAGATTGCAGGCGAACATGAAATCCTGCCAGACCAGCAGGCCGAGACGGTCGCAGAGATCGTAGAACCAGTCTTCCTCATAGAACCCGCCACCCCAGACGCGGATCATGTTCATATTTGCCTCGACCGCGGAGCAGAGAAGGTCCTCGGTCTTTTCCCGGCTGGTCAGCGAATAGAGCGCATCGGCGGGGATCCAGTTGGCGCCGCGGCAGAAGATTTCCCGGCCATTGATGCGGAAGGCGAAGCGGCTGCCGGCCTCGTCCTTGTCCGTCAGAAGCTCGATGGTCCTGAAGCCGATCTGGCGGGTCACGGTCTCATCGGGCAATTCCACAGTCAGCCTGTAGAGCGTCTGTTCGCCACTGCCAGCCGGCCACCAGAGTTCCGGATTTTCCACGAAGAAGACGTGGCGCACCAGCGTTTCACCGGCGCCGACGCCGCAATCGAGCCTGAGCCTTTCATCGTTGAGAGACAGATAGACCGGCAGGCTGGCCGGGCCTTCGGCAAACAGTGTGACGGCGACATGCAGCTCGACGCCGCCTTCGACATGGTGCTGGGAGGTGACGACATGTTCTATACGTGCGGTATCAAGGCGCTTCAGCAGGATTTTGCCGTAAAGGCCGAGCGGCGCAATCGCGATGTTCCAGTCCCAGCCGAAATGGCATTGCGGCTTGCGCAGCATGTTGCCATTGGCGATCGGCGAATTGCCGGGGTGATAGGGAATATAGAAAGGCTGCCGCGCCTGCCGTTCCGCACCGGCCGCAATGTTGGAGTGAAAATGGATGCGGATGGTGTTTTCGCCGGGCCGCAGCGCGCGCGACGCGTCTGGGCGGTAACGGCGGAAACAATTGTCTGCGGTGAGAACCGGAACATCGTTGACGAAGATGATGGCGACCGTATCGAGGTAATCGATATCGAGATACCAGCTGGCTTCAGCATCATCGAGCACGAATGTCCGCTGGATGATCCAGTCCCGCTGCGCGACCCATTGCACCGCGGTTTCATTGGCACCGTGATAGGGGTCGGGAATGATGCCTGCATTTTTGAGTGCGCTGTGAATGTCGCCGGGTATGGAAAGTTCGGTCGCATGGTCTCCTTCCGCGGATTGCAGGCGCCACAGCCCGGCCAGATCGATGACGGTTTCGGGCGTGGAGGAGGAAATCATGATCGGACCCTGCGTAATATGAATTCGAAGCGGATGGGCCGGCATTATGATGCAGGCTTGTGTCAGAATCTGGGGAAGACGGATGCCCGTGCACCGGCTGATAGAAACTCGTCCGGCTAGACAGTCTCCTCCCTCCGGCAACGTTACCGTAAAATAATCGTTCCGTCATGCCTTCAGGATGAAACTTACAAAGGTAAAGATGCCTGCCGGCGGAAGACGATAACTGGCAGAGGCTATTGTTTTCAATATATCATGTTTTTACGTTTTGAATCATATGTTTTGGTTGATTATTTAATCTAAATAATAAGGATTTTTCCGCCTGGAAGCGATCGCGATCTCTGCATCTGAGGTTAGGGAGGTTTTGCGGGCAACGGAGGAATTTTTCCCTGCCTATATCGTTATAGTCATGATTTGCGTCGCCATGAGCGAGCCGGCTGGCGGTTTGTGACGTTTGCCTTTGCAACAGAGTAAAAGCTATCTATGATTACTGTCCGGTAAAGCGTGGCGAAATGACATGAACGATACAGGTAAATCCGGCGGGGGCGATATGCCCGTCACGACGGGCGAGCGCCCAACCTTGAAGACCATCGCCTTCATGACAGGCCTGGGCATTACCACCGTGTCTCGCGCGCTGAAGGATGCACCGGATATTGGCGCTGAAACCAAGGAGCGTGTGCGGCTTATCGCCCGGCAGATCGGCTACCAGCCGAACCGTGCGGGTGTGCGCCTTCGCACCGGCAAGACCAATGTGATTGCCCTTGTGCTGAGCGTCGATGAAGAGTTGATGGGTTTCACCAGCCAGATGGTGTTCGGCATCACCGAGGTTCTCGCCACCACCCAATATCACCTTGTCGTCACACCACACACCCATGCCAAGGATTCCATGGTGCCGATCCGCTACATTCTCGAGACCGGCTCGGCGGATGGGGTCATTATTTCGAAGATCGAGCCGAACGATCCGCGCGTGCGTTTCATGACAGAGCGCAACATGCCCTTTGTCACCCACGGCCGCTCGGATATGGGCATTGAACATGCCTATCATGATTTCGACAACGAGGCTTACGCCTATGAGGCTGTCGAGCGACTGGCTCAATGCGGACGCAAGAGGATTGCCGTGATTGTGCCCCCATCACGCTTTTCCTTCCACGACCATGCCCGCAAGGGCTTCAATCGCGGGATCAGGGATTTCGGCCTTTCCGAATTTCCAATCGATGCCGTGACCATCGAAACGCCGCTCGACAGGATTCGCGATTTTGGCCAGAGGCTGATGCAATCGGACGATCGTCCCGATGGCATTGTCTCCATCAGCGGCAGCAGCACCATCGCCCTTGTGGCGGGTTTTGAGGCGGCGGGTGTGAGGATCGGCGAGGACATCGACATCGTCTCGAAGCAGTCCGCAGAGTTTTTGAACTGGATCAAGCCGCAGATCCACACCGTCAACGAAGATATCAAGCTGGCGGGCAGGGAGCTTGCGACAGCCCTTCTGGCGCGCATCAACGGCGCGTCACCGGAAACCCTGCAGAGTATCAGCGGGCCGGTCTGGTCCGAGATGGCGCCGAAGCCTTGAGAGAAGGATCGCCAGTCCGGATCAGGACAGGCAATCCTTCAGTGAGGCGGCAATGCCGCGCATCAGCTTGAAATAGAGGTCGGGACCGGGCTCCAGCGTGGCCGCCTCCGGATCGAGCGTTGCGGATTTTGCCGCCGTGCCCTCGGTGATGACCGAGATCAGCTTCGGCTCGAACTGCGGTTCGGCAAAAACACAGGTCGCACCAAGCTGGCGGACTTTTTCCTGCATTTGGCTGACGCGATCCGCGCCCGGCAGGGTTTCGGGGCTGACGGTGATCGATCCCGCCGTTTTCACGCCGTAACGGTGTTCGAAATATTGGTAAGCATCGTGGAAAACGATGAAGGGCTTGTCCTTCACCGGCTTGACCGTTTCCGCAATTTCGGTGTCCAGCGCGTCGATGTCATCGATCAGCTTCTTCGTATTGGCCTGATAGGTCGCGGCATTGCCGGCATCTGCCGCAATCAGCGCGGTTTCGATCTCCTGCGCCATGGCCTTGGCATTGGCGGGATCAAGCCAGAGATGTGTGTCATATGCGCCGTGCTCATGATCGTCGTGATCATGGGCATGATCATGCGTGCCTGCCTTTTCGGCATGGCCGTCATGTTCGCCGTGTTCTTCTTCGGCATGATCATGCGCCTCGAAAGGGCCGCCTTCGCGGAAGGGCAGCTTTTCCAGCCCCTTGGCGTCTTCCAGTTCCACCACAGTCGCCTTGCTGGTCAGCGCCTCCAGCGGCTTTTCCAGGAAAGCTTCGAGCCCGGGCCCGACCCAAAAGACCAGATCGGCCTTTTGGAGCGTGCGTGCATTGGAGGGCCTGAGATTATAGGTATGGGGAGAGGCCGCACCCTCGACGAGGAGCTGCGGTTCGCCTACGCCCTGCATGATTGCCGCGACAAGGGAGTGGACAGGCTTGATCGAGACCACGACATTGGGTGCGGCCATGGCGCCGGAAGCGGCCGCTACTATTGCCACCGATGCCATGAGCGGGATCAGGATCGACTTCATGAAATGCACTCCACTTGAAGAAGTATAGTTATGTTATTACATTTATTGCGTAACTCTATAACGTATGCAATAGCGGTAAGCAACATCGCCAATCGGACAATCCCATGCTTCATTCCGCCCCCAAGGGTAACGACATACTGGTTTCCCTTTCCAATGCCGGCGTGCAGCGCAACGGCCGCTGGCTGGTGCGCGGCGTGGAGTTTTCCGTCAGCAAAGGCGAGATCGTTACGCTGATCGGCCCCAATGGTTCGGGGAAATCCACCAGTGCGAAAATGGCCATCGGCGTGTTGAAGCCGAGCGAAGGTGAGGTGTCGCGCATTGCCGGTCTGCGTGTTGGTTATGTGCCGCAGAAGCTATCCGTGGACTGGACCATGCCGCTTTCCGTGCGCCGGTTGATGACGCTGACCGGGCCGCTGGCCGCCCGTGAGATCGATGCGGCGTTGAACGCCACGGGCATCGCGCATCTGGCGGGTGCAGAAGTCCAGCATCTGTCTGGCGGCGAGTTCCAGCGTGCGCTTCTCGCCCGTGCCATCGCGCGCAAGCCGGACCTGCTGGTTCTGGATGAACCTGTTCAGGGTGTCGATTTCTCCGGTGAGATAGCGCTCTATGAACTGATAAAAAATATCAGAAATTCAAGCAATTGCGGAATTCTGTTAATCTCGCATGATTTGCATGTGGTGATGGCGGAAACCGACACTGTGATATGCCTGAACGGCCATGTCTGCTGCCGCGGAACGCCGCAGACGGTGAGCCAGAGCCCGGAATATATGCGGCTGTTCGGCGGGGCGGCCGCCAAGGGCCTTGCCGTTTACAGTCACCATCACGATCACACCCATCTGCCCGATGGCCGGGTGCAGCATGCGGATGGCTCCGTGACCGATCATTGCCATCCCGAAGATGGCCATCATCACACGCATGACCATGGTCACCGCCATGATGACCATGGCGAATGCGGCTGCGGTCATGAGCATGACCATCAGGCCCACGGCCCCGCAAGCCACGGGCAGGGAGAGCGCCATGTTTGACGATTTCTTCGTTCGCGCCATGCTCGCGGGCATCGGCGTTGCCCTGACCGCCGGTCCCCTCGGCTGCTTCGTCGTCTGGCGGCGCATGGCCTATTTCGGCGATACGATGGCGCATTCCGCACTGCTTGGCGTTGCCTTGTCGCTGCTGCTGCAGCTCAGCCTCATCGTCAGCGTTTTTCTGGTGGCGTCGGCCGTTTCGATCCTGCTGATTTTTCTGCAAAGGCGGCAGGCGCTTTCCGCCGATGCTCTGCTTGGCATATTGTCCCACTCGGCGCTGGCGATCGGTCTCGTCATCGTCGCCTTTATGAGTTGGGTGCGCATCGATCTCGTCTCGTTCCTGTTCGGCGATATTCTGGCCGTTACCCGCAGCGATATCGCGCTGATCTGGGGCGGCGGACTGGTGGTTATCGTCGCCATGGTTTTCCTGTGGCGGTCGCTGCTCGCCTCCACCGTCAATAATGAGCTCGCAGAGGCGGAGGGGCTGAACCCGGAACGGGCCAAGCTCATCTTCACCCTGTTGATGGCGCTGGTGATCGCCATTGCCATGAAGGTGGTCGGCATCATGCTGATTACCTCGCTGCTCATCATACCGGCGGCGACCGCAAGGCGCTTTTCGGCCACGCCTGAGGTGATGGCCGTGGTCGCCTCGCTGATCGGCGCGGTTGCCGTCATTGGTGGCCTGTTCGGCTCGCTGACCTATGATACGCCGTCGGGCCCCTCCATCGTGGTTGCCGCCGTGATCCTGTTCGTTATAAGCCTGTTACCGGCGCCAGGTTTTTCCCGCTCCGCGGATGAAGGAGGCAAGTCATGAATGTGCAGACCCAGCAGAACCTCACCAAGAACCAGTCGCTGGTCATGAATGCCCTGTCGAATGCGCATCAGCCGCTCAGCGCCTACATGATCCTCGACAAGCTGCGGGATGACGGGTTCCGTGCACCGCTGCAGGTTTACCGGGCTTTGGAAAAGCTTGTTGAATACGGTCTCGTGCACCGGCTGGAAAGCCTCAACGCTTTCGTCGCCTGCACCCACACGCAGGCCGAATGCTGCTCGCATCATCACGGAACGGTGGCCTTTGCCATCTGCGAATCCTGCGGACAGGTGACCGAATTCCATGATCACGAAATCGACCATCGCCTCGAGCGCTGGGTGAAGGACAGCAAGTTCAAGGCGGAAAAGACCACGATTGAAATTCGCGGCCTCTGCGCCAATTGCGCGTCATAGGCATTGTTGTCGGGGCGGGCGACATCGTCCGCCGTTTCTCATCCTTCGATGATCGCCAGGTCTTTCGAAAAACGCTTCCAGTTCTCGATGTATTTTTCGGCCGAGCGGCGAAGGCTGTCGACGGCCTCGTCATCCAGCGTCCTGATCGCTCGCGCCGGCGATCCGACGATCAGTGAATTATCCGGGAATTCCTTGCCCTCGGTCACCAGCGCATTGGCGCCGACAAGGCAGTTGCGGCCGATCTTCGCGCCATTCAGGATCGTCGCGCCCATGCCGATCAGCGAATTGTCGCCGATGGTGCAGCCATGCACGATGGCATGGTGGCCGATGGTGCACATTTCGCCGATCGTTGCGGCAAAGCCGGGGTCGCTATGCACCATCGCGCCTTCCTGAATGTTCGTGCCGCGCCCGACGCTGATCGGCTCATTATCGCCGCGCAGCGTCGCGCCGAACCAGATGCCGACATCCTCACCCAGCGTCACCGAGCCGATGACATTGGCGTCGGGAGCCACCCAGTAACGATCGGCAGCGGGGGTCTGCGGCACCCGATTGCCGAGACGAAAAAGCGGCATGGCGGTTCCTCCCTATGGATTATGCGTCGATCATGCTCAGGCGACGGTGACGGACAGCGTGCCGATACCTTCGACGCCACACTCGATCCTGTCGCCGCGCACGATGGGGCCGACGCCAGCCGGCGTGCCGGTCATGATCACGTCGCCGGCGGCAAGCGTGAAGAGCTTGGAAAGCTCGGCGATCACTTCCGGCACCTTCCAGATCATCTGCGCAAGATCGCCCGTCTGCTTGCGTTCACCATTGACATCGAGCCAGATCGCGCCGGTCGCCGGATGGCCGATTTTATCTGCGGGGACGATGGCCGAAACCGGCGCGGAATATTCAAATGCCTTGGCGCCCTCCCAGGAGCGTCCCATCTTCTTCAGGCCGTCCTGCAGATCACGGCGCGTCATGTCGATGCCGACGGCGTAACCCCAGACGTGGTTCAACGCTTCGTCCGCCGGAATATCCGCACCGCCGCTTTTCAGCACCACGACACACTCGACTTCGTAATGGACGTTCGAAGACAGCGACGGGTAGGGGAAGTCCTGACCTGCGGGCAGGAGATTGTCCGGGTTCTTCTGGAAATAAAAGGGTGGCTCACGCGAGGGATCGTGGCCCATCTCGATCGCGTGATCGGCATAGTTGCGACCGACGCAATAGACCCGCCGCACGGGGAACATGTCGCTCGTGCCGTTCACTGGCAGGAGCACGGGTTGCGGGGCGGGGATGACGGTGGCGGCCATGGGAGTTTCCTGTCGTCTTTTTTAAGGTGCAATTCTTGTCCCGCGATTCCGGGCTGATTTCCAGTTGAAAATGCTGGCGAGGGCAAAACTGGCTTTTTGCGGTCCTTTGCTGTAGAAGCCGGCGCAAAGAGGTTAATCCATGTACAGACAAGCGCTTGCAAGCGGCGAAAAAATCTTCGCCGTGGCCCCGATGATCGATTGGACCGACACGAGGTGCAGATTTCTGCACCGGCAGCTGTCGAAGCGCGCGCTGCTTTATACCGAAATGATCGTTGCCGACGCCATCATCCATGGCCAGCGGGACAGGCTGCTCAGTTATCACCCCCAGGAACATCCTGTCGCATTGCAGCTGGGTGGATCGGATCCGTTCAAGCTCTCGGAGGCCGTGCGGATCGCCGGTGATTACGGCTATGACGAGATCAATCTCAATGTCGGCTGTCCTTCGGACCGGGTGCAATCCGGTACCTTCGGCGCCTGCCTGATGCGTGAGCCGGATGTCGTGGCGCAATGTGTGGCGGCGATGAAGGCCGTTGCAAAAGTGCCGGTCACGGTGAAATGCCGCATTGGCGTGGATGATCAGGAGCCGGAGGCCGTACTGCCGGATTTTCTGGCGCGCGTTATCGCCGTCGGTGCGGACGCCATCTGGATTCATGCGCGAAAAGCATGGTTGCAGGGGCTTTCGCCGAAGGAAAACCGCGAGGTGCCGCCGCTTGATTATGAACTCGTCTATCGCATGAAGCGGGAAAATCCCGACGTTTTCATCGGCATCAATGGCGGCATCGCCGATCTCGATCAGGCCTGCGATCATCTGCACCATATGGACGGCGTGATGCTTGGCCGTGCCGCCTATCACAATACCTCCATCCTTGCGGATGTCGACCATCGCATCTATGGCGAGGATGCCCTGCAGCCGGACTGGATGCGGCTGCGTGATGCCATGATGGCCTATGCCGCTGACTATATTGCCGCAGGTGGGCGTCTCAACCATGTTACCCGGCATATGGTCGGTCTGTTTCAGGGCATGCCGGGTGCACGTCGTTTCCGGCAAATCCTTTCCAGCGATGCGACCCGGCCGGGCGCTGGCACCGAGGTGATCGAGGCTGCGTTTGCGGCCATTGATTTCAACCCGGCGAAAGAGCTGGCTGGCTGAGGCCCGGCAAGGGCCTTGGTTTGCAGCGCCGTCGGTGCGATGGAAAGCCTTTCAGGGAACAACCCAGACCAGTCCGCGCCATTCCCTGTCGATATCGCCCGGAACCGTAAAATCCAGAGATGGTTCCCGTATCAGGCCAAGGCGGGTCATGACGGATTGCGATCGGATATTATCGGAACTTGTATAGGCGACGATCCGGGCTATGTCTGAGCGATGGGCCGCATGCGCCAGCGCCGCTCTTGCGCTTTCGGTTGCGTAACCCTTTCCCCAGGCCTGCCGGATGAAACGCCAGCCGATTTCGTGGTGCAGGCCGAGCGGATGGTCGTCTGTCATGCGCGGCATAATGCCGGCATAACCGAGAAAGACGCCGTCCGGACTTTCCACCGCCCAGCGGGCAATGCCGTGGTCGCGCTCCGCCTTGCGGTAACGTTCGAATTTCTCTCTGCTCTTTGCGTTATCCGCCGGCCCACCCTGATCGGCCATCACCTCCGGGTCCGTCTGCATTGCGGCGAAAGCTTCAAAATGATCGTCCCGCCAGTGGTGAAGGCGCAGACGTTCCGTTTCAATCATTCCCATTCCCGGCCAACCCTTTGAAGACGATGGAGGTCTCGAGATATTAGCCGGCACGAGATGACCGCAATAAGACGGGGACATCTGTTCCCCGACTTTTGGTGCCGCCTGGTCAGGTGGATCAAGCGATCGCGAGCGGGCTTTCCCGCTCAGACCGCTTTCTGCAGCGCCTGCGCACCGTTCGGCGCATTGACCTTGCCGCCGGTGATGAAGAAGGCGAAGACGTCGCGGGGCGTTTTTTCGATTTGCCTGTCGGGCGCGATCAGCGGCAGGTCATCCGGCACGCCGCCCGCCGCATAGGTCTTGACCCGTTTTGCCCAGTGGTCAATCCCGGTCTTCGGATAGCAGGTCTCGATATCGTCCTCGCCCTTCTGGAGCCGGCAATAGACGAAATCCGCCGTTACATCCGGCAGCATCGGATAGTCGTGGTGATCGGCGCAGACGACGGCGACCTTATGTCTGGCGAGAAGATCGATGAATTCCGGCACCTGAAATGTCGGGTTGCGCACTTCGACTACGTGACGAAGGCGGATGCCGTCCTGTTTTTCGGGAAGCAGCGCCAGAAACGCGCCGAAATCATCAGCGTCGAATTTTTTCGTCGGTGCGAATTGCCAGAGGATCGGGCCAAGGTGAGACCCAAGCTCCGTCAGGCCCTGTGTCAGGAATTTCGTCATCGATTCGCCCGCTTCGGCCAGAACCCTGCGATTGGTGACGAAACGGCTTGCCTTCAGGGAGAAGATGAAATCCTCCGGCACATCCGCCGCCCATTTGGCGAAGGTCTCGGGTTTCTGGCTGCTATAATAGGTGCCGTTCACCTCAATCGCCGTCAATTGCCGGCTGGCATGTTCGAGCTGGCGTTTTTTCGGCAGTTTCTCCGGATAAAACGTGCCTTCCCACGGCTCGAAGGTCCAGCCGCCGATACCGGTGCGGATCGTGCCTGATGTCGACATATGCTGTTCCTCCCAAATAGGCGTTTTCTTTTCAACGTCGCTCCCGACGTCATCCTCGCCCTTGAGGCGAGGATCCATGTTCTCGGCGGCTGTGGATCCTCGCCTCAAGGGCGAGGATGACGGAAAGGGTGCGAAATTCCCGGCAATATCCGGGAATTTTACTCCGCAGCCTCACGCTTTCCGGCCGGCCGGCGTTCCAGAAGTTCCTTCAGGAAGTGACCGGTATAGGACCGCTCGTTCTTGACGATGTCTTCCGGCGTGCCGGTTGCCACCACTTCGCCGCCGCCAGTGCCGCCTTCGGGGCCGATATCGATGATCCAGTCGGCGGTTTTGATAACTTCGAGATTATGCTCGATCACCACGACGGAATTGCCCTGGTCCACCAGCGCCTGCAGCATTTCCAGCAGCTTGTTGACGTCGTGGAAATGAAGGCCCGTCGTCGGTTCGTCGAGAATGTAAAGCGTGCGGCCTGTCGAGCGTTTCGACAGTTCCTTGGCGAGCTTGACGCGCTGCGCCTCGCCACCGGAGAGCGTATTGGCCTGCTGGCCGACCTTGATATAACCAAGGCCGACATCGAAGAGCGATTGCAGCTTGTCGCGCACTGCCGGAACGGCGGCGAAGAACTCCACGCCTTCCTCCACCGTCATATCCAGTACATCGGCGATGGACTTGCCCTTGAAGGTGACATCAAGCGTCTCGCGATTATAGCGTTTGCCGTGGCAGACATCGCAGGTGACATAGACGTCAGGCAGGAAGTGCATCTCGATCTTGATGACGCCATCGCCCTGGCAGGCCTCGCAGCGGCCACCCTTGACGTTGAAGGAGAAACGGCCCGGCGCGTAACCACGCGCCTTCGCCTCCGGCAGACCGGCGAACCAGTCGCGGATCGGCGTGAATGCACCGGTATAGGTGGCGGGGTTGGAGCGCGGCGTGCGGCCAATCGGCGACTGGTCGATGTCGATCACCTTGTCGATGAATTCGAAACCATCGATGCGATCATGTTCTGCGGGAATTTCACGCGCGCCCATCACCCGGCGTGCCGCCGATTTATAGAGCGTTTCGATCAGGAAGGTGGATTTGCCGCCGCCGGAAACGCCGGTAACGGCGGTGAAGACACCAAGCGGCACGGCCGCAGTCACATTCTTCAGATTGTTGCCACGGGCGCCAAAAACCTTGATTTCGCGGCCCTTCTTGGGCTTGCGGCGCTCAGCCGGCACGGCGACGCCGAGTTCGCCGGAGAGATATTTGCCGGTCAGCGACTTCGGATTGGCCATCACCTCCTGCGGCGTGCCTTCGGCGATCACCTGACCGCCATGAATGCCGGCGGCCGGGCCGATATCGACCACATAATCCGCCGTCAGAATGGCGTCCTCGTCATGTTCGACCACGATGACGGTATTGCCGATATCGCGCAGATGTTTCAGCGTATCCAGCAGGCGGGCATTGTCACGCTGGTGCAGGCCGATGGACGGCTCGTCGAGAACATACAGAACACCCGTCAGGCCGGAGCCGATCTGCGAGGCCAGACGGATGCGCTGGCTTTCACCGCCGGATAACGTGCCAGAATTGCGCGACAGGCTGAGATAATCCAGCCCGACATCGTTGAGGAAGCGCAGGCGCTCGCGGATTTCCTTGAGGATGCGGACCGCAATCTCGTTCTGCTTGGCGTTCAGCGTCTCCGGCAGGGTCTCGAACCAGTCGCGCGCCATGCGGATCGACATCTGGGTGACTTCGCCGATCTGCAACTTGTTGATCTTGACGGCGAGCGCTTCGGGTTTCAGGCGAAAACCCGCACAGGCCGGGCAGGGGGCGGCCGACATATAGCGTTCGATTTCCTCGCGCGCCCAGGCGCTGTCAGTCTCTTTCCAGCGGCGCTCCAGATTGGGCACGATGCCTTCGAAATTCTTCACCGTCTTGTAGGAGCGAGCGCCGTCCTGATAGTTGAATTCGATCTTGTCATCGGTGCCCTGAAGGATGGCGTGCTGCGCCTCCTTGGACAGATCGGACCATTTGCTCGAAAGCTTGAAACCAAAGGCCTTGCCGAGCGCTTCCAGCGTCTGGTTGTAATAGGGCGAAGAGGATTTGGCCCAGGGGGCAATGGCGCCGTCGCGCAGCGTGCGGGCCGGTTCGGGCACGATCAGATTTTCATCCACCTTCTGCTGCGAGCCCAGACCATCACAGCTGGGGCAGGCGCCGAAGGGATTGTTGAAGGAGAAAAGCCGCGGCTCTATCTCCGGAATGGTAAAGCCGGAGACGGGGCAGGCGAATTTTTCCGAAAACAGCACACGCTCATGGGTCTCGTTGAGCGACTTGTTGGCAGAGCCGCCAGCCGCGGTTTCTTCCGGCGGCAAAGGTTTGTCGGCGAATTCCGCGACCGCCAGACCGTCGGCGAGCTTGAGGCAGGTTTCGAGACTGTCAGCGAGACGCGCCGCCATATCCGGGCGCACGACCGCGCGGTCGACCACCACGTCGATATCGTGTTTGTATTTCTTGTCGAGGGCCGGAACGTCGGCGATTTCGTAGAACTGGCCATCCACCTTGACGCGCTGGAAGCCCTTCTTCATGAGATCGGCGAGTTCCTTCTTATATTCGCCTTTGCGGCCGCGCACCATCGGCGCGAGAATATAAAGGCGCGTGCCTTCCTCGAAAGCGAGAATGCGATCCACCATCTGGCTGACCGTCTGGCTCTCGATCGGCAGGCCGGTGGCCGGCGAATAGGGCACGCCGACACGTGCAAACAAGAGGCGCATATAGTCGTAGATTTCCGTGACCGTGCCGACCGTGGAGCGCGGATTGCGCGAGGTGGTCTTCTGCTCGATGGAAATCGCCGGCGACAGGCCGTCGATCTGGTCGACATCCGGCTTCTGCATCATTTCGAGGAACTGGCGCGCATAGGCCGAGAGGCTCTCGACATAACGGCGCTGGCCCTCGGCATAGATCGTGTCGAAGGCAAGCGATGACTTGCCCGAGCCGGAGAGCCCGGTCATGACGATCAGCTTGTTGCGCGGCAGATCCAGATCAATGCCCTTGAGATTATGCTCACGGGCACCACGGATGGAAATCGTCTTCAGTTCACTCATGACAAGGCTCGGACAAAAATAACAGGCTTGATGGCGGCGCGCCCTTATGTAGTGACGCAGCCGGACGTGTCGAGGTCTATTCCCTATAGTCGGCGGCTTTTCGGCTCACTTGACTCGAATTTCACGATTTAATAGAACAAAAAAGGAACAAATAGCAAGTACGAATATCCCTTCGGGACACTCAAGATTATTCGCTGTGGATAGTTCCCCTGTTGCGGTGCCTTTTAATGCCCGTGGCGGTTATTGTGTGCCGAATTTTTTGAAATGCAATTGCCGGTCATGATGGCCGGCGGACAGGATGACGAGATGGCTGGTAGCGTAAACAAGGTAATTCTGATCGGAAATGTTGGCGCCGATCCCGAAATCCGCCGGACCCAGGACGGCCGTCCGATCGCCAACCTGCGCATCGCCACCTCCGAAAGCTGGCGGGACCGCAATAGCGGCGAGCGCAAGGAAAAAACCGAATGGCACACGGTCGTTGTGTTCAACGAAGGCCTGTGCAAGGTCGTCGAGCAATATGTGAAGAAGGGCGCCAAGCTCTACATCGAGGGCCAGTTGCAGACACGCAAGTGGCAGGACCAGACCGGTAACGACCGTTACTCCACCGAAATCGTGCTGCAGGGTTTCAACTCCACGCTGACCATGCTTGATGGTCGCGGCGAGGGCGGCGGCGGTGGCCGTAGCGGCGGCGGAGACTTCGGCGGCGGCGATTATGGCAGCGGCGGCGGTGGCAATTACGGTGGTGGCTACGACCAGCAGTCGTCGTCGCGCGGCGGCTCTTCGCGTGGCGGCGGCCAGCCCTCCGGCGGCTTCTCCAACGACATGGACGACGATATTCCGTTCTGAGCGGACGGCGAATGAGAGAAGGCGGGCGTAGCGAAGCTGCCGCCCGCATTGAGGTTGCGGCTGTTTATGCCGCAGCCTTATCCGCCAGCATCGCGACCATGACATCGGATTGCGATATAATGCCGACCATCTTGCCGTTGGCGTCGATCACCGGCAGGTAATGCAGCCCTTCTTCCGCAAAGCGGATGATGGCCTCCTCGATTGCGGTTTCAGGCCGCACGGTTCTGACCGGCGATGTCATGATGTCTTTCACGGTATCGTTGGGGGCGCTTGCCCCTGTAAGGATAAGACGCAGCCGCTGCAGGAAACCGATGGAGGGGCGGCCGTTTCTCCAGCTCGCCTTTTCCAGAAAATCCGTCTGGGTGACGATGCCGACGATTTCGGCGCGGTCATTGGTGACAGGCAGCGCCTTGAAATGACGGTTGCGCATCAGCGCATGGGCGTGGCGCAGGCTATCATCAGGGGCGACGCCGACGACATCGCGTGACATGATGCTTTCGCAATCGAGATGAAGGGCGCGACGACGCCAGGAGCGCAGTTCGGTCCTGCGCAGGATGGTCTCGAGATCGTCGCGGTCTATATCCAGAATCTCGTCATATTCCTTCAGCACCTCATCGAGATCGGTCGAGGAAAAGCCGATTTTCTGAATTGGCGTCGGGTCTGCCGTCCCATGGCTCGCCTTTCCCAGCTTCAGACCGTGAGGATAGGCGCGGCCGGTGGCATTGTTGTAGGCGAGTGCGAGGGCAAGAAGGATCAGCGAGTTTCCGGCGACGGGCCACAGGAGAAAACCATAACCGAGGCTGTGCACGGCGGGGCCGCCAAGAACGGCGGTCAACGCCACCGCGCCGCTTGGCGGGTGCAGGCAGCGCAGCGCCATCATGGCGGCAATGGCAAGGCCGATGGCGAGCGCGCTGGCAAGGAAGACATCCGGGACGAGAAGCGCCGCCGTCACGCCCACGAAAGCCGAAACGAGATTGCCGCAGAGGATGGACCAGGGTTGCGCCAGCGGGCTGGAGGGCACGGCGAAGAGAAGCACCGCGGAGGCGCCCATCGGGGCGATCATGGCGGGCAGGGTGGGGTCGAAGCGGAAAGCGAGGCTGCCCAGAAGCCCGGTCAGCAAGATGCCGACAAAAGCGCCGGTTGCGGCACGCAGCCTTTCCCTCTGACTGACGGGAGCGGCATCCGGGATGAGGCGGCGCAGCGTGGATCGCATGGAGAAAACTTTCGAATCCGAAGAACACACCTCTTTTAGCCGAGGCTGACCCCGGATTTAAAGGACGGATTTTCCGCAATTTCCGCCCGTCGCAGGTTTTTGTTGCACGGGCGTCAAGACGGGCGGCAGCTCAGAAGCCGAAGGCTGACTTTATTCCGTCGACCACGAATTGCACGGAAAGGGCTGCGAGCAGGACGCCAAGCAACCTTGTGAGGATCGCGCGGCCGGTATTGCCGAGAAAGCGGTCCATGCGCTCAGACACGATCAGAACGGCATAGACGAGGGCCATGGCGAAAGCGAGGATGAGAATGAGCACGACCATTTCGAGTGTCGTCTTCATCGTGCCGGCCAAAAGCACCGTGGCGGAAATGGCGCCCGGCCCGGCAATCAGCGGCAAAGCGAGCGGAAAGACCGCCAGATTGTGCAGGTGATCCTTGGTGATGGCGATCTCGGAGGTCTTTTCCTTGCGCTCCTGGCGTTTCTCGAAAATCATCTCGAAGGAAATCCAGAACAGCAGCAGGCCACCGGCGATGCGGAAGGCACCGAGCGAAATGCCGAGCAGGTTGAGAATGGTAAGACCGAACAGGGCGAAGACGGCGAGAATGCCAAAGGCGATCAGCGAGCCGCGCAGCGCCACCTGACTGCGCTGGCCGCGCGTCATGCCGGTGGTGAGCGCAAGGAATACGGGCGCGAGACCGGGCGGATCGAGGGTGACCAGAAGTGTGGTAAGCGCGTTGATGAGGATTTCGCTGCTGGCCATTTTTTCCCCGCTTTTTGCCTTTTTGTGCCTGAGCCTACGCAAGTCGCGCCTGCATTGAAAGGGAGCGGCGGCGCTTTTGCCAAGCTAAATGGCGAAAAGCGGTGTATGTCTTGCAAATGACGCAAAAGACTGTTCAAAACTCGCCGGGAAATTGGCTTAACGTGGCTGTTTCCGCTATAAAAATCCATCCGATTCTTAACAGAGAATGTGATCCGTTTTGACTGACCAGAGCCCCCCCGGCGGCGGAAAGCTTCCGCCAGGTATTGAACCGATTTCCATCATGGAGGAAATGCAGCGGTCGTATCTCGATTACGCCATGAGCGTCATCGTCTCCCGCGCGCTTCCCGATGTCCGTGATGGTCTGAAGCCGGTTCATCGCCGTATTCTTTACGGCATGTCCGAACTTGGCATCGACTGGAACAAGAAATACGTCAAATGCGCCCGCGTCACCGGTGACGTGATGGGTAAATTCCATCCGCACGGCAATTCGGCGATCTATGATGCACTGGCGCGTATGGCGCAGGACTGGTCGCTGCGTCTGCCGCTGATCGACGGGCAGGGCAATTTTGGCTCCATCGATGGCGATCCGCCGGCGGCCGAACGTTATACCGAATGCCGCCTCGAAAAGGCCGCGCATTCGCTGCTCGACGACCTCGACAAGGAAACGGTCGATTTCCGCGACAACTATGACGGCACCCTGCAGGAGCCGGTCGTCATTCCGGCCAAGTTCCCGAACCTGCTGGTCAACGGCGCAGGCGGCATCGCCGTCGGCATGGCCACCAATATTCCGCCGCACAATCTCTCCGAGGTCATCGACGGCTGTATCGCGCTGATCGAAAATCCGGCGATCGAGCTGCCGGAACTGATGCAGATCATTCCCGGCCCGGATTTCCCGACCGGCGCGCTGATCATGGGCCGTTCCGGCATCCGCTCGGCTTACGAGACGGGCCGCGGTTCGGTCATCATGCGCGGTCGTGCGACCATCGAACCGATGCGCGGCGACCGCGAGCAGATCATCATCACGGAAGTTCCCTATCAGGTGAACAAGTCGTCGATGATCGAGAAGATGGCCGAGCTGGTCAAGGAAAAGCGCATCGAGGGCATTTCCGACCTGCGCGACGAATCCGACCGTCAGGGTTACCGCGTTGTCATCGAGCTGAAGCGCGACGCCAATGCCGATGTCATCCTGAACCAGCTTTATCGCTACACGCCGCTGCAGACCTCCTTCGGCTGCAATATGGTGGCGCTGAACGGCGGCAAGCCGGAGCAGATGACGCTGCTCGACATGCTGCGCGCTTTCGTGTCCTTCCGTGAGGAAGTCGTCAGCCGCCGCACCAAGTACCTGCTGCGCAAGGCGCGCGATCGTGCGCATGTGTTGGTCGGTCTGGCGATTTCGGTCGCCAATATCGACGAGGTCATCCGAGTCATCCGTCATGCTCCCGATCCGGCTTCGGCCCGTGAAGAGCTGATGACGCGGCGCTGGCCGGCGCGGGATGTGGAAAGCCTGATCCGTCTGATCGACGATCCGCGGCACCGCATCAATGATGACGGTACCTACAATCTCTCTGAAGAGCAGGCGCGCGCCATTCTCGAATTGCGCCTTGCCCGCCTCACCGCGCTTGGCCGCGATGAAATCGGCGACGAGCTGAACAAGATCGGCGCGGAAATCAGCGAATATCTCGAAATCCTGTCGTCGCGCCTGCGCATCATGCAGATCGTCAAGGACGAGCTTGGCGCCATCCGCGACGAATTCGGCACGCCGCGCCGGTCCGAGATCGTCGAGGGCGGTCCTGATATGGACGATGAAGATCTCATCGCCCGCGAAGACATGGTCGTTACCGTTTCGCATCTCGGCTACATCAAGCGCGTGCCGCTGACCACTTACCGGGCGCAGCGTCGCGGCGGCAAGGGCCGTTCCGGCATGGCGACACGCGACGAAGATTTCGTCAACCGTCTCTTCGTTGCGAATACGCATACGCCGGTGCTGTTCTTCTCCTCGCGCGGTATCGTGTACAAGGAAAAGGTCTGGCGCCTGCCGATCGGCACGCCGCAATCCAAGGGCAAGGCCCTCATCAACATGCTGCCGCTGGAGCCAGGCGAGCGCATCACCACCATCATGCCGTTGCCCGAGGACGAAACGACCTGGGAAACGCTGGATGTGATGTTCTCGACGACACGCGGCACGGTTCGCCGCAACAAGCTCGGCGATTTCGTGCAGGTCAACCGCAATGGCAAGATTGCCATGAAGCTCGATGAGGAGGGCGATGAAATCCTCTCCGTCGAAACCTGTACCGACCGCGACGACGTGCTTCTGACGACCGCGCTCGGGCAGTGCATCCGCTTCCCCGTGGACGATGTGCGCGTCTTTGCAGGCCGTAACTCCGTCGGCGTGCGTGGCATCAACATGGCCGAAGGCGACCGCATCATCTCCATGACCATTGTGGGTCACGTGGAGGCTGAACCGTGGGAGCGCGCCGCCTACCTCAAGCGTTCGGCTACCGAGCGGCGCGCCGCTGGCGTCGATGAGGATGATATCGCACTGGTTGGCGAGGAAGTGACGGAAGAGGGCGAGCTCAGTGAAGAGCGTTATCAGGAGCTGAAGGCGCGCGAAGAATTCGTGCTGACGGTTTCCGTGAAGGGCTTCGGCAAACGCTCGTCTTCTTACGATTTCCGCACATCGGGTCGCGGCGGCAAGGGCATCCGCGCCACCGACACCTCGAAGACAGCCGAGATCGGCGAACTTGTCGCCGCTTTCCCGGTCGACGAAGGCGACCAGATCATGCTGGTTTCCGATGGCGGCCAGCTCATCCGCGTACCCGTGAACGGTATCCGTATTGCCAGCCGTGCGACCAAGGGTGTCACGATCTTCTCGACCGCCAAGGATGAGAAGGTGGTTTCCGTGGAGCGCATCAACGAGCCGGAAGGCGACGATGAAGGCGAAAACGGCAATGGCGAAGAGGCCGATGACAATCTGCCGGATACGCCGGAGGCACCGGAGAGCGAGGCGTAAGCCGCCTCGTTTCTCTCTCACTGCCGATAAACAGAAAACCCCGCGGAGCTCAGGCTACGCGGGGTTTTTATTTGGATATTGTCTGCCAGTCCGGTCTTAACGAATGCGTATATGGACCGGCGCGCGGCCTGAACGGCGTGCGACATGAAGGTGGATGCTGGCTTCCGGCTGGTTGGCGCGCCAGGCGCGGGCGCCGTGCGACAGAAGCAGGCTGACGAGATCGCGCGTCTTTGCCTTGGAACGATTGAGACCGAGATCGGCGATACGCATTGCCGCCTCGTGAATGGGATGCAGAACCGACAGACTGCCATGCCCGTTGCCAGACGCAATGTCCGAATAATTCTCGTTGACTGCCATCTTGGAAAGCCTCGCTACACATTACACAATTCGAGGAGACAGGCGATGTTTCGACAATGAACCACCGCCTGCGGAAACGTCTGTTACTGGAGTGACGCCCAGCAGCTGACGCCTTTCTTTTTCAATGCATTGCATGCATTCACCGCAGCGTTCTGGCCATCAAAGCCGCCGAAACGGGCGCGATAAATCTGGGAGCCGTCCTTGCTGAAGGCGACCGTGAAGGGTTTTGCGGAACGAAGGGCGGCGCCGCCCTTCTCCTGTGCGTTCTGCAACAGGCCACGCGCGGAGTTTTCATCCGGCGATGCGCCGATCTGGATCACCCAGCCACCCTGCGCAACCTCTGCCTTTGCGGCAACCGAAGGGGCAGACGATACCGAAGGTGCGGTCGATGCGGTGACGATATTGTCCACCTTGGTCGAGTTGGTAATCAACTTGCGATCGGGTGCGACGGGCGCCTGATTGATGGGATCCTTGCCCTTCTGCCAGGTGGCGGCCTCCATGGCCTTTACGGCTGCATTGGAAGAGGAACCTGCGAAGGCGGTAACCGGCGCTTCTTCGTAACGGGTCTGCGGCACAGGGCCAGAATTGGGCAGGCCGGCTGCAGTTGCGGCAACTGCCACGGAAGGAACGGCTGCCGCCACGGCAACGGGTTCTTCAACCGGTGCGGACCGTGTCTGTGCGATGAGGTTGCTGTTACCGCCACGCGATGCCTGCGGCAGGTAGGTGGCAACAAGCTTGCGCATGGTGGCATCGCGGGCGGCGCTGGAGCGTCCACCAAGAACAACGGCGACGATGGAGCGGCCGTCAAGCTGCGCCGAGGTCGCAAGGTTGCTGCCGGCGGCGCGGGTGTAACCGGTCTTGATGCCGTCCACGCCTCTTACGGTTCCGACGAGACGATTATGGTTGCCGATGACCTGCTTGCCGAAATTGAAGGTACGGGTGGAGAAATAACCGTAATATTGCGGATAATGCTGGCGAAGGGCGATGCCGAGGCGGGCCTGGTCGCGTGCCGTCGTCATCTGCGCCGTATTGGGCAGGCCGTTGGCATTGCGATAGGTCGTACGGGTCATGCCGAGGGCACGGGCCTTGGCGGTCATCATCCGGGCGAAACGATCTTCCGAGCCGCCGAGATATTCACCGAGTGCGGTTGCCATGTCGTTGGCGGAGCGGGTGACGAGCGCAAGGATCGCCTGCTCGACGGTGATCGAGCCGCCGGCGCGCACACCGAGCTTGGAAGGCGGCTCCTTGGCGGCATTGGCCGAGACGGGCACCTTCGAATCGAGCGAGATACGTCCGGTATTCAGCGCTTCGAATGTCAGATAAAGCGTCATCATCTTTGTCAGCGATGCCGGGTAACGCAGGCCGTCGGGATCCTCGCCGTAGAGAACCTTGCCGGTCTTGGCATCGATGACGATGCCCGCATATTTCGGCTCTGCCTGCGCAGTCCCCACGGATGTTGCGGTTATGAACGCCGCAGCAAGGGTCAACGCAACAAACCTTACAAAAGACGCCGCGCCTACATTGCGCGAAAGTGCCCCGGATAGACTTTTCAACACTGCTGAACTCTTCAATCGCATATTTCTGTTCCGCTCGGACACGCCCCGCCCGAATGCTCCGGGAAGAAACTTTATCGGGATGGCGTTACCAAGTGGTTTATGAAAGGTATCCGGTTTCCATAAAATGCGACTTTTCGCCCGCAATCTGTTCCGTGCCGTGTCACGGATTTCTGTCTTTTACGAGGCGCTGCTCGACATAAGCTTTTATATCCGCATCCAGCTTTGCCCATTGCGGCAGCAGGGTGGTTGAAAAACGATAGAACAGGCTGAGGTCCTGACCGGCGTGGATATCCCTCTGGCAATCGCTGCCCGTCGCTTCCTGCGGTGTCTGCGGCAGGAGGCAGCGGACCACATAGTCGTTTTCGCCTTCACGTCGGCCGGTCAATATGACTTCCTTGCCGTAACCGGAATCGGCGCGCAGGCGATGCAGCATCAGGCCGTGCTTCAACGGCACCGGATCTCCTTCCGTCAGCCGGGAATAAATCGGCCCGAAACGGCCTGACATGTCCTCCGACATCGTGCTTTGTGATAGCTGGACGTAAATCAGGCCCGCTGCCCGTGACGGATCGTCAAAGACAGCGCGATTGGCGTCTTCATATCCCCTGAGCTCCGGCCATGTCAGATAAAGATCCACCCGCTCGCGCTCGCCATCCTGACGTTCGGACGGCACGCGCAGCGTGTTTTTCGCAAGCGTCAGCCGGTCGTTGCCGATTGAAATCAGCACCTCATCGGTGGCTGTCGTATGGGTCGCCTGGAGAATCCGGTCGCCATACCATTTAATGCCCACATTGAGTGCGGCGACGAGAACGAGAATGATGACGGCGATAATCGCGAAGCGCCGCATCAGGGACGATGAAGGCAGGGGTCTTTCGTTGTGCATGAGCTTCCACATTCGTTCTTGCCATCGGGCGTGTTTTCCCGCGTGGAAATAGATGGGCAAAGCTTTAACCTGCGGCGATCGCCATTGAAATGATGTTTTGCCGCTGCTACCTGATGAGATGCAAGCAAAGGACGGCATATGGCAGCGCGTGACAGATATTCCCGGAAGCTCGAATGTTCCAAATGTGGCCATCAGGGGTTTGCCGAGGTGTCGGAATCCGATGAAAAGGGCCGCGCAAACGTCGATTTTCGCGTCGATGAAATGCCGCGCGGTTTTCGGACCGAGCGCGCTTCGGGCGACCCGACGGATTTTATGATCCGCTGCGCACAATGTGGCAACATATTCCGTTTCCTGCAGAAAACTGCCTATGCGCCGGGAGGCGAACCGCGCGTGAAGGCCTGAACGGAAGGTGCCGGCATGACCATACCGCAACAACCGAACGGGACGCCGCAAAGGCGTAAACCGATCTGGCCGTGGATCGTGCTTCTGGTGCTGACGCTGTGCGCCATCTATTCCTATAATCGCGCCAACGACATCATCGCTGAACTGTCCGACACATTGCCTCCGGCGCTGCTGAACCTTTTCGAGGATATTTTAAGGGGTGGTGGGCGGCACGGTGATGGTGGGCCGAGTATCGGCGTCTGACCTGCCGAACCGGCCAGGAGGTGCTTTCTGTGCGCCCAACCTTTCGCCGACGGTCCTAATTTTTAATCGCTATCAAAGAAAAAAGCCCCGCAAAGGAGCGGGGCAGGTTGATCGCTCGGGGAAAGTTGGGCAATGCCCGGGAGCGATGTGATTATATAAGCGACAATATTGCTGACGCGATAGGCCACTTCCGTCCCAAACAGTACGCTGGCGCATAAATTTTGCTCAATCGGTGAAGGCAGGCTTTGGACCGCTATTCGTCGGACCGAATGCTTCCTCCGTTTGCAGTTGCAAAACGGGACAAGCAAACCGACAATCCACCTGCAGGTTGCCCGATTCTTGATGTTGCCTCGAATTGCACATATTCGACCCTAACATAACCGGACATGAGCAGACGCATGGATAAATCCGGAATTCTCTTCGTGGCGCTGTTGCTGGTGCTTGTTGCAATCGTCCTCAGCCTGACGCTTTTCGATTCGAACCAGCAGATCCCTGCTGTTCCTTCGGGCGAGGGGTCTTTGCTGCCGCCGGCGACGACGCCCGGGCAATGATCCTTGGGCTTCCGCCATGAGAAGAGGCTGGCTTTTCCCAGCGGGATTGACGGCCATTTTCAAACCGCTATAAAGCCTCACCACCGAAGGATGGGTGTCCGAGTGGTTTAAGGAACCGGTCTTGAAAACCGGCGTGCGTGAGAGCGTACCGTGGGTTCGAATCCCACCCCATCTGCCATTAATCTCAAAATTATCATTCGAACGAACGGAGCGATCGCCGGTCCGTATCATGTTGTTTGAGCGACAATACCGTAACGCCACAATAAATGAAGAAGCCCGCCTTTCAGCGGGCTCCAAACGTCATATGCAATCAAATTTCCGGACAACCACGTTCATTGGCGAAGGTGATGCGGTCCGGTCCGCGGCGGGTGAAGCCTTCGACGACAACACGGCCGGGGGTGACGCGCACGACTTCCGGGTCGCGTAGGCCGGCTTCGCGGGCGGCGGCGCGGGCTTCGCGTTCGCTACAGCCACGCATGCGGGGTGGGCCGCGGCGGTCCACATCCCGGTCACGATCCCGGATAACGGGGCGAACGCCATCGGGGCCGATCCTCAGCTCCATATCCTGTGCGCCTGCCGGGATGGGCGCGGTGATGGATACCAGGGCTATACCGAGTGCCAGACCCGTAGCTTTTAACGACTTCAACATGTTTCCTCCCTCAGCCGAAAACCGGCGGAAGCTTGGTTGTTTGCGGGGTGGAAACGCGGCGGCACTGCGTTTGTTCCGTCGGCGCGGATGCCGGAAAGCGAGCAGATCAAGGGCAGGTGGCATCTTCCACGCCGTCCAAAAAGAGATAAATCATTAACCACGTTCGTTACAATTTTATCGATTTTGCAGAAGTCGTTCGCATTTTCGCCACGTTATGCACAAGATTAAGCGACTGTTAGGTGCTTCGATGGCAGGGGCAAAGCAATCGAAGCGGAAGAGGGTGCGGTTCTCCGAGCCTGCAAGCAGCGTGGGGCAGACGATTTGAATTCTACGGTCAAGAAACTCTGCATCAGCACCAGATCGGGTGCGAAGTGGCTTGCAATTTCCGTGCTTTGCGCCGCGACAGCGTCGTGTTCAACCACTTCCGATACCAAGCCCAAGCCAAAGCGCAGCAAGGAATATTTTTCCGAATCCGAATATGGCGTCAAAGCCAGCCCGCGTGTGGCGGACGGAAAAATCATTCCTAAAGGCGGCGGGCGCGAGCTTGTCGGCAATGCCTATACGGTCAAGGGCCGCCGTTATTTCCCGAAAGAAGAGCCGGGTTACAACAAGACCGGCCTTGCCTCCTGGTATGGTTCCGCCTTCCATGGCCGCCTGACGGCGAATGGCGAAGTCTACGACAAGGAACATCTTTCCGCCGCACATCCGACATTTCCCCTGCCGAGCTATGCGCGCATCACCAATATGGAGAACGGCGCTTCGGTTCTGGTGCGCGTCAATGATCGTGGTCCCTTCCACGAGGGCCGCCTGATCGACGTTTCCAGCAAGACGGCCGACCTTCTCGACATGAAGGCGACCGGTACGGCGAATGTGCGGGTGCAATATGCCGGCCGTGCACCGCTTGACGGTCACGACATGCCTTATCTGATGGCATCCTATATTCCGAAGGGCTCACGTTCGCCGGGTGTTGCGCCGGAAGGGCAGATCGCAACCGGCGTCATGGTGGCTTCGGCTTCTCCGAATTTCGTGCCGGCTCCAACATCAAACCCCAATTACGGCGCTTCCACGCAGACGGCGCTGGTGGGGTCCAAGAAGAATGCAGCGCTGCAGGCCATGCCGCTGGTCAATGGCCCGGCTCCGGTCTTCGAACAATTTGCGATTTTGCCGGAAATCGGTCCGTTCCTGGCCGAGCGCCCGGAAGGCAATTTCATGCGTGAGCCGGCGGCACCCGGCGGCAATTATCTGCGCGTGCCGACGCCATCCTCCAAATATGCAGCCGCTTATTCCGAGGAATCTGCTACGGTCTCCAGAACGTCGCGTGCGTTTGACAGCGTGCTCGTCGATCGTGGAACGCTGAATGAGGATTCCATACTCGCCCATGTGAAGCGTCAGCAGGCGAAGACACGCTGACCAATTGAAGAATTTATGGCTGACTTGCGTTTTCGTCGCGAGCGGCGGGTTGCGGCAGGGAAAGCTGGGCGGTTTCATGCGCAAGGCCATACATCGTTCTATTATTTCGCTCGCCGGGGCGGCGGCATTTGCGTTTCTCGGCGGCAATCCGGCGCAGTCGCAAACGGCGCCTTTCATCGCCAAGGCCGAGCAGGCCTATATGATCGATGCCGAGACCGGCACGGTGCTTCTTTCCCAGAATGAGAACCAGTCCTTTCCGCCCGCTTCGCTTGCCAAGCTGATGACGGTGGAGGTGGTTCTGGATGCGCTGTCGAAAGGGCAGGTGACGCCCGAGACGCCTTATCCCGTATCGGAATATGCCTGGCGCACGGGTGGTGCGCCATCGCGAACCTCGACCATGTTCGCCGCGCTGAAATCCGCCGTCAGCATCAATGATCTCCTGACCGGGATTATAGTGCAGAACGCCAATGACGGCTGCATCATCATCGCCGAGGGCATGGCGGGTTCCGACCCGGCATTTGCCAAGCGCATGACGGTGCGGGCAGGCGAACTCGGCATGAGCCGCAGCACCTTTGCCAATTCGACAGGACTGCCCGATCCGGGCAATCAGACGAGCGCGAAGGACATGGTCCGTCTCGCCCAGCATCTGCACGATACCTATCCGGATCGCTACGGGCTTTTCACCCGGCCGGATTTCGAATGGAACCGGATTTTCCAGCGCAACAAGAACTCGCTGCTGGGTAACGGCATAGACGGTCTCGGACTTGGTTTTGCCGAAGGCAGCGGTTTTGCAGCGGTGGTTTCCGCGGAGCGTGAAGGGCGCCGGGTCTATCTGGCACTTGCCGGCATCGTCGACGATAAGACACGGCAGGAAGAGGCCCGGCGGGTGGTGGACTGGGGGCTGACGGCCTTCGAGAAACGCCACCTTTTTGCCAGGGACGAGGCGGTTGGTTCCGTCAGCGTCTATGGCGGCAATGTTTCGCATATCGATCTTTCGCCGAGAGAAGACGTCAGCGTGCTGGTGCCGGTCAATAATCCCGAGCGTATCTCCGGGCGGATCGTTTATCGCTGGCCACTCAACGCGCCGCTCGACAGCGGCGCGAATGTCGCAACGCTCAAGGTTTTTTCAGGCGAACGGCTGTTGCGGGAAGTGCCGCTTTATACGAAGGCTGCCGTGGGCAAGGGCACGCTGACCCAGAATGCGACAGGCGCGCTCAAGGAATTGCTGCTGTTCTGGCTCTGACGCCTTTTGCGCAGATGACAGCTTTCTCCATGCTTTTGTTCAGTCACCGGATTTTCGCAAAAGCGCTTCACACTTTTCGGTTCGATGCTGTAAACAGGCATTTCGAATTTTGAGAAATCCCCTGCAGGACGTGACATTGGCCGAAAAGACCGGATTGTTCATAAGCTTCGAAGGCGGCGAGGGCGCCGGCAAGTCGACGCAGATTCGCACGCTTGCCGAGGCGCTTCGCGGCCGTGGTTTCGAGGTGGTCGTGACGCGTGAGCCGGGCGGCTCGCCGGGTGCGGAGGCCGTTCGGCATGTACTGCTTTCGGGTGCGGCCGAATCCTTCGGGGTGCGCATGGAAGCGATCCTGTTTGCGGCGGCGCGCAACGATCATGTCGAGGAGGTCATTCGTCCGGCACTGGAGAAGGGCGCAATCGTTCTCTGCGACCGGTTCCTCGATTCTTCCCGTGTCTATCAGGGTACGACCGGCAATCTGGAGCCGGATTTCATCGAAACGCTGCAACGGGTCGCGATCGACGGCGTTGTGCCGGAACTGACGCTGATCTTCGATATCGCCGCCGAAAAGGGCCTTGCCCGCGCCAGAAAGCGTGCGGATGAGGGCGCTGCGCCGGATCGGTTCGAAAAAGAGGAAATCGAGACTCATGAGAAGCGGCGGGAGGCCTATCTGGATATTGCGCTTGCCGAGCCGCGTCGCTGCCGGATCGTCAATGCCGATCAGCCGGAGGAAAAGGTCACGGAGGACGTCATGTCCTTTGTCGAGCCGTTACTCGAGCGGCTGAAGACTGCGGCGGGCGCGGCGCATGAGTGACGTTCAGGGCGTTCTCGACGGCGCAATAGCGCCGCAGCAGAACACGAAGCTTTTCGGTCATGCCGAAGCGGAGGCGTTCCTTGCGCAGTCCTATCGCTCCGGCAAAGGGCATCATGCCATTCTGATCGAAGGGCCGGAGGGTATCGGCAAGGCGACGCTCGCCTTCCGTTTCGCCAATCATGTGCTCAGCCATCCCGATCCGTCGCTGGCGCCGGATTTCCTTGCCGATCCCGATCCGCAATCGCTGGTCAGCCGGCAGATTACCGCCGGCGCCTCGCACAATCTGCTGCACCTCACCCGTCCCGTGGACGAAAAAACCGGCCGTGTGAAATCCGCCACCACTGTGGACGAGGTGCGGCGGGCAGGGCACTTCTTTTCGCAAACCTCTGGCACCGGCAACTGGCGTATCGTCATCATCGATCCCGCCGACGATCTCAACCGCAATGCTGCAAATGCGATCCTGAAAATACTGGAAGAGCCGCCCAAGCGTGCGATGTTCCTTGTCCTGTCACATGCACCGGGAAAATTGCTGCCGACCATCCGTTCGCGCTGCATGCCGCTGAGGCTCCTGCCGCTTTCCGATGCGGCCATGGTGCAATCCCTCGATCATCTCGGCATCAGCCCATCCGGCGAAAAGCGCGACGCCCTGCTCGCCGCCTCAAAGGGCAGTGTGGCGCAGGCGTTGAAGCTGATGAATTACGGCGGCTCCGACATTGTCGAGGCCTTTGCGGAAGTCATGGCGGCTGAAGGGCCCGGCGTGCGCAAGCAGATGCACAAGCTTGCCGAGGTCCTGGCGCAGAAGGATGGCGACATCGTTCTCGGCTTCTTCATGGAGCATGTGACGGAAGAGTTGATGGAGCGCGCGCGGGCGGCGGCGATGGCGGGCGATATCGCTGCGGCGGAAAAACACGCACGGCTTTCCTCGACACTCTCGGAACGGATTACGGTGGCGCAGGCCTATAATCTCGACAAGAAGCAGATGGTGCTTTCCATTCTGGAGGATATTCGCGGCGTTTGAAGACAGGAAATCGTCCGAAACGTACGGTTTTACCGATACGGAAACGTCTCCTCCGTCATGCCGGACTTGATCCGGCATCCAGCCACGGTGCGTCTGCGCCGTGAGCAGTGAGTCTTTCGCAATCAAGGACTTGATCGCTGCTGGACCCCGGACCAGGTCCGGGGTGACGGCAATGTGGATGCCAAGCGCTCGCCAACTCCACTTTGTCCGCAAGCCATCGTACAAAACGTACGCTTTTTCTTTCGCTGCTGCGAACAATGGTTTAAGAGCGGTCTATCCAAAAAACAGCCTGTAAAGTCGATAGACCGTCATGACAGACAAGACACCATTCTACATCACCACCGCGATCTCCTATCCTAACGGCAAGCCGCATATCGGTCATGCCTATGAACTGATCGCGACGGACGCCATGGCACGCTTTCAGCGCCTGGATGGAATGGATGTGTTCTTCCTGACCGGCACCGACGAACACGGCCAGAAGATGCAGCAGACGGCGCGGGCGGAAGGCATTTCGCCCGAAGAACTGGCGCAGCGCAACTCCGACCAGTTTCGCGAGATGGGCAAGTTGCTCAACGCCTCGAACGACGATTTCATCCGCACCACGGAAGAGCGTCACCACGAGACCTCGCGCAATATCTGGAACCTGATGGCCGATAGCGGCGACATCTACAAGGACAGCTATGCCGGCTGGTATTCCGTGCGCGACGAGGCCTATTACGGCGAGGACGAGACGGAAGTGCGCGCCGACGGCGTTCGTTACGGGCCGCAGGGCACGCCCGTCGAGTGGGTGGAAGAGGCAAGTTATTTCTTCAAGCTCGCCGAATATCAGGAGAAGCTGCTGAAGCTCTATGAGGATAACCCGGATTTCATTGGTCCGGCGGAACGGCGCAATGAAATCATCTCTTTCGTCAAATCCGGCCTCAAGGACCTGTCGATTTCCCGCACCACCTTCGACTGGGGTATCAAGGTTCCGAACGACCCGAAGCACGTCATGTATGTCTGGGTCGACGCGCTGACCAACTACATCACCGCGACCGGTTACATCGAGGACAAGAACGGCCCGCGCGCAAAATACTGGCCAGCCGACGTGCATATCATCGGCAAGGACATCATCCGTTTCCACGCGGTCTACTGGCCGGCTTTCCTGATGAGCGCGAATCTGCCGCTGCCCAAGCGCGTCTATGCGCACGGCTTCCTGCTCAACAAGGGCGAGAAGATGTCGAAGTCGCTCGGCAACGTCGTTGATCCGGTTAATCTGGTCAACCATTTCGGTCTCGATCAGGTCCGCTATTTCTTCCTGCGCGAAGTCTCTTTCGGCCAGGACGGCAGCTACAGCGAAGAGGGCATTGCCACCCGCATCAATGCCGATCTTGCCAACGGTATCGGCAATCTCGCCAGCCGTTCGCTGTCGATGATCGTCAAGAATTGCGACGGCCAGATTCCGGCCCCCGGCGAGTTCACCGATGAAGACAAGGCGATGCTTGCCTCCGCCGACGGGCTGCTTGAGATTTGCCGCGAGGAGATGGGCAAGCAGCTCATCCACCGTGCGCTTGCGGCCATCATTGCCGTGGTGTCCGAAACTGACCGCTATTTCGCGTCGCAGGAGCCGTGGGCGCTGAAGAAGACCGATCCCGAGCGCATGGGCACCGTGCTTTACGTTACGGCGGAAGTCGTGCGCCAGATTGGCATTCTCCTGCAGCCCTTCATGCCGGAATCCTGCGAGAAGCTGCTCGATCTCGTTGCTGCCCCCGCCGATAAACGTGATTTTGCAGCGCTCGGCGAAGCGGGACGTCTGGTTCCGGGCACGCCGCTTGAGGCACCGAAGCCGGTCTTCCCGCGTTACGTCGCTCCGGAAGCGTGAAGGCGACGACCATGCTGATCGATACCCATTGCCATCTGGATTTTCCCGATTTCGAGGCTGAGCGCGACGATATCGTCGCCCGCGCCCACGCTTCGGGCGTGAGCCAGATGGTGACGATCTCGACGCGGGTACGCCGTCTGCCCGAGCTTTTGAAGATCACGGAGAAATATCCGTCGGTCTTCTGCTCGGTCGGTACGCATCCCAACAGCGCCGCCGAGGAGCTGGATATTTCTGCCGACGATCTGGTGCGGCTGGCGGAAAGCCATGACAGGATCGTGGCGATCGGTGAGGCGGGTCTGGATTATTTCTACGATACGCAGAAGCCGGAGGACCAGAAGACCGGTCTCCTTCGTCATATCGAGGCGGCAAGACGGACGAAGCTGCCGCTCGTCATTCACAGCCGCAGCGCCGATGACGATATGGCCGCGATTTTGCGCGAGGAAAGCGACAAGGGTGCCTTCCCGTTTATCCTGCACTGCTTTTCCGCCGGCCCAGAGCTAGCGAAGACCGGTGTCGAGCTTGGCGGTTATGTGTCCTTTTCCGGCATTCTGACATTCCCGAAATCGCAGGACATCCGCGATATTGCCGCCACCGTGCCGCTGGACCGGCTGCTGGTGGAAACGGACGCACCCTATCTTGCGCCGAAGCGCTGGCGGGGAAAGCGCAACGAGCCGTCCTATGTCGTCAACACGGCAGAGGTTCTGGCCGAGGTGCATGGCATTTCCTTCGAGCGGATGGCTGACATCACCACCGAGAATGCCTTTCGCTGCTTTTCGAAGATGACAAGGGTGTAGGCGTGGCAATATACCGTCGCCGCTTCACGGTTCTCGGATGCGCGTCGTCGCCCGGCGTGCCGCGCATCAACGGCGACTGGGGCGCCTGCGACCCTGAAAACCCCAGGAATCGGCGCACGCGCACGGCCTTCATGGTGGAGCAGATCGGACCCGATGGCGGCAAGACGACCGTCGTCATCGATACCGGCCCGGATTTTCGCGAACAGATGATCGCGGCGAAGGTAGAGGCGGTCGATGCGGTGCTTTATACCCATGCCCATGCCGACCATCTGCACGGCATCGACGATCTGCGCATCTATTTCGCCATTCAGCAAAACCGCATTCCGATCTATGCCGATCCCGTCACCATGGCGCGCATCTGGGACGGGTTCGCCTATTGCCTGGAAACACCGCCGGGCAGCAGCTATCCGCCCATCGTCGAACCGCGGATCATCGCCGATATCGATGCGCCCTTGATCATCGAGGGGGCAGGTGGGCCGATACCTTTCAACGTGCATATGCAGCAGCATGGCGACGTGCACTCGCTGGGCTTTCGCATCGGCGATATCGCCTATTGCACCGATGTCAGCGATTTTCCGACTGAGACCCTGCCAAAGCTCGCCGGTCTCGATATCCTCGTCATCGACGCGCTGCAGCACCGCTATCATCCCAGCCATCTTTCGCTGGAACAGGCGCTCGGCTGGATCGAAAGATTTGCCCCCAAAAGGGCGATCTTGACCCATATGCATATTCCGCTCGATTATGACACGGTGATGCGTGAAACGCCTGATCATGTTGAACCGGCTTACGATAAGATGCGTTTCGAAGTCGAGATCGAGATTGAAGCGCCCTAGTACCGCCTGAAAAGGAACAGCATGTCGACCCGGCCTTTCCGTGCACCCAGTATGGCGAGCTTTTTCGACAATCTGCGCGCCAGCCGCCTGCGGGCGATGTTCCGGCGCGGCGAACTGGGGCTGGTGGCTCTTTCCGTTCTCATCGGCATCGCAGCGGGGTTGCTGGTGGCGCTGATCGGCGCCCTGAGCACGGCGCTGCATGTGCTGGTCTTCGGCGTCGAGCGGCTGAGCAGCAGCGATCTGTCCGGGTGGATCGTGCTTGTGGGGCCAATCATCGGCGGCATCGTGCTTGGCCTCATCATTTTCATTCTGTCAAAGACCCGCAAGAAACCCATGGTCGACCCGATCGAGGCGAATGCGCTGCATGGCGGCCGCCTGTCGCTCACGGACAGCATCATCGTCTGCGTGCAGAACATCGTATCCAACGGTTTCGGCGCATCCGTGGGGCTTGAGGCCGGTTATACGCAGATTGCCAGCGGCGTCGCCTCCAAGATCGGCATCAAGTTGAAGCTGAGGCGAGGGGATATGCGAATCCTCGTCGGCTGCGGTGCGGCGGGGGCGATAGCGGCGGCCTTCAACGCGCCCCTGACCGGGGCATTCTACGCCATCGAACTCATCATCGGCACCTATACGGTCGTGACGCTTGCGCCGCTCATCGTCTCAGCGCTGGTGGCGACGACCGTCATAGGGGTTATAGGCGGCCATGGCCTCTCGATCGATATCGTCGATGCAAGCCGCGTGACGCCCGCTGACTATGTGCCCGCCATCTTTCTTGGCGTCGTATGCGCGGCGATTGGCATCGCGCTCATGCAGACAGTGTCTTTCATCGAGGAGACTGCGCGCAAGAGTGCTATTCCAGGCTGGCTTCGTCCAGCCATTGGCGGCGTGGCTGTGGGCGCCCTCGCGTTGATATCGCCGCAGGTGCTTTCGAGTGGCCATGGGGCGCTGCATCTCAATATCGATGCAGAACTGACGATCTACGGGCTGGCGGGGCTGTTCCTGCTGAAAGCGGCGGCCAGCGCCGTTTCCATCGGTTCGAATTTCCGCGGTGGCCTGTTCTTCGCCTCGCTGTTCATGGGATCGCTGCTCGGCAAGATTTTCGCGCTCTGCGCCCCCTATATCGGTTATGGGGCGACAGCGCCCATCGTCTACGCCGTGATCGGCATGAGCGCCTTTGCCGCCGCCATCATCGGCGGTCCGCTGACGATGACGTTTCTGGCGCTGGAACTGACCGGAGACTTCCAGATCACGGCTCTGGTGCTTGCCGCCGTCATCACCACCTCGCTCGTGGTGCGCACGACCTTCGGTTACTCCTTCGCCACCTGGCGCTTCCACCTTAGAGGCGAAAGCATTCGCAGCGCCCATGACATTGGCTGGATCCGCGACCTGACCGTGGGCAAGATGATGCGCGCCGATATTCGCAAGGCCAATGTCAGCATGGGGCTCCCAGCCTTCAAGGAGAAGTTTCCACTGGGTTCGACGCAGCGTGTGATCATGACGCATGATGACGGGCGCTATGCCGGCATCGTCCTCGTGCCGGAAATCTACGCCGACCCGATGGATCGCGACCCGAGCAAGATCAGCCTCGAAACCTATCTCCACTACAAGAATGACGTGCTGCTGCCGACGATGAATGCGCGGCAGGCGGCAGCCGCTTTCGATGCCACGGAAAGCGAAGCGCTGGTTGTCGTCAACGACAAGATAGAAAACCGCCCGGTTGGCCTGCTGACGGAGAGCCACACGCTCAGGCGCTACAGTGAAGAGCTTGAGTTGCGACGCCGAGAGGCCTCCGGTGAACTATAAATTACTTTATGTCACTTTCTTTAAGCATTGATATAATTATATTTTTTATTGATAATGCCTTCCTTTTTATTTTTGGTTTCCGCGCGATGACGGCGGTGGGGGCGACAATTCGGTACCGCGTCGTAAAACATGGTATTGACCAGCAAATAAAACCATGTGTATGTAACTTTATAACGTAACAATCGATTGGACGAAGGAGACTTGCGTAGCGTGTTCACTTGCGGCGCAGGCGGTTGACAGCGGCCTGCGGCAGTGTAGGTTCGCTCCGTCATGGTTCTTCCGCCACCCGGTGGAAGCTAAGAGGGAATCCGGTGAAGACCCGGAGCTGTCCCGCAACTGTAAGCGGTGAGCCAATCGCCCACAATGTCACTGGCAGAAATGCCGGGAAGACGGGTGAGGTGGCTTTGACCCGCAAGCCAGGAGACCTGCCTGACATATTGTAATTCCGTGGTCGGGGGGTGCCATGGGAATGATGGCTGTTTCCGGCATTGATGCCGGAGGCCCGTCATTTTCGTCGCCGCCTCGTGAATGAGGCATTGTGACAACCGAGATCCAACCAACCTATCGAGAGCCCTCTCAGCCCGACGCCGTGCTGCTTGTCGCCAAATCGGCTTTCGCGGCAGCGCCACATCAGGACATGCAGCGTCTTGCGGCGCTGGCGGGGCAGCTGCGTGGAGCGAGAACCGTTCGCATCGCATTCACCGAGCAGGGCACGCCGTCCTTGCGCGAAGCACTCGGCGCGCTCATCGATGAGGGTTTCGGCAATCTCCTTCTCGTGCCGCTCATGTTGCCATTGGAGCCGAGCTTTCAAAACTGGCTGACCAAGACCCTGAAACGATGGCGGGCAGCGGACCCACGCCCCTGGCCCTCGCTTTCGATAACCGCGAGCCCGACCGCAAGCAGCCTGATGACGCTCCTTATCGAAGACCTCGCACAAACGGCACAGGAACTCGATCTTTCACCGTCGGTGCGCCCGGCAGGCGAGGGGTCGCTTGTGCCTGCGCAAAAGCGCCGTGTGCTCGTCTGTCAGGGTGCCCCGTGCAATTCAGCCGGTGCGGACGCCATCTGGGGGCATCTGCGCAACCAGCAGGAACGGTTAAAGCTCAGGGTAACGGGCGACGGCACCATGACGGCCAAATCGACCTGTCTCGGCCCCTGTAACCTTGCGCCGGTCATGCAGGTCTTTCCTGAGGGTACCTATTATGGCGGCGTCACCGAAGAGGCCGTTGATCGTATCGTTGCCGAACACCTGCTTGGTGGTCGTATCGTCGAGGACTTCGCCTATCACCCGACCGGCCGCAAACAGCGGCTGCGCAATCTTTCCGAATAGCATGAGAGGAAACAAAATGCCGATAAAGAGCTTTTCGCGTCTGGCAGCAGCCGGGCTCGCGGCTTTCACCACAGGCGTGGCGGCCGATGCGCTTGCCACCGAACCCTTGCGCGTCGGCGCCACCTACATCACAAGTGGCCTTGATCCCGCAAAGGGCTCCAATGGCTGGGCTCTTGTCAGTCATGGAGTGGGCCAGAACCTCTTTACCGTCGACAAGGAGGGCCGGCTTGTGCCGGACCTTGCCGAGAAAGCGGAACGTACCGGCGATTTGACCTGGACAGTGACGCTGAAACCGGACCGGACCTTCTCCGATGGTTCTGCCGTAACGGCAGCAGCCCTTACGGCCGGATTTGAGCATACTTTCGCAACCAACAAGGCGGCGCTTGCGACAGGTGGAAAGCTTGGCTTCAAGGCAGTCGATGCACTGACGCTCGATATCACGACGGAGAAACCGGTGTCCTTCCTGCAGGCGCTATTTGCGGAGTGGCCGCTCGTCGCCTATACGCCGGCCGCCGATGGAAGCGCTCTCTTCACCGGGCCGTATCAGATTGCGGATTTCAAGGCAGATACATCGCTGAAACTCGCGCCGAATGCCAATTTCGCCGATGCGGCTTCCCGCTCCCCGGTCGATTTCCGCAGGTTCGGTGACGCGCAAAGCATGACACTTGCGCTGGAGGCTGGCGAATTGGACCTCGCCTTCGGACTGCCCTCGGAAGTCGTGAAACGGCTGGAAACCAATCCGGCACTGACGATCAAGTCCTTCCCGGTCGGTTATCAATATCTCGCCTTCCTCAATACGAAGCGGCCGATTACCACCGACATCAAAGTGCGGGAGGCGCTGGACCTGACTTTCGATCGCAAGGAGCTGGCTGCCGCGATCAATGGCGGTGAGCCGGCCACCGGCGCTTATGCCGCCTATTTCCCCTTCGCTGGAAAGCAGCCGCGGCCGACCGACATCAAGAAGGCCGAAGCGCTTCTTGATGACGCCGGATGGGTCAAGGACGGGGCAGGGAACCGCACAAAGGACGGCTTGCCGTTGCGGCTTCTCGCCATCACCTATCCGCAGCGCCCGGACCTTGTTACCATGCTGCCTGTCGTGAAGGCGCAGCTTGCCAGGGTCGGTATCGCGCTTGACACCAAGGTCGTGGAAAACATTCAGGATGTGGCGGCCGCGGGCGAATTCGATATCGCGCTCTGGGCGCAGCACACCGCGCCCAACGGCGATCCGGCCTTTTTCCTCAATTCGATGCTGCGCAGCGGTGCTTCGCTCAACTATTCGAAATATTCCTCTGCGGAATTCGATGCGATCCTCGACCGCTTCGCTACGGCGGGTGAGGCCGGCGAACGGGCCGCGATTGCCCTTGATGCCCAGGCAAAATTGTTCACGGACGTTCCTGCTTCCTTTCTGGTCTCACCGGTCTGGTATGTGGGCCTTTCGAAGCGGCTTCAGAATTATGAGCCCTGGGGTTCGGACTATTATGTCCTTCGCGCCGATATCGGCGAGATCAGGTAGTTCTGATGCAATTGTTCCGGTTCGGCATGCGTTCTGCTCTGGCAATGCTTGCGCTTTCGCTTGCATCCTTCACGCTTATTGCCCTCATGCCCGCCGATCCCGTGCAAATCGCCATCAGGGTATGGAACCTGACGGCAACGAGTGAAACCGTTGCTGCACTGAGGGAAGAATGGGGCCTCGATCGGCCCCTTCTTCTGCGTTATCTGCATTGGCTTGCGGATTTCGTCATCGGTGACTGGGGGCGGTCTTTCCGCACCGGCGAACCCGTTTTCGCGGAGTTTAGTGAGCGTCTTCCGGTTTCGCTCATGCTCGGCCTTACGGGCATGCTCCTCGCCATCGCCGTCGCAGTGCCGATCGGATTTTTCGCAGCGGCCCGGCCAGGTGGAGTTACCGACCGCGCAAGCCGCGCATTTTCAGTCTTCGTTCAGGCCGTTCCAGGTTTCTGGCTCGGGCTGGTTCTGCTCTGGGTCCTCGGTGTCCAGCTGCGATGGATACGTCCCTTCGCGACCGACGCCACCGCGATCGTGCTGCCCGTCATGCTGATAGCCTCGCATTCGGCCGCCGTCTTTGCGCGCGTCTATCGGCGAGACATGATGGAAACCATGCGGCAGCCCTATTTCCGCACCGCTCTCGCCAAGGGGCTTTCTCGCCGGCAGGCTCTCTGGCGTCACGCGCATCGCGGTGCTTTTTATGCGTTGCTTTCAGCGGTCCGCTCGGAGGCTGGCTGGGTGATCGGTTCGACCGCCACCATGGAAATTCTCTTCAATCTTCCGGGTCTCAGCCAATTTCTCGTGCAGAGCATTGCGGTTCGCGACCAGATGGTCTTGCAGGCCTATGTCATGGTCATCGCGCTGTGGCTGCTCCTCATGAACCTGATCGTTCAGATACTCCAACGTTTTCTCGATCCGCGGCTAGGGCGATGATCCGGTATTCCGCACTTGCCGTATTGCTTCTTTTCCTGCTCCTGAGCACCTTCTGGCAGCCCTATGATCCGGATGCGGTGGATATTCTTGCCCGTCATTCGGGCATGACGGCGAGCCACCTGCTGGGAACCGATCACCTCGGCCGCGATCTTCTGTCCCGCATCATGGCGGGCGGGTGGCGCACGGCGCTGGTGGTTTTTTCGGTTGGCTTCATCGCATTTACCGGCGGGACATTGCTCGGCACCAGCGCTGCCGTACTGGGTGGCTGGAAGGAGCGCGCATTGCTGCGCTGCTGCGAATTCTTCATCACCGTCCCGACGCTGATCATCGCGCTCACGACGGCGGCGGTTTTCGGTCTGACGCCCATGACGGCGGGGCTGGCGCTCGGCCTTGCGGGCATTGGGCCGACGGCCCTGTTTGCCCATTCCCTTAGCCAGCGCGTGCTTGGACAAACCTTTGTTCATGCGACGGAGGCCCTCGGTGTGCCACCATTCCGGATGATCATCCGCCATCTTTTGCCGAACATTCTGCCGCTGATGGTGACCCATACCGGCAACCAGGCGGGTTTTGCGGTCACCGCCTATGCCTCGCTCGCCTTTATCGGCCTTGGCGCGGATCCATCAAAGCCCGACTGGGGCTCCATGCTCTTCGAATATCGCGTTTTTATCTTCGACCATCCGAGCCTGATGATCTGGCCGGGTGTTGCGATTGCCATGACGGTCGGAACGCTCAATGCGCTGTTCGACACCGCTGACTGACATTTCGCCAAGGTGGAAACAACGTGCAATACATAAAGGATGAAACGATGGATGGCGGCAATTTCGACCTTAAGGAAGAAATCCGGGACTACTGGTCGAAAAGATCCGAAACTTTCGATCTTGCCTTTGGACACAGGATTGCTGCCGGTCCGGAGGCGGATGCATGGCAGAAGCCGATCAGGGACTTGCTGGGTACAGAGCCAAAGCGCATCCTTGAACTGGCCTGCGGCACGGGCGAGGTGACGCGACTGATTCACGACCTCGGTCATGAGATCACGGCACTGGATTTTTCAGAGGCGATGCTGTCCGTGGCGCGGGCGAAACATGCCGGAAAGCCGAGGCTACGTTTCATCATGGCGGATGCTGAAAACACCATGGAACCGGACCAGTCCTATGATGCAATCATCTGCCGGCATCTGGTCTGGACATTGACTGAGCCCGAGAAGGCCTTTCGGGAATGGTTCAGGCTGCTTCGTCCGGGTGGTCGCCTGCTGTTCTTCGATGGTGACTGGGCAAGGCCAAAGCCGACAGGGCGCTTCGCAAGCCAGATGATCTGGCTCATCGACCGGCTGGTGGGCGCCGACAAGAGCTACGATGGGGCCCAGAGTGTTCACCACGCCGCGATCATGAAAGCTCTTCCGTTCGGGCAGGGGCTGAGGCCCGACATGCTGATGCCGCTTCTGACGTCCGCAGGCTTTGCCGGCATCGAACTGCACTCCCACGACCCTATAGCGCAAGCGCAGCGTAAAAACGCCAACCTGCGCAACAGGCTGCGCACCTATGTCTACCGACGTTTCATACTGACGTGCCGCCGCCCGTGAGCGAGATAATGAAGTCATCGCTGTTGACAGCGGCAATATATCCGTTATTCTAGATATATGGATAGCAGCATTGCGATAACGGCGCTCGGCGCGCTCGCCCAATCCACCCGACTGGAGACTTTCCGGCTTCTCGTACGCCACGAGCCCGAGGGTATTGCGGCGGGTGAACTTGCGCGTCTCATCGATATTCCGCAGAACACGATGTCCGCACATCTTGCCACATTGTCGAGGGCAGGGCTTGTCAAAAGCGAGCGGCAAAGCCGGTCGATCATCTACCGCGCGGATCTCGATGGTCTGCGTGAGCTGATCCTGTTCCTGTTGAAGGATTGTTGCGGCGGTGCGACCGAACTCTGTGCTCCGCTCCTTGCCGAACTTACACCCTGCTGCAGCCCGGAGGCGAAGCCCTCGTGAGGTCTGCCAGGCCGCCGACCTAACCCACGGATCAAGAGACCATGACAGATTATGTCCATAACGTGCGCAGCCCGCGCATGAATAATCGCGCGCGCTCAATTTTCTCCCATCGTGAAGGGCGGGGGACCGGCCGACGGCCGCATTATCCTTCCCCGACAACGACGCAGGGAAAGTCCGTATAATGTCCTGGTTCGAACGTTATCTCACAGTCTGGGTGTTCCTGTGCATCATTGTCGGTGTCGCCCTCGGCCACCTGATGCCCGGGGTCTTCCAGCTTGTCGGCGCGGCCGAGATCGCCAGGGTGAACATGCCCGTTGCAATATTGATCTGGCTGATGATCATTCCGATGCTGCTGAAGATCGATTTCCGGTCTCTTGCGCAGGTCGGCACCTACTGGCGGGGCATCGGCGTGACGTTGTTCATCAACTGGGCCGTCAAGCCGTTTTCCATGGCGCTGCTGGGCTGGCTCTTCATCGGCTGGCTGTTTCGTCCCTATCTTCCCGGCGACCAGATCGATTCCTACATTGCCGGGCTGATCATTCTCGCCACCGCGCCCTGCACGGCCATGGTTTTCGTCTGGAGCAACCTGACACGGGGAGAGCCGCTGTTCACCCTCTCGCAGGTCGCGCTCAATGATGCGATCATGATCGTTGCATTTGCTCCGATTGTCGGCCTGCTGCTTGGCCTGTCGGCCATCACGGTTCCATGGGACACGCTGATCCTGTCCGTTGCGCTCTATATCGTCGTGCCCGTCATCCTTGCGCAGCTCATCAGGCGGAAGCTCACGGCCGACGGTACGTTACGGGTGCTGGATCGCGTGCTTGCCAGGCTGCAGCCGATGTCGCTTGTGGCGCTGCTCGCAACCCTGGTTCTTCTCTTCGCCTTTCAGGGGGAACAGATTATTGCTCAGCCAGCCGTCATCGGCTTGCTCGCCATCCCGATCCTGATCCAGGTCTACCTGAATTCCGGGCTCGCCTATCTTCTGAACCGCATGGCTGGCGAACGGCATTGCGTTGCCGGACCGTCCGCCCTGATCGGCGCCAGCAACTTCTTCGAACTCGCGGTCGCGGCCGCCATCAGCCTGTTCGGGTTTCAGTCAGGCGCGGCACTCGCAACCGTCGTCGGCGTGCTCATCGAAGTGCCGGTCATGCTCTCGGTCGTCTGGATCGTGAACCGGTCGAAGGACTGGTATGAGGCCGCCCCCGCTGTTTCCCGAACAATAGTCACCGAAAGGCAATGAGCATGGACATCACGATCTATCACAACCCGTCCTGCGGGACATCGCGCAACACGCTGGCGCTGATCCGCGCCGCCGGGATCGAACCGAAGGTGATCGAATATCTGCAGGAGCCGCCGACGCGCGAAGAACTCGCGACGATGATCTCGGATGCAGGCCTGACCGTTCGTGAGGCCATCCGCGAAAAGGGCACACCCTATGTCGAACTCGGTCTCGACAATCCCGACCTGAGCGAAGACGAATTGCTTGACGCCATGATCGGCACACCGATCCTCATCAACCGTCCCTTCGTGGTGACACCGCTTGGCACCAGGCTCGCACGTCCTTCCGAGGTTGTGCTGGATATATTGCCGGACAGCTTCAGGGGACCATTCTTCAAGGAGGATGGCGAGCAGATACTGGATCAGAAAGGAAAGCGAATTGCCTGATACATTCCCGGCACTGAATGGCGAGCATCTGCGGTCGATCGATCTCGATGCGCTCCGTCCATCCTTCGCAACCCACAAGCCCCGCATCCTGATCCTTTACGGCTCGCTCCGCGAGGTGTCCTACAGCCGTTTGCTCGCGTTCGAAGCGGCGCGGCTCCTCGAAAGGCTCGGATGCGAGGTGCGGATATTCGATCCGAAAGGCCTGCCTTTGCCCGATGAGGCGCCCGTCAGCCACCCGAAGGTACGGGAACTGCGCGAGCTGTCGCTGTGGTCTGAAGGCCAGCTATGGGTAAGCCCCGAGCGCCACGGCGCGATGACCGGCATCATGAAGTCGCAGATCGACTGGATTCCTCTTTCTGTCGGATCCGTGCGACCGACGCAGGGCAAGACGCTTGCCGTGATGGAGGTTTCCGGTGGCAGCCAATCGTTCAATGCCGTGAACCAGATGCGGATCCTCGGGCGGTGGATGCGGATGATCACCATTCCCAACCAGTCCTCGGTCGCGAGAGCCTATCAGGAATTCGACGCCGATGGCCGGATGAAGCCGTCGTCCTATTACGACCGGGTAGTGGATGTCTGCGAAGAGCTGGTGAAATTCACCCTGCTGACGCGTGACGCCTCAGCCTATCTGACCGACCGTTACAGCGAACGGAAAGAAGAGGCGTCCGCGCTGGAGAAGCGCGTTTCGCTAGGCTCAATCTGACGGGTGAGGGGCGTCACTCCTCGTCTTATAAGGATAAGTTTTCAACGAATCTGGATCGGCTGAAACTCTTTTCCCGTCCGGCTCGTATCTTCCCTTGCTCCGATTGTGGAGTGTCAGCCCGAGGAGGCGCGTAGCGAGCGTCGGGGCAATCGAACAAGAGGAAATTACGATGATCAGGTCCACGATAGGCACGCTTGCAGTCGCAACAATCGTGTCCGCCATCTCCGTCAGCGCATTCGCCGCCAATCCGAAGGTGGGCGGCGCTGCCATGTACGAAAACAAGAACATCGTTGAAAATGCGATGAACTCAAAGGATCACACGACCTTGGTCGCAGCCGTCAAGGCCGCCGGCCTGGTTGAGACGCTTCAGGGGAAGGGGCCTTTCACGGTCTTTGCACCCACCAACGAAGCCTTTGCGGCGCTGCCCAAGGGTACTGTGGAAACCCTGCTGAAGCCGGAAAACAAGGCGCAGCTTACCAAGGTTCTCACCTGCCATGTGGTGGCCGCCGATGCCATGTCGAAAACCATCGAAAAGATGATCAAGGACGACAAGGGTACGCATGACGTCAAGACCGTTGGCGGCTGCATTCTGAAAGCCAAGGAAAGCATGGGCAAGATCACGCTGACCGACGAGACCGGCGGCGTGGCGCATGTCACCATCGCCGACGTCAAGCAGTCGAACGGCGTCATTCACGTCATCGACAAGGTTCTGCTTCCGAAGATGTGACCGGCGAATAACCGGCGTCATGGAAAAGGCTGGCCCCAAACGGACCAGCCTTCTTTTTTGTTCGGAGCCCGTGATCGCAAATCACATCGCTGGAAGGACCGTAATATCGCGCAGGCCGTTCTCCGCGCCGGTGATTGCACCGACTTCGGTGGCCGCGCCGGTTTCGAGATTGACGGTGTAGAGAGTATTGCGCGCAGCCAGATAGGCGGTGTTCTTGCCGCCTTCCTCACCGTGAATGTCAAACGCATAAGTAGCCGGCTTTTCCTTGAGGCCAAGCTTGCCGATCGCTTTCAACGTGCCGTCATTCGGCTTCGTCTGCTGGATCAATGCGCCGATGGTGGCATCGATATTGTACATCGCCGTTTTTTCCGGCTTGCCTATCGAGTTGGTATAGGCGGCGGCAACGATGTTGGGCGTTTCGCCCTTGTGCATGTCGCCGTCTTCGAAAGCGAGTGCGCCATCCACCGTCACGGCGCCGGTATCGGGGTGGACGCGGTGATTGGTCGTTCCGGTCATGAAGCGCAGACGATCCGCCATCGGGTTGAAATCGACCACCACCGGCGCATCGGTGAGGGTCAGCATCTTGTCCATCTTGGCCACTTCGGTTGCCGCGCCTGTCTCAAGATTGATGGAGACGATGCGATGATCCGGCGTTACACCGATAACGGTCTTGCTGCCGGGGCGAAAATCGATGCCGACAAGCTTGTCGACGCCGGTGACATCCATCGTCTTGGTAACGGCCGGCTTTTCGCTATCGAACATTACCAGTGTCCTGTCTCCGGTCAGTCCAAGTACCGGCGCTGAAACGGCGACGCCTGCGGTCGCTGCGAAAGCGACGGAGGCGATCAGAGTGAAGCGGATAGTAGTCATGTCTTTCTCCCGTGCGTTGATCCGTTTGGAAGCCGTTCAAGCTTTGGCATTTAACGCTTCCAGCAATGAAGACACGCGGGGCAGGGCGTTTGGATGCAGCCGGTAAAAAAATATCTGCCGCATGCATCCATATCGCCGCTCTATGGGTATTATGCCAGGATCGGCCGTTCCTGCGGTCAGAACTCGAAAGGTTTCGCATGCGTATGGGCTCCGTGCCGGACGATCTCGACAGGGCGCTCGCTGCCTGCGCCAGAGGCGACCGAAACGCATTGCGCGCTATTTTCGACCGTGAAGCGGGGCGGTTGATCGCGGTGGCCGAGCGTATCGTCAAGCGCCGGGAACTGGCGGAAGAGGTGGTGCAGGAAAGTTTCGTGCGCATCTGGACGCATGCTCACCAATATAGGAGGGACCAAGGTTCGGCGCGGGGCTGGATTTACGCCATCGTCAGAAACCGGGCACTGAACCTTCTGCGGGACGGCAGGCGTGAAATCGCGGTGCAGGATGTCGAGACGCTGCGCGACAGCGAACAGGCCGATGAAGTGATCGCCGCCTGGCAGAAGCTCGACAGGAATTCGCGCCTTTATGAATGTCTCGGTGCGCTCGACGAGACCAAAAGGCAGGGCATTCTGATGGCTTACGTCGCCGGATATTCCCATGGCGAAATCGCCGGCCGGCTGCGGGTTCCGCTTGGGACGACGAAATCCTGGATAAGGCGCGGGCTTTCGGCGCTTCGGGAGTGCATGGCATGACGTTTGATCGCAAAGACATTCCCGCTATTGCCGACGACTATGTATTGGGGCTGCTCGAAACGTCGGAGGCTGCGGCCATCGAGGCGGCGATGGAAAGTGACGGCGAATTGCGGGCGGCAGTCGCGGCAAGCCGGGAGCGCTTCCTGCCGCTCGATACCAGCGTTGAGCCCACAGCCGTCAACGGTGAGTTATGGAACAATATCCAATCCCGTTTGCCGCTTCAGGAGAAATCCGCGGCCAATAAACCGATCCGCACCGCAAACGACAATCTAGGAAACGGGTGGCGATCGATTGCCATTTCCGCGATTGCCGCAACTGTCGTTCTTGCCGCCGGCCTCACCTTTAGCCTGACGCGGACAATGGAGCCGCTGGTGATTGCAGTCCTCGTCAACGAGGCTGGCGAAGTTCAGGCCGTGGTCGAGGATTTCGGAAACGAAAAGGCGACTGTGCGGATGCTGGCCGATTTTGCCGTACCGCAGGACAAGACGATCCAGCTATGGACCTTGCCTTCCAAAGAGGTTGGGCCAGTCTCACTCGGCCTGATCGAAGGCGTTCGATCCGCACATCTCGCAGGACCGGCTTTGCCGACACCAAAAAGCGAGCAGCTTTACGAGATCACGCTCGAGCAGGCAGGCGGATCACCAACGGGCAGACCGACCGGACCGATTCTGGCGAAAGGTTTTGCACGAATGCCGCGGTGAGAGTGTCAGGCTGGATACAAATGCGCCAGGCCGGACAGCCAACCTTTGGCCGGACTCCGTTCATGTCGTTGAGGGGTGCCATCGCTGGCGCGAAATTTGGCGGACCAACGGGTGGAACGCGTCAACCCGAATTCACGAGCGCGGAAGCGACAGATACCGGATGGAGCTCTGTGGCGGAATGTGGATCGCTTACTGCTTCGTAAGCCGAACGTAGAAATAGCGTGGTGCAAGGGACATTCCGGCATAGCCGGGAACGATCTCGCGGATCGTTTGGCCCGCATCAAGACGATTGCCTAGGTTGCCTGAAAGGTCATTGGGATTAAAAGCACGTATCCCAAATGACAATTAAGTTCCATAATCTATCTTATGCGATTATTATTTGTTGATAGAAGGCATCTCCCTCACGGATGTTTTGCCCGACGCACAGTCAAAGGCGGTATTCCCCTATAGGAGGGATTTTGACGATCTGCCGGCGTGGTGCGGATTAAACCTCGTCCTGCGGTGTTCTCCTGAGTGCGACTACTCATGAAGGAGCTTGCGCCGTGAAATATTCCCACTCCATCACCCTCCTTATCCTGACATTGATTTGCACGCCGGCGTCTGCCAATCCATTCTCGTCGGCGGCCGGACGCTATCGTATCGATCCTTCCTCTCACATCCGCTTTTCAATTGCGCAGGTTGCAGGCCCTGGGATCAAGGGCACAATTCCTGATATTTCCGGCCGCTTTGATATCGACCCGGACCAGCCGGCCAGATCTTACGTGGAAATCAGTCTCAACCCTTCCAGCGTCCAGACCGGGCAAGAACGGGTGGAAAATTTCCTGCGATCCAGCGCGGTTTTCAATATCGCCGTTTATCCGCAGATCGTGTTTCGCTCCAGCCGCGTTACGCAGGACGGACCGCGCAGCGCCGTGGTTGAAGGCACATTGACAGCCAGAGGCATATCCAGACCCGAAACGTTTCACGCGACGTTCGTTGAACAACAGAAGGGATCCGTCACCTTCCACGTCACCGGCAATGTTGCACGCCTGCCCTATGGCATGGGTGTCGGAGTGCCGCTCTATTCGAATACGGTTGCATTCGACATTGATTTGAAGGGCGTCAGATAAAGGCGCTGGGGCAGCAAAAAGTCGAGCCCGGTGGGATTAAATGCCGCGGGCGGGTGTTTGTCTAATATCGGGCATATCGTCCAATCCGTTACCCTTCAAAGGATTATCGTCATGCGTGCACATCATTTCGTTCTGGCCGGCGTTGTAGCGCTTGCCGCCACGGCTGCCCTTGCCGAACCATATGCCGGTGGCGCCGTGATTGAAAAGGCAACGGCCAAAGGCACGATCCTGACCGACGCCAAGGGCATGACCCTTTATACATTCGACAAGGATACCAATGGCGTATCGGTTTGCTACGACGGCTGCGCAAAGAAATGGCCGCCCCTCGCCGCCTCGAAAACCGACAAGGCGGATGGCGACTATAAACCAATCTCCCGCAAAGATGGTACGATGCAATGGTCGCATGACGGAAAGCCGCTCTATCGCTGGCAGATGGACAGCAAGCCCGGCGATGTCACGGGCGATGGCGTCGGCGGCGTCTGGCACATTGCCAAGGAATAGTGTCCATGCCGGATTTTCTGGACGAGATGACGAGTTGCATACCAGCGCTTCGCCGCTACGCGAATGCGCTCACGCATGATCGTGACACGGCTGACGATCTTGTCCAGGACTGTCTGGAAAGAGCCATCCGTAAAAAGGCGCTGTGGAAACCGCAGGGACCGTTGCGTCCGTGGTTGTACCGGGTGCTCGTCAACGTCTACCGCAACAATCTGCGCGGACGAAATCGCCGGCCCTCGCAAATCCCGATCGACGATGTTGCGGAACAGCTGTTTGTGCCGGCGGCGCAGACGGGCCGGATTGCGCTTGCCGAAATAGCCCGCGCTATTGAAAAGCTTTCCGGCGAACATCGCGAGGCCCTGCTCCTCGTCGTCGTCGAGGGTCTCAGTTATGCGGAAGCGGCAGATGTTCTTGAAATTCCGCTGGGCACGCTGATGTCCCGTCTCGGGCGGGCCCGAACGGCTCTCGCCCGAATGACCCAGGAAGACCAGCCAAATCTCAAGGTGATAAAATGACCGGCAGCGAACCGCAGATAACCGAAGCCGATCTCATCTCTTATGTCGACGGGCAGCTCGAAGACAGGCAGCGTGACGCCGTTCGTGCCCACCTCGCCTCCAATCCGGCCGACGCAAGCAAGGTCGCGATATGGCAACAGCAGAATGCGACGCTGAAGGCTCTCTACGGCCCGCTTGATACCGACGCCCTGCCCGAGCGTCTTGATGTTTACCGCATTGAGCGGCGTCTGCGGTCGCAGCGCGCCGATTGGCGTAACATGGCGGCGGCATCCATCCTCATTCTGGCCATTGGCTTGGCGGGCGGCTGGTTCGGGCGCGGGCTGGTCTCTCAGGTCGCGGAACCGGCCCATTCTATCGTGGCGGATGCAACGCAGGCACATAAGCTGTTTGCGAGCGAGGTTCTGCATCCGGTGGAAATCCGGGCCGATGCGGAGAATGCTTCCAGCCTGCCGAAATGGCTTTCGAAGCGGCTGGACCGCAAACTGAACATTCCCGACCTCACCCGCCACGGTCTGTCCCTTGTCGGCGGCCGGGTTCTTCCCAGCTCCGAAGGCGCCGCCGCCCAGCTGATGTATGAGGATAAAAGCGGGCAGCGCGTCACTCTTTATATCGTGGCTGCGGCCGATTCGAGCGACACCGCCATGCGGCGGTCCAGCCTTGGTTCACTGGAGGCCATCTCCTGGGACGACGAAACCATCCGCTGCGCTTTGGTCGGGAACCTGCCATCCGACCGCATGGACGCCATCGCGAAAGACACCTATCAACAATTGAGCTAGCCGATGAGATATTTCGAGGATCATTCCGATAGCGCAACGACGCGGGAACGGGTGTGGCGTAATACGCCCCTATCCTACGGACTGGTGGCAATCGCGTTCCACTGGACAATCGCGGTGCTTTTCCTGGCGCAGCTTGCGCTGGGATATCTGATGAGCCGCGACAATATCGACCCGGCTCTTCAGTTCGACCTGTTCCAATATCACAAGTCGATAGGATTTCTGGTGCTGGCCCTCGCCGTGCCGCGTTTCCTGTGGTCTGTTTTCAGTAGAAAGCCGCAGGCTCTAGAAGGTGAAGGGCTGGCAGCGAGGTTCGCCGCGCGGGCTGCTCACGCCGCGTTGCTGTTCCTGACGCTGGCCGTTCCCCTCGCCGGCTGGGCAATTGCGTCGACCTCGCCTCTGCAAATCCCCAGTTACGTCTTCGACCTCGTGGTCGTGCCGGGATTGCCTCTGGTGATTTCCGACAAGGCGGAGGCCTTCTGGAGCGAGGTTCACGCCACCCTCGCCTACCTTGCCGCAGCCATCGTCTTTCTTCATGTGGCGGCGGCGTTGTGGCACCATTTCATTCGCAAGGACGCGACTCTCCGACGTATGCTTCCGTTTCCGACAGCCGCAGATAGCAGGCATAAAACCGCCGCCTCCCGGAAATAAACGCACGAGCCGTTGTTGTGTAAGTATATGTTTCCATTATTTTTTATGAGAGATAAAATCCGGCCGGTAGCCTCGTTTGAACCGGGAAGAATGGGCGGATCACCTGACGTTGCATAAAAGTCGCATCGCAACGGCTTTCGGCCTTTTCGCTGCACTGGATGACTCTATTTCGGAGCGATCATTTGTTATTGTCGCCGCCGAAGAGCATTGGCGCATCGAGGTAGACTTTGCCTAAGTAAATACCGGTCTCAATCCAGTTTCACCCGTATTGCCGGATAGCCGCAGGCTGTCGGCGTATGATCATGTTCATCGGGTGGTGGCAAGAGACCGGTCTGGCATTGTTACAATGTGCCCTGCGCAGCGCCGCTGTCTCAGCTCTTCACCACCCAAGAACACCGCCATGCCGTTCCCGTAAGGGTTTTCTCCTGCACCATCTTGGTGGACTTCCGAATGGAAGACCAAGAGACTATGTGCAATTTACTTAGGGTCCAATGGACCGTTACGCCACGAACGGCGCCCCAGCCCTGGCTTGCATGCAGCGGATGCGGCGGCCTGAGGGCATTTCAGGCCAGCGGCAAGATCCGGCTCAATGCCAATGGCCGCAAGCTGGATGCCTGGCTTATCTATAGATGCCTGATCTGCGACAAGAGCTGGAACAGGCCGATTTTCGAGCGCCAGAATGTCCGGGACATAAGCCCTGCCGTTCTCGAAGCGCTGCAGTCCAACGATCCGCAATGGATAAGGGCGGAGACCTTCAACCTCGAAGCCTTGCGACGTAAATCGCAGCGCGTCGACGAGTTTCCCGAATTCGATATCGCGAAACAGATACGGGATGAACCTCCCGACTGGCCCATGGCGGAGATCGATCTCGCGGTTCCGTTTCAGGCCGGCATACGCCTTGACCGCCTGCTGGCGTCTGAACTCGGGCTTTCGCGGTCGATGCTGCAGAAGCTTCAGGGTGACGGTTCGCTTCGGGCGCTGTCCGACCGTTCCGATCTTTTGCGGCGGCGCGTTAAAAACGGAACCCGGATCGTGATCGCGCGCTGCGACGGCTTCGATCCGGAGCATTTGTGGAAACCCGTGACGGCGGATTTCTAACGGCATAACGAGGGCCTGAAACTTCAGGCCCTCGCTTGCGGCATCGTAAAAGGTGATGGCTGCTGCTGACCCCGCCAATCAGGGCCGGGGTTTGGGCAAAGCGGTCATGGATGCGCCGATGTGCCGGCAAACAGGCTACACGAAAAATTCGGCTTCAGGGAGACCGCGCCGAGGTCGCTCGGAATGGCCTATCGCGTCAGCACCTCGGCTTGATCGCAGGCAGTCCGCAGCGAGGGGGCCTCCCGTCGATGCGGTTCAGCCGTTCGATGCAGCTTTGAAAATCGCCAACTGATCGGCAAAGGCGCGTTTATAGGCGGGACGCGCCTCGCCGCGGGCGACATAGGCCGCTAGATTCGCGTATTCATCGAGAATGCCCGAACTTTTTATCCGTTGCAGCACCGATATCATCAACAGATCGCCGGCGCTGAATGCGCCGTCGAGCCAATCGGCCTCACCCAGTCGGCTGGACAATTCGCCGAGCCGCTTGCGGATGCGTTCATCGACGATCTGCAGGCGCTCGCCGTGCCAGCTTTTGTCCCTTTCAAGAAAGCCGGTGACAAAATGCTCGACGATGGGCGGTTCCATGGTGCTGAGCGCGGCGAACATCCACATGATCGCCCGCGCGCGCGCATCCGCATCCTGTGGCAACAGGCCGGCATGGTGTTCGGCTATATGGAATATGATCGCACCGGATTCGAACAGGACGAGATCGCCGTCCTCATAGGTCGGGATCTGCCCGAAGGGTTGAAGCGCCAGATGCGCCGGTTCCCGCATCGCCTTGAAGGAAAGGAGGCGGACGTCATAGGGCTGGCCCACTTCTTCGAGTGCCCAGCGGACGCGCATGTCGCGGGCGAGACCTTTGCCGCCATCGGGCGAGCGTTCAAAAGCGGTAATGGTGACTGTCATTGCTGTTCTCCATCGCTCCCCACCCCGGAATGCTGTCGCCTGACGTCGCGTCACACTATGCGCTGGGATGAGCGAAAACAACGTCGTCGTGTTTTCGGCACAGGCTCAGGGGACGGCGCGCTTTCGACGGGACACCCAGATCAACACCGGCAATGCGGTAAAAGAGAGTGCGGCGCCCGCCAGGAAGGTGACGAACGAACCATGGAGGTCCCACAGCAAGCCGGCGATGACATTGCCGACCAGCACCGCCAGACCTGTCATCAGATTGAAGACGCCGAAGGCCGTTCCCTTGAGATGTGGCGGCGCCGTTTCCGCAATCAGGGCCGCGAGCAGACCCTGCGACAGGCCCATATGCAGCCCCCACAGAAGAATGCCGAACAGGAACAGCGGAATGGAATTGGCAAAAGCGAGCGTCAGATAGGAGGCCACCAGCACGGCCACGCCCGCCGCGATAATCCCTGAGCGGCCGATCTTGTCCGAAAGCCGGCCGGCGGGATAGGCCGTCAGGCCATAGACGGCATGCATGATGACCATCGTGATCGGTATCCATGCCGGCCGGAAGCCCGCCTCTTCGGATTTCAGCAACAGGAATGCTTCGCTGAAACGCGCGAAGGTCAGGAGCGACGCCGCGATGATGACGATCCAGACCGCCTGATTGAGTTTCGCAAAATCGGCGAGCCGGAATGGCTTTTCGGCTTTTGGTCTTGCGGGCGCATCCGGTTCCGTTACACCGGCGACGAGGATGAACACCGCAAGGAAAGCGGGAATGACCGCGATCCAGAAAATGGCGAGCACATTTTCGCTGAGCGCGAACATCAGTCCGATGGCCGCCAGCGGCCCGATGAAGCCGCCGACCGTATCGAGCGACTTTCTGAGCCCGAATGCGGCGCCACGAATTTCGGGTGACGTCACATCGGCAATAAGGGCGTCGCGCGGCGTTCCGCGAATGCCCTTGCCGACCCGGTCCACCGCCTTGGCAGCGACGATCCAGCCAAGCGAGGTGGCAAAGGGAAAAGCGAGTTTCGAGATTGCGCCGAGACCGTATCCAAGCACGGCGAGCATTTTCCGCCGCCTTGTCCAGTCCGCGATAATCCCGGAAAACAGCTTGGTCGTGGTGGCGATGGCAACCGACATTCCCTCGATGAAACCGACAGTGACCGCGGAAGCGCCGAGACCGGAAACGAGATAATAGGGCAGCAGCGTCTGCACCATTTCCGAAGAAATATCCATCAGAAGGCTAACGATGCCGAGCACCCAGACCGTTGCTGGAATGCGAGCCCGAACCGTTGCAGAAACAGGCGCAGAAGAAGTCGTCATGATGGCCCCCGATCGTCTCCGGAATAATCATGTCCCCCTGAAACAATCAACCAGGCGGATATCGTGCAACCGCGACGAACAGGGAAAATCGGGGCCATCAAATCTCTGTGGGGCTGAAGCAAATACCGCCGAAGCCCGATGAAAGGGCTGGCCATTTCACGCAAAAACTCTAAGCTCCAGCGCCGGACACGGATTGCCTAGAACCATCGGTTTTCAGTTCAAATCATTACGGAGAAAACATCAGATGAGCCTGCGTATCAACGACATAGCACCCGACTTCACCGCCGAGACCACCCATGGTCCGGTGAGCTTCCACGACTGGATCGGCGACGGCTGGGCGGTCCTGTTTTCGCATCCGAAGAACTTCACGCCGGTCTGCACAACGGAACTCGGCGCGATGGGCGGGCTGCAGCCGGAATTCGAAAAGCGTGGCGTCAAGATCATCGGTATTTCGGTCGATCCGGTCGAAAGCCATGAAAAATGGAAGAACGATATTCGCACCGCGACCGGCTTCAACGTCGATTATCCGCTGATCGGCGACAAGGACCTGAAGGTCGCCAAGCTCTATGACATGCTGCCCGCTGGCGCTGGCGACAGTTCCGAAGGCCGCACGCCTGCCGACAACGCCACCGTGCGCTCCGTCTTCGTCATCGGTCCAGACAAGAAGATCAAGCTGGTCCTCACCTACCCCATGACCACCGGCCGCAACTTCGAGGAAATTCTTCGCGCGATCGATTCCATCCAGCTCACCTCCAAACATCAGGTGGCGACACCGGCCAACTGGAAGCAGGGTGAGGATGTCATCATCACCGCCGCCGTCTCCAACGAGGATGCGATTGCCCGTTTCGGTTCCTACGACACGGTTCTTCCCTATCTGCGTAAGACCAAGCAGCCTGGCTGATTTGAAACCTGAGATGGGGCGGTGAAACATCATCGTCCCATTCTCCCTTGGGTATGACAGCAGGCTCTAGCCGGCGTCCTGCCTGACGACGCGCAGCATGGGCCGGGCATTGAGTTCGGCGGGCGTAAAACGCGCAAGAAGGTCGAAAGATGTCATGGCTTCGCCGGCAGCGAAGCGTCGCCCGTTGACGACGAGATGCCCGAGGCCGAACAGGGTAAGAAGCGCTTCCGTCGCATCTCCGGCCGGGGTTTCGAAAAGCAGATTCGTCTGGCCGAAATGTTCCAGACCCGTTGTCCAGGCCCTGATCTCTTCCCCCTCCTCCATCACGAAGGTTCCGAAGGCCAGCATCGCCGCCATTTGCTGCGGTTGGTCCAGATGGCTGTTTGCATAGTTCAGATAGTCATCGAGATTGGCGCGGCCGACGATCATGTCGAGATAATGCAATACGACGGCCTGCATGGGAGCGACCTGATGAATGCCGAGCAGGGCTGAGGCGATCTCGTTATGGGCGATTTCAGGATCGTCCTCATCCGCCATGATGAGGAATCTGAACTCGCACTGATGTGTCGCGCGGCTGAAATCGTCATATGCCGCCTTGGCGTCAACGCAAAAGGTCTTTGACCAGTCAACCCCGGCCTCTGCGACTGCCGGATATTGGGCCGGCGCAACCGGCGCCACTGCGACCGGCTCGGGAGTGCCGACAAAGACCCTGGTCGAACCGCGCAGGCCGTCAAACACGCCCTTTTCGCTCAGCCGCTCACATTCATATCCCTCCTCGCCCCACGCTTCTGTCAGCATTGAATCAGAGATCGTGGGTTCGCTGTCGAAATAGAGTGTCGCCTTGAAAAATTGAGTGTCGCCATTTGCCATTACAAATCCCGTCCATGGCATTTTCTGTGCGTTATGGCTTTATGATCCCGCCATGATAGTCAAGCCGGTACGTTTCGACATGGCCCCGGTAAATGCGCTCGATGCCGGTGAAGGACCGGAATTCGCCTTCATTCGTATCGACATAGACCAGATTTTCCACCGGGTTGGTGAAACCGCCAAGGAACCGGCCCTCCCGATAGAGCGTGGAAAGCGACCGCTGAATGACCATGCCAGCCGTGGCGCCGTCGATCATGTCGGGCCGGAGGATGCGGCCGTAATAACTCATTGCCCACACCGCCGTTCCCTCATGCCAGACGACCTCCTGGCCGATGAAATCGGTTCCCCCGAAATAGCTGTCGATATAGTGCCAGTCGCCGCTCTGATAACCGAGATCGTGCGATCCCTTGCGCGTGGGCGTAGCGGATTTGTTGCCGCCGCCGACATAAGTGGCGGACTTGGCCTGCACGATGAACTCTTCCAGCATGGGAAACCTTTCGGGACAAGAACATAAAGTGAACATAAGCGATTTTTGGGGCCGTCGCAAGTGCGGTCCCTGCCCGGCATCGAACCCGCATTTCAGCAATGGCGGGCTTGGTAATCGCGGCGTTTGCGCTTAGAAGCGTGGCAGGAATTATCCGAAAAGAGTGTCCATGCCGCAAAACCCGCAAATCTATGTCGATGCCGATGCCTGCCCCGTGAAGCCGGAGATTCTCAAGGTGGCGGAACGGCATGGGCTGGAAGTGACCTTTGTTGCCAATTCCGGTCTGCGCCCGTCACGCGATCCCATGGTGAAAAACGTCATCGTATCCGCCGGTTTCGACGCGGCGGACGACTGGATCGCCGATCATGCCGGTGAGAACGATATCGTCATCACCGCCGATGTGCCGCTGGCTGGGCGCTGCGTCGCCAAGGGTGCGTTGGTGACCGGGCCGACGGGCCGCGTTTTTGACCAGTCGAATATCGGGATGGCGACGGCGATGCGCGATCTTGGCGCGCATCTGCGCGAAACCGGTGAAAGCAAGGGATATAATGCGGCTTTTTCACCGCGTGACCGCTCCGCTTTTCTGGAGACGCTTGACCGCTTCTGCCGCCGTGTCAAAAAATGACGGCGCCAACAGAAAGGTGCCGCCCATGACCCCGGCCAATATGAAAAGCAACAGCTATCGCCGCCATCAACCTTTCGTCATTGCTTTTTTGGTCGGTGCCGTGAGCCTTGGCCTGGCGCTGGTTTTTGCGCCACCGCTGGCGATCGAGATCGCGGCCGTTCTGTTCTTCCTGACCTATCTCACCCTGATTACCTTTCGCCTGTCGGGCCTGACGGCGCAGCATCTGAAGGCCCATGCCGATAGCGACGATCTGCCTGCGGTCGCCATCATCGCCGTCACGCTGCTTGCCGTTGCCGTCGCGGTGGTATCGCTGTTTCAGGCCCTCAACCATACGGGCGAAACAGTCTGGGCGCTGCTCATCGCCTTCGCCTCGGTGATCTTCGGCTGGCTGACCATCCACACCATGACCGCCCTGCATTACGCCCATCTTTACTGGCGGCCCGCCATGGTGGACGGCAAACGCCAGCATCGCGGCGGCATGGATTTTCCTGGCACGAAGGAACCCTGCGGTTACGACTTTCTCTATTTTGCCGTGGTGATCGGCATGACGGCGCAGACGTCGGATGTGGGGATAACCACGACCGCCATGCGCAAGGTCACGCTGCTGCACTCCATCGTTTCTTTCTTCTTCAATACGGTTCTGGTGGCGGCGGCGGTCAATGCAGCTGTCTCGCTTGCGGGCTGAACCGGGAAATTTCACAAGGAATGGCTTCATGAACATTATTTCGCAGAATACGGCCTTTGGCGGCATGCAGGGCGTATTTTCGCACACATCGGAAACCCTGAAATCTGAGATGAGCTTTGCGGTTTATGTGCCGCCGAAGGCGATCCATGAGCCCTGCCCTGTCCTGTGGTATCTTTCCGGCCTTACCTGCACCCATGCCAATGTCATGGAAAAAGGCGAATATCGCCGCATGGCGTCCAAACTGGGACTGATCGTCGTCTGCCCAGACACCAGCCCGCGCGGCAATGACGTGCCGGACGAATTGACCAACTGGCAGATGGGCAAAGGCGCCGGATTTTATCTCGATGCCACAGAGGAGCCCTGGTCCGAGCACTACCGGATGTACAGCTATGTGACGGAAGAACTGCCTGCCCTCATCGGCCAGCATTTCCGTGCGGATATGAGCCGCCAGGGCATTTTCGGCCATTCGATGGGCGGCCATGGCGCGATGACCATTGCGCTCAAGAACCCCGAGCGTTTCAAGAGCTGCTCCGCCTTTGCGCCGATCGTGGCCCCCTCTTCGGCCGACTGGTCCGAGCCGGCGCTGGAAAAATACCTCGGTGCGGATAAGGCCGCATGGCGTCAATACGACGCCTGTGCGCTGGTCGAGGACGGTGCGCGTTTCCCCGAGTTCCTGATCGATCAGGGCAAGGCCGATAGTTTTCTTGAAAAGGGCCTGCGCCCCTGGCTGTTCGAAGAAGCGGTCAAGGGCACGGATATCGGCCTGACGCTGCGCATACATGAGCGCTACGACCACTCCTATTATTTCATTTCCACCTTCATGGATGACCATTTGAAGTGGCATGCGGAGCGGCTGGGATAAGGATGGAGAAGCAGGCCGGCGGCGCCCTGTTAGCGCCGCCGCTGCAGATTTAACCTGACATTACGGGATGCGGGCAATGACCTTGATCTCGAAATCGAAACCGGCAAGCCAGTTGACGCCGACGGCCGTCCAGTTCGGGTAAGGCTTTTGGCTGAAAATCTCCTGCTTGACGGCCATGATCGTTCCGAACTGGTTTTCCGGATCCGTGTGGAACGTCGTTACATCCACAATATTGTCGAAGGTGCAGCCCGCCGCTGCAAGCGTGGCCTTGAGGTTTTCAAAGGCCAGCCGGACCTGACGGTCAAAATCAGGTTCAGGCGTTCCATCGGCACGGCTGCCGACCTGGCCGGAAACGAAAAGAAGGTCACCGGATCGGATCGCTGCGGAATAGCCATGCTCCTCGTAAAGCGCATGCCTGTTGGCGGGGAAAATTGCTTCGCGTGCGGTCATTGTGCATCTCTCTTATGGCTGAGTGGTCATGGACACCGAGAAGCGTTGTTCTTCTTAAAAGAAGGCTTCGGACGCCCATTTACATACGTTACGTATGTCAGATAGTTACATACGCGCCGCATGTCAATTCCATATACGCGACGTATGCGAACTTAAGGGCACGGAAGATGCGCCTAATTGAAGCTTGAGATATTTGTGAAGCTGAAGTGCGGACGAATAGAAGTCACGCCCTCGCCTTTTGTGTCCGGCCTATGGAAACAGAGCCGTTGCAAGCGTCGTCGGGCCGGGTCGGCTGAGCCTGAACTCGCGGATCACGCGTTCGGCGACGCCATAGGCAAGTTCCTGCTCTATCGACTGATTGTCGAAGCTAACGACAGTGGCGGTGAATTTGGCCTCTGCGATCACCTCTCCCGTCGCGACGGCGGCGGCGCGGACGATGACCTTGGCTGACGCCCTTTCCCCGAAAAGAAAGGGACCGCGTGTAACGGATGCGAGGCGAATGGTCAGTACCACGCGCGGCCGGGTTTCTCCACGCGCCGTCGTCTTTATCGCATTCTGCACCTGCGCATGAATGGACTGCATCAGCGCCGGAGCTACATCCGGGCGGGCAGCGACAAATGCGCCGCGCACATCGTAAAGCAGCCGGTCGGTATTGGCCGCTTCCGGTTCCAGCCTGAAAGACATGAGCGTGAAACACGCCAGCACAAGAATGCCAAGGCGTTTCAGCGTGGTGATCATGATCAGCGGCTCCCCTAACGTGAGGTAACCGCATATTCGACCATCAGGGTTAGAAAAGCGTTAAGGCGCGCTCTTCAGGGACTCCAGAACATTGAGTGCGGCGCGCATATCGACAAGCCTGACGGCGCGGCGCTCCAGCGCCTCCTCGTCCTCGCCCCATTGCTCGGCCGTCCAGTCCTCGTCCAGATGGGCAAGTGCCCAGGTTTCCTCCAGCGTCAGCTCCTCTTCCGCCAGCGCCAGCGCCAAAATGGCGGAGCCGGTCAGCGACGTCATGGTGTGAAGAGCGGCAAGCGTAATCGGCGTATCGTATTTCTTCAGCGTTACCGCAAAAGCCGCGATGGCTTCGCGCGGCTGGTCCTGATGCATCACGCCTTCAACGAGAATGAAGCGCGCTCCGAGCACATTGGCCGCCCAGTCCAGAACAGGATCCCAATGGTCCGTCTGCCGCGCGACCAGCGCTTGCGGATCGCCGGCGCGATAGCAGAGGAGATCGGAAGAGGAAAAACGAAGTATGTCTTCAAAAACCGCCTGGGTATCGTTGGCAACGCCATCAATGGCCGTGTTCACATGCCGAGAGACGGGCATGACCACCGGATTGACCACTTCTTTCTGGGCGTCCCATTCATCGCGAAGCAGTTTCGCCAGCGCGCGTGTCGGGACGGTCAGCGGCTTCTTGGCGGGGGTGCGCAGCGGCTTGCCATCGAGAAGGATGGTAAAGCCGCCCTCTTCCGTCTCACCGACGGTGACATCCTTGTAGAACCGCTTCGGCAGAGGTTTCTGCATCTGGATCTGCGCGCGCAGGATGGGATCGGGATGGCTCAGGCCCTCCGAAAGGTCATTCAGGAGATCACGCATGGCACGTCCTCGTCAGTCGGATAAAATGGTTATTCAAGAATATCGGCCGGAACATAGGCCGGGATTTCGCGCGGGTGGCTGACGACCGTATCGGCGCCCGCCTTCCAGAGATCGTCGACCGAGGCATAACCCCAGGCGACGCCGATTGCTTTCGCACCCGCAGCCTTGGCCATCTGCATGTCATAGATCGCATCGCCGATAACGACAGTGTCGGCCGCAACCATGCCGGTTTCATGGCAGCATTCCATCACCATGGCCGGATGCGGCTTGGAGGGGCAATCATCCGCCGTGCGCGACACGATGAAATGATCGGCAAAGCCATGCGTTTCGAGAATATGGGTCAGCCCGCGACGACCTTTGCCGGTGACGGCGCCGATCAGGACATCGTCGCGTTTCGCCAGCTCGTCGATCAGCGCCGCAACGCCATCGAAAAGCGGCTCGATCATTCCCGGGCGGGCGCGGACCGGATGATAGATTTCCTTGTAGCGCTGCGTCATCGCCAGCGCCTCGTCATCCACATGCGGCTTGTCGAGCATGCGGGCGATGGCGATATCCAGCGTCAGGCCGATAATGGCCTTGGTCTGCGAGATATCCGGACGCGGTTTTCCGAAATCGGCGAATGTATCGGACATGACGGCATGGATGAGGCCGGCGCTATCCACCAGCGTGCCGTCGCAATCGAAAAGAACGAGTTTCATGGGCTGTCAGCCTTCCCTGTCGCCATCGGCCACGTCGAGGCCGAGCAGGTTCCAGGTCTGGACCATATGCGGCGGCAGGGGTGCGCTGACCCGAAGCCGGCCGCCATTCGGATGCGGAATGTCGATATGGCGCGCGTGGAGATGCAGGCGTTTCTGGATGCCGCCCGGAAAATCCCAGTTTGGATCATCGATGTAATATTTGGGATCGCCGATGATCGGGTGTCCCATATGCAGTGCATGGACGCGAAGCTGGTGGGTGCGGCCGGTATAGGGTTCCATTTCCAGCCAGGCAAGGTTCTGCGCGGCGGTATCGATGACACGGTAATAGGAAATGGCGTGGTCGGCCCCCTCCTCGCCATGCTTGGCGATGCGCATGCGGTCACCATCGGCCGTCTGTTCCTTGACGAGCCAGGTGGAAATCTTGTCCTGATGCTTGCGCGGCACGCCCTTGACCAGCGCCCAATAGGTCTTCTTGGTATCGCGCTCGCGGAAGGCGGCGGTCAGTTTCTGGGCAGCGCCACGGGTGCGGGCGACGACCAGCACGCCAGACGTATCGCGGTCGAGGCGGTGGACCAGACGCGGCTTTTCGCCCTTCTGGTTGGTCCATGCTTCGAGGAGCCCGTCAATATGACGGTTGACGCCGGAACCGCCCTGCACGGCAATGCCGGCCGGCTTGTTGAAAACAAAAACCTTGTCGTCCTCATGCAGCAGCATACGGGCCAGAAGCTCGGTATCTTCCGAATGCTTGAGGTCCCTTGATCCGATCGGGCCGCTCTTGACCTTGAGGTCGGAATCGACCGGCGGTACGCGAACCATCTGCCCCGGCTGCACCCTCGCATCGGTTTTTACACGGCCGCCATCCACGCGCACCTGTCCGGAGCGCAGCAGCTTCTGCAATTGCCCGAAACCTAGGCCCGGATAGTGAATCTTGAACCAGCGATCGAGCCGCATACCGGCCTCGTCGGCCTCGACCTTGATATGCTCGATACCTGCCATGAAATTTCCAGTCTCTCTGTCTTGATCGCACGCCCATATCTCTGGCGCGCCGTTTGAACCAAGCCTTTAGAACAAACTGCGGCCCAAGGCCAGCCCGGCAAAAACCGCAGCGATGGAAACCACAAGACTTGCAATGACGTAAACGGCTGAAAGACCGAGCGCGCCGCGCTCAAACAGTGCAACCGCATCGAGCGAGAAGGACGAAAAGGTGGTGAATCCGCCGAGCACGCCGGTAACGAGAAACAGGCGCATTTCCATCGAGGCGTTCAGCCGGCGCGCCACAAGCTCGACCAGTAAACCGATCAGGAAGGACCCAACCACGTTGACGGCCAATGTTCCCCAGGGAAAATTCGGACCAGCCAATCGCATGCTCCAGACACCGACCAGATAACGAAACACGGAACCGATTGCGCCGCCTGTGGCGACAAGGGCGATATTGATCATGGGGATTATGTCTCCGGAGGAAATTGCCGGACGATCTGTCCGAGGCATTTCTAGACCATGGCAATCCCGCGCGAAAGTCCACTACCCCGCGCTTTCGTCCATTAAAATACGATTAAATTGCAGGTCCGCGATTTAGCCTTCCAACAAGACGGCGGTGTTAGTCTCCTGTTTTTACGGGTCGGCGAAGATGGCCGGAGGTTGGATGACACAGGTTCTTTCCGTTTCAGCAAATACGGCCGCCTATGCACTGGAGGCGGTGAAGCCGTCGCCGCGCGTGCCGCGCAGGAGCGAGGTCGAAGAGGCCATTCATGAACTGGCGCGCAAGGCGGAAAACGGAGACGACTTTCAACTCAGAGCCCTGATGACGGCCATCAAGCCGCCCGCACTTACCCTTTATTTCCTGACCAATGCCAGCCAGCGTCACGAACCGCAGACAACGCTCGATCAGGCCGTGGAGGCCTATGAGGAAAACAACTCTCCTTCAGATCATAAAAAATAAATTTATATCAAATAGATGTGTTAATATTCTAATTTTACAGTTTAGGTTTGGCCGATTTAAATTCGGCCTTCCCATTCAGGCTGATGTCAGGCTGATTTTCTAGATATCACCCATCGAATGCCGGAAAAATCACGGAGGCGATGGCCATCACGCCTTTTCCGTCACGGCGCTGAAAGCAAGGAAATAACCGAAAAAGCTTGCGGCTACCGGACATGTCACGCGTTCCGGTAGCCGTTTTTTTTCAGCCATCAATTATGCTGGTGTTCGTCACCCTTGGCCGAGCCTGCGGACAGCACGATTTCGACCTTGCCGGCTTTTTCGAAGATCAGCGTCACCGGCACCTTGTCACCTTCGGCAAAGGGCTTCTTCACGTTGAAGAACATCATGTGCAGGCCGCCCGACTTCAATTCCACCGTCTGGCCGGCGGGAATGACGATGCCGTCATCCAGCTTGCGCATTTTCATGACGTCGTTGACCATGGCCATTTCATGAATTTCAGCGCGACCAGCGGCGGCGGATTCGACGCCGATCAGCTTGTCATCGCTATCACCGGCATTCTTGATCGTCACATAACCGCCGCCGACGGGCTGGCCCGGCAGCATGGCCTTGGTCGTGGCGCCGGAAACCTCAAGGCTGCCAGCCTTCACTACATCCATATCCATGGCCATGGCGGAATGGTCATGCCCGCCGGCATGGGTCTTGGCAGTAACGCGGATGGCCGGGGCCGGGTTTTTCAGCGAATGCGGATCGACGCCCGCCGCTGCCACCTCGTCCCAGGAAACCTTGCCCTTGTCGCCGCAAAGCTGCGTGACCTTGAAGGGCAGGTCCTGCCCTGCCTCTATACCGGAGATTTTTCCCTGTATCGCAAAGGTGTCGTAGAACTCGTCCGGCAGGTTGCCGCCTTTCCAGCGAATCTCGACCGGGCCGCTTTTGATCTCCTGGCCGTGGTTCTTGTAGGCCTTCTGATAGTCGCCCTTGATGATTTCCAGTTCCCAGCCGGCCTTGGGCTGCGGCTTGGCGGAAATGAAACCTTCCGGCAGCTTGACCTGAACTTCGGTCGTGGCAAGACCGCCTTCGCAGCCATGCGGCACCTGAAGAGCGGCGACGACGGTGCTTTCCTGTTCGGCCGAAGCGTCAACGAAGCTGGTATGGGCAAATGCCTGGACGCTGGAGACCGAAGCGGCAAACAGGGTGCAGGTGATGATCCTGGTGGTTTTCATTGTGTCTTGTCCTTGCGACTGCGCCCCACGGGCAGTGCAGCCATTGCGTGCCGCCAGCCGGCGGCGATGATCCTGTGAAACGAAGAGATCAGGCGGACAGCAATGGCGGGCCGCGCGCAGCCTGTTTAAGGATCGTCAGGACCGAGCGGAAACTCCACTCCGCGGATAAACGATTGTCGAGCCAGGCGAATTCGGTCCTCAGCCAGCCGTCCGCATCGGGCACGGGCAGGAGAATGGACGAGGCCAGCAGGCAGGCCTCGCAAAACAGGATCGCATCGCTGGAATGGGTCGGACCGTCTTTGGCGTGCGAGGCATTCACCCCGCCGCCGTGGCCGAGGCAAATCTCTGCAAAGGTGCCATCCGGCAGCCGGTAACTCTCATCAAGCACGACTTGCGAGGCAGCGGCAAGTACGGGCTTGTGGGCAAAGCCGAGCGACAACATCAAGGTCGCGCAGAAAATGCGAAGCATTTTCTCCATCCCTGTCAGCCGTCGCTTTCGATTTGCGTCCATATTCTGGCGATACCTTTCTTTCTCACCGATTTCAAAGGGGAAATTTGCCGCAGCCCCAGGCTCTGAACCGGAACAATCGTCGGAGCGCGGCATTTTCCCTCCGATAAACTGTTGCGGAAGGAGTATCCGACATGCCGGCCAAATCGAAAGCCCAGCAGAAAGCGGCGGGCGCGGCGCTGGCCGCTAAACGCGGCGACATCAAGAAATCCAGTTTACAAGGTGCTTCAAAAAGCATGGAGAAGTCCATGACAGAAAAGGAACTTGATGAATTGGCATCGACAAAACGCAAGGGTTTGCCGGAGAAAAAATCCGACTGATATTGTCCGGCACTCAGGCTATTGACTGCATCTTACGCCGACGATGGCGCAGATGGAGCAAGAATCTGTTCAGATGCGTCATTTGGTCCTTGCCAATAACGGGTCTTCGAAGATAATGAGCGTCGCATCATCGTTGGGAGAAGCCGCTTCACTGCGGTGCCGAAGGAGCAACCGCCCCGGAAACTCTCAGGCAAAAGGACCAGCGGTGACGACGGAACTCTGGAGAGAAGCCACCTTTCATTAGGACGGCTCGCCGAAGGGATAACAATCTCAGGCGACAAGGACAGAGGGGGCTCTTGAACCCGGCGCGTTTTTAGCGTCATGACCTGAGCCCGCGCGATCTTTCGCGCAACCCTGGAGGCGTCCTTGGACGATACCGCCGAGCTTCAAATCACGCCGCTCAATTCCCTGCATCTATCGCTTGGCGCCCGCATGGTGCCTTTCGCCGGTTATGACATGCCGGTGCAATATCCGGCCGGCGTTCTGAAGGAACATCTTCAGACCCGCACCTCCGCCGGTCTGTTTGACGTGTCCCATATGGGTCAGGTGATCCTGAAGGCGAAGTCCGGCAAAAATGAAGATGCCGCACTCGCGCTGGAAAAGCTGGTGCCGGTGGATATTTTCGGCCTGAAGGAAGGCCGCCAGCGTTACGGTTTCTTCACCGACGAAAACGGCGGCATTCTCGATGACCTGATGATCACCAATCGCGGCGACCATCTTTTCGTCGTCGTCAATGCGGCCTGCAAGGATGCCGATGTCGCCCATATGAAGGCGCATCTTTCCGACGCCTGCGAGATAACGCTTCTCGATGACCGGGCGCTCATCGCGCTTCAGGGACCGCGCGCTGAGGCCGTTCTGGCTGAACTCTGGGCCGGCGTTTCGGAAATGAAATTCATGGATGTGCAGGAAGTGCCGCTGCATGACGTGCCCTGCATCGTCTCCCGCTCCGGTTATTCCGGTGAAGACGGCTTTGAAATCTCCGTACCCGCCGACAAGGCCGAGGAGATTGCCAAAGCCCTGCTCGAACATCCCGATTGCGATCCGATCGGACTTGGTGCGCGTGACAGCCTGCGTCTGGAAGCCGGCCTTTGTCTCTACGGCAACGATATCGACACCACGACCTCCCCCATCGAAGCCTCGCTCGAATGGGCGATCCAGAAAGCGCGCCGCGCTGGCGGCGACCGCGAGGGCGGTTTTCCCGGCGCGGAGCGTATTCTCGGCGAACTGAAAGATGGCACATCGCGCCGCCGCGTCGGCCTGAAGCCGGAAGGCAAGGCGCCGGTGCGCGGCCATTCGAAGCTGTTTGCGGATGCCGAAGGCAAGACGGAAATCGGTGAAGTGACCTCGGGCGGTTTCGGTCCCTCGGTCGAAGGTCCCGTCGCCATGGGTTACGTGCCTGTTTCCCACGCCGCTCCCGGCACGGCTGTCTTTGCGGAAGTGCGCGGCAAATATCTGCCCGTCACCGTCGCTGCCCTGCCCTTCATCAAGCCCACCTATAAACGATAATCTTCATCCCATCTCCGGAGAGAATACGATGCTGAAATTTACCGCAGAACACGAATGGCTGAAGTTCGAAGGCGATATCGCCACCGTTGGCATCACCAGCCACGCCGCTGAACAGCTTGGCGATCTCGTCTTCGTCGAATTGCCGGAAGTGGGCGCCACCTTCTCCAAGGATGGCGACGCGGCGACTGTTGAATCCGTCAAGGCGGCTTCCGACGTCTATTGTCCGCTGGATGGCGAAGTGGTGGAAATTAACCAGGCCATCGTCGATGATCCTTCGCTGGTCAATTCCGACCCGCAGGGCGCCGGCTGGTTCTTCAAACTCAAGCTTTCCAACGCCGCAGATGCCGATACGCTGCTCGACGAAGCAGCCTACAAGGAGCTGATCGCGTAATGACGACGCCCACCGAATTCCATTTCACCGACTATCAGCCCTATGATTTCGCCAACCGGCGTCACATCGGGCCGTCGCCGTCGGAAATGGCCGAGATGCTGAAGGTCGTTGGCTATAAGAGCCTCGACGCCCTGATCGACGCCACCGTTCCCTCCTCCATCCGCCAGAAGGTGCCGCTGACCTGGGGTGCCGCGTTGACCGAACGCGAGGCGCTCGACCGCCTGCGTGAAACGGCCAACAAGAACCAGGTTCTGACCTCGCTTATCGGCCAGGGTTATTACGGCACCATCACGCCGCCGGTCATCCAGCGCAATATTCTGGAAAACCCGGCCTGGTACACCGCCTATACGCCCTATCAGCCGGAAATCAGCCAGGGCCGCCTTGAGGCGCTGTTGAACTATCAGACGATGGTGTGCGACCTGACTGGTCTCGATGTCGCCAACGCATCGCTGCTCGATGAAGCGACGGCGGCTGCCGAAGCCATGGCGATGTGCCAGCGTGTTGCCAAGTCCAAGGCGACCGCCTTCTTCGTTGACGCCAATTGCCATCCGCAGACCATTGCGCTGATCGAGACGCGTGCGGCCCCGCTCGGCTGGAAGGTGATTGTCGGTAACCCGTTTACCGATCTCGATCCGGTCGACGTGTTCGGCGCGATCTTCCAGTATCCGGGCACGCACGGCCATGTCAGCGATTTCTCAGGCCTGATTTCCCGCCTGCACCAGACGGGTGCGATTGCTGCCGTCGCCGCCGATCTTCTGGCGCTGACGCTTCTGAAGTCGCCCGGCGAAATGGGTGCGGATATCGCCATCGGCACCTCGCAGCGTTTCGGCGTTCCGGTTGGTTACGGCGGTCCGCATGCGGCCTACATGGCCGTCAAGGACGCCCATAAGCGCTCCATGCCCGGCCGTCTGGTCGGCGTCTCGGTCGATGCCCGCGGCAACCGCGCCTATCGCCTGTCGCTGCAGACCCGCGAGCAGCATATCCGCCGCGAAAAGGCGACGTCGAACATCTGCACCGCGCAGGTGCTGCTCGCCGTCATGGCCTCCATGTATGGCGTCTTCCATGGCCCGCAGGGTATCAAGGCCATTGCCCAGCAGACCCACCAGAAGGCGGTGCTGATGGCCAAGGGGCTGGAAAAGCTCGGCTACACCATCGAGCCGGAAACCTTCTTTGACACCATCACCGTTGAAGTCGGCCATATGCAGGGCGTCATCCTGCGTTCGGCCGTGGCGGAAGGCGTGAACCTGCGCAAGGTCGGCGCGACCAAGATCGGCATGAGCCTTGACGAGCGTACGCGCCCGGCAACGCTTGAGGCCGTCTGGCGTGCTTTCGGCGGCAATTTCTCGATCTCGGATTTTGAGCCGGAATATCGCCTGCCGAAGGAATTGCTGCGCACCAGCCAGTATATGACGCATCCGATCTTCCACATGAACCGTGCCGAAAGCGAGATGACCCGTTACATCCGCCGCCTTTCGGACCGTGATCTGGCGCTCGACCGCTCGATGATCCCGCTCGGTTCCTGCACCATGAAACTGAATGCGACAGCGGAAATGCTGCCGATCACCTGGCCGGAATTTTCCGACATCCATCCCTTCGTGCCGGCCGATCAGGCGCTCGGTTACAAGGAGATGATCGACGATCTTTCCGAAAAGCTGTGCTCGGTCACCGGTTACGACGCCTTCTCCATGCAGCCGAATTCCGGCGCGCAGGGCGAATATGCCGGGCTTCTGACCATCCGCAACTATCACCTCGCCAATGGCGACACACATCGTGACGTCTGCCTCATTCCGACTTCCGCGCATGGCACCAACCCTGCCTCGGCGCAGATGGTCGGCATGAAGGTGGTGCCGGTGAAAGTGCGGGATAACGGCGACATCGATATCGATGATTTCCGAGCAAAAGCAGAGCAGTATACGGAAAACCTCTCGTGCTGCATGATCACTTACCCGTCCACCCACGGCGTGTTCGAGGAGACGGTTCGCGAGATCTGCGAGATCACCCACAAGCATGGTGGACAGGTCTATCTCGACGGCGCCAACATGAACGCCATGGTCGGCCTTGCCCGTCCCGGCGATATCGGTTCCGACGTTTCGCATCTCAACCTGCACAAGACCTTCTGCATTCCGCATGGCGGCGGTGGCCCCGGTATGGGTCCGATCGGTGTCAAGGCGCATCTTGCTCCTTACCTTCCCGGCCATCCGGCGACGGACGGCCGTGAGGGTGCGGTGTCTGCTGCCCCGTTTGGTTCGCCGTCGATCCTGCCGATTTCCTGGAGCTATTGCCTGATGATGGGCGGCGAAGGGCTGACGCAGGCGACCAAGGTGGCGATCCTCAATGCCAATTACATCGCCGAACGGCTGAAGGGCGCTTATGACGTGCTCTACAAGTCCGAAACGGGACGTGTGGCGCATGAATGCATCATCGATACCCGCCCGCTGGCTGACAGCTGCGGCGTGACGGTGGACGATGTCGCAAAACGCCTCATCGACTGCGGTTTCCATGCGCCGACCATGAGCTGGCCGGTTGCCGGCACGCTGATGATCGAGCCGACGGAATCCGAAACCAAGGCGGAAATCGACCGTTTCTGCGATGCCATGCTGGCGATCCGTGAGGAAGCCCGCGACATCGAGGAAGGTCGTGCGGACAAGACCAACAACCCGCTGAAGAACGCGCCGCATACGGTGGAAGACCTCGTCGGCGAATGGGATCGTCCCTATAGCCGCGAAAAGGGCTGCTTCCCGCCTGGCGCCTTCCGCATCGACAAATACTGGTCGCCGGTCAACCGCATCGACAATGTCTATGGCGACCGCAACCTCATCTGCACCTGCCCGCCGATGGAGGCTTATGCCGAAGCCGCCGAATAAGGCACTCGTTTCGAATAATAAAAAGGCCCGGACAGATCCGGGCCTTTTTTCGTTGCTGCGACGGAAACGTTCCCGGAACCGCGCTGACACGATTGATCGCCCGTCGATCCATGTTAAACCGGACCATGCAAACCAGCGGCGATGGAGTGTGAATGCGTCTGATCTGCCTGAACGGTTGGGGCGGAAAGCTCCATGACGAGCTCGTTTCCTATATTGCCGCGTCCGATCCCGATATTCTGTGTCTCCAGGAAGTCATTCATACTCCGGCGGCCATGCAGGAGTGGCTGATCTATCGCGATCACGGCATTGACCTGCCGCAGAGGGCGGATTTCCTGCAGGATGTCGCAAAGGCCCTGCCCGATCATCTGGCTGTGTTCTGCCCGGCAGCGCAGGGTGATCTGTGGGATGGTGAGATGCGGTATCCTTCCCAGTGGGGGCTGGCGACCTTCGTGCGCAAATCCATTGCCATTGTCGCGCAGGCGCAGGGTTTCGTGCATGGCGCCTTTTCCGCGGACGGATATGGCGATCATCCTCGCTCGCGCACCGGCCATGCCATTCGTGTCTTTGATTTCACGACCCGTAAACCCGTCGTCATCGCCCATATGCATGGCCTGCGGGAACTCGATGGCAAACAGGATACACCTGCCCGTCTGGCGCAGGCAGAACGCCTCGTCCAGCTCGTCAGAAACATCGCCGAGGATGGCGACCGGGTCATCGTCTGTGGCGATTTTAATGTTCTGCCCGATAGTGAGACATTCGCCGTGCTGAAGACGCTGGACCTCGTCGAACTCGTCACGACACGCGGCTTTACCGACACGCGGACATCGCACTACACGAAACAAAATCGTTATGCGGACTACATGCTGGTCAATCCGGCCGTGAAGGTCGATCACTTCCATGTCGTGACGCAGCCGGAAGTCTCGGATCATTGCCCGCTGGTTCTTGAGTTCAGCTGAAAATCTGAACTCAGTGTCCGACTTTCACCAGTAACGAGCCGAAGGCAATCAGCGCACCAGCCGGATGTCGCTCGTCACAACCGTCTTACCGGTCTTGCCGTCCTTGTCGGTCGTGCGCAGCCGCAGGCCATTGTCACCGACTTTTTCGATGGTCATGGCCGCGACGCGGTCCCCGTTGATTTCACGGTTCCAGCGGACCGTGAGATTGATCGCATTTCCCTGACGGTTGCCGGCCAATGCCGAAGGACGGCCGGAGGGGCCGGTATAGGTGCCGCTGTAACGCGCGCCGCTGGCGGCAAGGTCAGCGGCGATGGCACGCTTTACCACGACAAGACCACGGCATGTGCCCGACATGCGCAGCGCCGTCGCCTTTGCGTCGGAACTCAAGGTGCAATTGACATTGATCGGCGGCATGCCGATGCGGGTGATCACCGTTCCCTTGCCTGTCCATGTGCCTTCCAGCGACGACAGGAACCCGCTTTCATCGGCGCGCGTCGGGGTTGCGGCAATGAGGCCTGCGAAAGATAAGATCAGGGCTGCCTTCGTTTTCATGGCGATCATCCGATACGATTTGATGAAAGGTAACTCGCGGATCGCTGAAAATGTTCCTCGTGCCGTTTTTCACGCTCCTGAAAAACGGTAGCGAAAGTTTCGTCCGCGTCGATGCAACCAAATGCCGGCAGGCATGTTCTTGGCGAGCCACGGTGACCCTGTGCCAATATCGGGCATATTTCGGAGCTTGTTCCATGACGACTATCGGCATTTCGGCATCAAAGGCTAACATCCCTTCCGGGGGGCTGCCGCGCAGCGGTTTGTCCGACCGCACGCTCTTTGCGCTGGCGGCGCTGAACTTCTTTCTTGCCGATGCGCGTGACGGACTTGGGCCGTTTCTGGATGCCTTTCTGGCCACCAAGGGTTGGTCATCGCTTTCGCTTGGTTTGATTGCAACAGTCGGCGGGCTGGTCGGCCTTCTGGCGACACCCCTGTGCGGTGCCCTCGTCGATGGCACGGTGTGGAAACGGACGCTGATCGCGGTGCCTGTCGTTCTGGTGACCATCGGGGCGCTCATTACGCTCATCTTTCCCGATGTCTGGATTGTCTGGACCGGCCAGATCATGACCGCAGTGGTCGGCGCGGTGGTCGGTCCCGCCCTCGCCGGGCTGACACTAGGCCTTGTGGGCGAACGCCTGTTTTCCCGGCAGATTTCGCGAAACGAGTTCTGGAACCACGGCGGCAACTTTGCCTCGCTTTTCGCCACCTATGTTGCCGTTTCCTTCTTCGGCCTGCATGGCGTCATCGGTCTCATGTTGTTGACAGCGGCGGGAGCACTTGTTGCCGCGGCCGCAATCGACCCTGACAGGATCGATCACAAGGTTGCGCGCGGTCTGGGTGAAGATAAGGGTGAACCTGGCCCCTCCGGCATCAATGTACTGTTTCACGAACGCGGATTGATCCTGCTCGCCGTCATCCTGCTCATCTTCCATTTCGGCAATGCGCCGATGGGGCGGCTTCTGGCCCAGGATTTTGCAATCGAATTGCAGACGCCGTTCCGCACCACCGCCATCATCACCGGCGTCGCGCAGTTTGCCATGATCTTTGTCGCTGCCATGGCGCCTTTTCTCATACGCCGTTTCGGCCTTGCCACGGTCTTTCTCATTGCGCTCGCAGCATTGCCGATCCGTGGGTTTCTTGCATCCGCTTTCACGGATTTCTGGGTTATTTTCCCCGTGCAGTTTCTCGACGGTATCGGCGCGGGCCTTTTGGGGATTGTGACGCCGGTGGCTGTGGAGCGAATCCTGAAAGGCACCGGGCGTTTCAACGTCGGTCTCGCCAGCGTGATGATGGTGCAGGGTATTGGCGCTTCGTTCAGCAATGTCGTTGCGGGCTGGCTGGTGACGAAAGGCGGTTATGCCCTGTCACATCTGGTTGGCGGCGGCATTGCGGCCATCGCCATCGCCCTGTTCCTTGTCTACAGGAATGAGATCGCGCCAAGGCAGAATGACGAGATCGCCGCCAAATAAAAAGGAGGCCTTTCGGCCCCCTTTTAAAACGTCTCTACGGATATTTCCTCAGCCGACAAAAGCACGCTCGATCACGAACTCGGCTGGCTTGTTGTTGGCGCCTTCATTGAGCCCCGCCTTTTCAAGCAGTTCCTTGGTGTCCTTGAGCATCGCGGAAGAACCGCAGATCATGCCGCGATCGATTTCGGGATCGAGTGCCGGAACGCCGAGATCCGCAAACAGCTTGCCGTTCTCGATCAGCGTGGTGATACGGCCCTTGAAGGGATAATCCTCGCGGGTGACCGTTGCATAATGCTTCAGCTTGTCGCCGACGATCTCGTTCAGGAATTCGTGGTTGCGGATTTCCTCGACCAGATCGAAGCCGTATTTCAGTTCGGCCACGTCGCGGCAGGTATGGGTAAGGATGACTTCCTCGAACTTCTCATAGGTTTCCGGATCACGGATCAGGCTCGCGAAAGGCGCGATGCCGGTGCCGGTGGAGAACATGTAAAGCCGCCTGCCGGGCGTCAGCGCATCCAGAACCAGCGTGCCTGTCGGCTTCTTGCGCATCAGCACGGTATCGCCGGGCTTGATCGCCTGAAGATGCGAGGTCAGTGGGCCATCCGGAACCTTGATCGAGAAGAATTCCAGTTCCTCATCCCAGGCGGGGCTGGCGATGGAGTAGGCGCGATAGATCGGCTTTTCACCGACCATCAGGCCGATCATGGCGAATTCGCCGGAGCGGAAACGGAAACCGGCCGGACGCGTCATGCGGAAACGGAACAGGTGGTCCGTATAGTGCTCCACCGATAAAACCGTCTCGGCGTAAACACCATCAGGTATCTTGATCGCGAAATCTTCCGTCTTGGCTGGCGCGTTCATTTCAGGTTCCGTCCATTCTTATTCGATAAGCGACATTCTCCGACCGGGCAATTATACCATTTTTGCTCCGGTTTGAAGGCATGAGAATGTCAATACTGCCATGTGCGCAGGAAATATGTATCAAAAACTCATATTTCCTGCATCATGCGTTAACCGGCCGCACGGCGGCGCCAGCTATAGGTCTCTCCGCCAGCGGCCTGTCTGGCCGTCGGCTGGTAATAGACCGGAATTTCCGGCAGGCGATTTTCAGACAGGCGACGGATCGCCGTGCCGTTCGTCACCGCAAAGCTGGTAAAGCCCGTGCGCAACATCAGCGGCACCTGATCGATCAGCACATCGCCGACAGCCCTCACCTCGCCTGTAAAGCCAAGACGGCTGCGCAGCAGCGAGGCGTGGCTGAAACCACGGCCGTCATTGAAGGCCGGGAAGCTCACGGCAACAAGCTCGATACGGTCGAGATAAGGCTCAAGCCGGGTGACATCGTCGGCGGGCGCGATGAGAACGCCAAGGCCGATATCGTTGCTCTCGGCAGCGCGGACGAGGAAATCGGCAAACGGCAGCAAGGGCCTCTGCTCGGCTGTCGCCTTCACTTCTTCCGTTTCAATCACCCAGGGATCATTTTTCACGAAACCGTCGCGGTTCCAGATTTTCGTCATTGCAATCTCCTCAGGCGGCTTCGGCTGCGGAACCGTAGAGCGCATCCTTGAAAGGCTGCGGTCCGACGCGGCGATAGGCTTCGAGGAAGTTCTCTTCCTTCGAAAGGCGAAGACCAAGATAGGTGTCGACGATGGTTTCCACCGCATCGGTCACTTTTTCCGGCTCGAAGCCACGGCCGATGATCTCGCCGATCGAGGTGTTTTCATCGCCCGATCCGCCAAGCGTGATCTGGTAGAGCTCCGCACCTTTTTTCTCCACGCCCAGAAGGCCGATATGGCCAACATGGTGGTGACCACAAGCATTGATGCAGCCGGAAATCTTGATCTTCAGCTCGCCAATTTCCGCCTGACGCTCATGCGCACCAAAGCGGGTGGAGATTTCCTGCGCCAGCGGAATGGAGCGCGCATTGGCGAGCGCGCAATAGTCCAGCCCGGGACAGGCAATGATATCGGTGATCAGCCCGGCATTGGCGGTGGCCAGCCCCGCGCCGACAAGCGCGCGATAGACCGGTTCGAGATCAGCCAGCGCCACATGCGGCAGGATGATATTCTGCTCGTGGCTGATGCGGATTTCGTCAAAGGCATATTCTGCGGCGATATCGGCGACGAGTTCCATCTGCTCATCGGTCGCATCGCCCGGAATGCCGCCAATCGGTTTCAGCGAGATCGTCACCATGCCATAGTCCGGGTGCTTATGCGGTGCGACGTTCTGCTCGACGAAGCGGGCAAAACCTTCATCGGCCCGCTTCCAGCGCGCCAGGCTTTCCCAACCCTCGGGGCGGTCCTTCAGTTCCGGCGGCGCGAAATAAGCGGTGATTGCCGCGATATCGGCATCTGGCAGTTTCAGCTCGGTGTTCTTCAGTTCCGCGAATTCCACCTCGACCTGGCGGGCCAGTTCTTCCGCACCGGTCTCGTGCACGAGGATCTTGATGCGCGCCTTGTATTTGTTGTCGCGACGGCCGTGCAGATTATAAACTCGCATGATCGCCGTGGTGTAGGACAGCAAATCCTCTTCCGGCAGAAAGTCGCGGATTTTCTTGGCGATCATCGGCGTGCGGCCCTGCCCGCCCCCGACATAAACGGCAAAACCGATCTCACCCTTGTCGTTCTTTTTCAGATGCAGGCCGATATCGTGAACCTGAATGGCGGCGCGGTCGCGCTCGGCGCCCGTCACCGCGATCTTGAACTTGCGCGGCAGGAAGGAGAATTCCGGGTGCACGGAAGACCACTGACGCAGGATTTCCGCATAGGGACGCGGATCGGCGACCTCATCGGCGGCCGCACCGGCGAAATGGTCGGCGGTGACGTTGCGAATGCAGTTGCCGGACGTCTGCAGCGCATGCATTTCGACACTTGCCAGTTCGGACAGGATATCCGGCGTATCGGAAAGACGCGGCCAGTTGTACTGGATGTTCTGGCGGGTGGTGAAGTGGCCGTAACCCCGGTCATATTTGCGGGCGATATGGGCCAGCATCCGCATCTGCTTGGAATTCAGCGTACCGTAGGGAATGGCGACGCGCAGCATATAGGCATGCAGCTGGAGATAGACGCCGTTCATCAGGCGCAGCGGCTTGAACGCATCCTCGGCCAGTTCGCCGGACAAGCGGCGCTCAACCTGATCGCGAAACTGTGCCACGCGGCCTTCAACAAATGCGTGATCGAACTCGTCGTAACGGTACATATTCTTCCTCAGACTGCGATGAATGCTGCATCGGCCGGCTTGAAGCCGGTGGCATAGTGCACGGTTGGGCCGGCAGCGCGAATGCGTTCGCGAAGACGGGTCGGCCAGAGCTTGCCGTTCTCCTCGACGACATCGATGACGGCCACATCAACGACCTTGTTGGCGGAAAAATCCCGCTTGCCGATTTCCTCGAACGAGGCGACGGCCTCCGCATGGCGGGCCACGATCGCCCCCTGCAGGTTCTCCGTCCATTCGCCATTGGCGTCGAGCCAGACGGCGATACCGTCGCTCAGGCGGTTGGCGGTCAAAACCTTGTCAGCCATTTGCATACTCCCGTTTGAGGTTCGCCGGCCTTGCGGCAAGCGCAAGCGCCTCGGACCTGTCGAAATTGGCGCCCGCCACCGCATCGCCGATGATGACCATGACCGGGCCGGTCAACTCATCGCGATGTTCGAGGTCGGGCAGATCGTTCAATGTGCCATGCAGCAGGCGGCGATCCGCGCGGCTGGCGTTTTCGATGACGGCGACTGTCGTTTCCACGCCGAGCCCCGCCTCGATCAGCCTTGTCGCAACCGAAGCGGCGACGCTGCGGCCCATATAGACGGCAATGGTCGCGCCGGAGACGGCAAGACGGGCCCAGTCGGGCAGAACATCGCCGGTCAGATCATGGCCGGTGGTGAAAATCAGCGACGAAGCGACACCCCGCAGCGTCAGCGGCAATTCGAAATCCGCAGCGGCAGCGAAGGCGGAGGTTATGCCGGGCACGATCTCATAACCGATACCGGCGTTACGCAGCGCCGCCATTTCCTCACCCGCCCGGCCATAGACCAGCGGATCGCCGGATTTGAGGCGCACGACACGCTTACCATCCTTGCCGAGGCACACCAGCAGGCGGTTGATCTCTTCCTGCGATTTCGTGTGGCAGCCCTTGCGCTTGCCGACGGAGAGACGTTCGGCGTCGCGGCGACCCATATCGACAATCGCCTGCGGCACAAGTGCATCATAGACGATCACATCGGCTTCCATCAGCACGCGCTGGGCGCGCAATGTCAGCAAATCTTCCGCCCCCGGACCGGCACCAACCAGCCAGACGCGGCCTTCGCTGCGCTCAGGCGATTGCAGCAGACGATCAGCGGCTTCACGTGCTGAAGACGTATCGCCAAGAGCCACGGCATCCGCGACTGCACCGGAAAAGAACCGTCGCCAGAAATTGCGCCGCAAGGCGCCCTTCGGCACGTTTTCTTCGGCTGCGTCGCGATATTGCACGGCAAGACGCGCAAGCTTGCCGAGCGACGGCGACAGCATCTGATCGATGCGCGCGCGGATCATCTGGGCAAGAACAGGCCCCGCCCCTTCCGTGCCGATGGCAATGGCGACAGGCGCGCGGGCGACCAGCGCCGGCGTGAAGAAATCGCAGAATTCCGGCTGATCCACCGCATTGGCAGGGATTTTCTTTGTACGCGCCGCAGAAACGATCTCACGGTCCAGCGCCTCGTCACCAGTCGCGGCAAAAACCAGCGTTGCACCGTCGATCAGGCGGCTTTCAAAACCCAATGCCCGATGATCAATGCTGTTTTCCTGGAGATAACGTCTAAAATCCACTTCCGGCTGATCGGCATAGGCGACGATATGCGCATCAGTGTTGGCGAGAAGCCTTACCTTGGCGAAAGCCTCGTCTCCATTTCCGAAAACAGCGACCAGCCGTCCCTCAACCCGGAAGAAGGCAGGGAAGGTTGAAAGGCGGTCGCCAGCAGCGGAAAAATCATGTCCTTTGTGCATTGGACATATATCCCGCATTGCGGTGCAAGATTGAAGAAACAGAAATTCAAGCCTTTCCAGCACCTGGATTTTTATTTCTCGAAGACCCCGGTTTTGGAGGAAAACAAACCGGCGGTCCTTTTTCGGGCCTCAGAATCCCTTCAGAATCCCTTGACAAACTGGGTCCTCGCGCCGAACAAGGAGTGACCGTTTCCTGTCGATTTCTCCATGCGAAGACCGCTTTTCTGCAGGCGGCACGAAGGACCAGCCCCTTGACCAGCCACACCCTCGCCGCCCGCCTTCTCGATGTCATCGAACACGATATCCTGCCGCTGACAGCGCGCGGGGTCAGCCTCGGCAACAAGGTTTTCGGCGCGGCGATCCTGCGCAAATCCGACCTGTCGCTGGTGGTGGCCGAGACAAATAATGAGCTGGAAAATCCGCTCTGGCATGGCGAAGTGCACACGCTGAAACGGTTTTATGAACTGGGTGAAAAGCCGAATACCAAGGAACTGATTTTTCTTTCGACCCACGAACCCTGCACCATGTGCATGTCCGCCATCACCTGGGCCGGCTTCGACAATTTCTATTCCTTCTTCAGCCACGAGGATTCCCGCGACGCTTTCGCAATCCCGCATGATCTGAAAATCCTCAAGGAGGTTTTCGGGCTGGAGCCCGGCGGATATCGCCGCAACAATGCCTTCTGGAATTCCTATTTCATTGCCGATCTGGTGGAGGGTGAAGACGATCCGCTGAAGACCACGCTGAAGGCGCAGACGGCCCGGATCAAGGCCGCCTATGACGATCTTTCCACCAGCTACCAGTCCTCAAAGGGTGACAATGACATTCCGCTCAATTGACGCGGCTTTGCATCCGAACAAAGCGTAAAAATGAAAAGACAGGGCATTTAAGGGTGGTCCCGTTTTCACCCATACTCGCCGCAAGAACGAAGGTTTGAGACATATGGAAGCCTCGAAGGATATTTCCCGCCTGATCGAGATCATGCAGGCCCTGCGCGAACCGGAGACCGGCTGCCCGTGGGATGTCGTCCAGACCTTCGAGACCATCAAGCCCTACACGATCGAAGAGGCCTATGAAGTCGCCGATGCCATCGAGCGCGAGGATATGGACGATCTCTGCGAGGAGCTGGGTGACCTGTTGCTGCAGGTGGTCTTCCATGCCCGCATCGCCGAGGAAAAAGGCGAATTCGCCTTTGGTGACGTGGTTGAGGCCGTCACCTCGAAGATGATCCGCCGCCATCCGCATGTCTTTGCCGCATCGGACGCCGATACGCCTGACAGCGTCAAGCTGCAATGGGACCGGATCAAGGCCGAGGAAAAACGCGAGCGGGCGGAGCGCCGCGCGCGCCGGGGCATTACGGAGGATTTCAAGGCGGGTTTTCTGGGCGGGATACAACGTAGCCAGCCGGCGCTGACGGAGGCCTTGAAACTACAGGAACAGGCGGCCCGCGTCGGTTTTGACTGGTCGGACCCGGCTCCCATTCTCGACAAGATCGAAGAGGAAATCGCCGAGCTGCGTGAGGCGCTGGCGGAAGGAAAACCGGAAAAGGTCTCGGATGAACTCGGCGACCTGATTTTCGCCCTCGTCAATATCGGCCGCCACGTCAAGGCCGATCCGGAAAATGCGCTGCGTGGCACCAACACGAAGTTCCGCAGGCGTTTCAACCATATAGAGACATCACTCTCTGATAGTGGCGAGACGCTTCAGGAAGCGAGCCTTGAGAGAATGGAAGACCTGTGGCAGGCGGCGAAACGCATCGAACGGTCGCTCGATACGGTTTCGTCCTGATTGTTCTGATATGCCATTAAGGAGCGCTCAGCGCTCCCAGTCTTCCCGCTCACGAATGGTCGCCTTTCCAAGCTTCCGTTCGAGTTCAGCCGCCTGCGTTTCCGAAAGGCGCACATCAAGCGCAACCGAGCCATCCTCATGGTCTTCACGGCTATCGACGATGGAGTTGCTGTAAACCCATGATATGAGCGGCAATTGCTCAACGGACAGGAGAACGGTCGTTTCCGTCAAAACACCGGACAGGCGTTTTGAAATCTCGTCCATGAGGGCATCGACGCCCTCGCCCGTGATTGCCGAAACGGCACGGATATTCGAGCGGCCTTCGGCACGCTGCATGATGGCGTCATGCGCCTCGGGTTCCAGACGGTCGACCTTGTTCCAGACCTCGATGATGCGCTTTTCGGCTTCCTTCTCGTCAATGCCGAGATCGCCGAGAATGCGCAGCACGTCAGCCGATTGCGCGGCATTGTCGGGATCGGACATGTCGCGCACATGCAGAACGAGATCGGCTTCCAGCACTTCTTCCAGCGTCGCGCGGAAAGCGGCGACGAGATGCGTCGGCAGGTCGGAGATGAAGCCGACCGTGTCGGACAGGATAACCGTGCGGCCATGCGGCAGCTTCATGCGCCGCAATGTCGGATCGAGCGTGGCGAACAGCATATCCTCCGCCAGAACACCTGCCCCGGTGATGCGGTTGAACAGCGTGGATTTGCCGGCGTTGGTGTAGCCCACCAGCGCGACGATCGGATGCGGCACCTTGCGGCGCTTGGCGCGGTGAAGCTGGCGGGTACGCACCACCTGCTCCAATTCCTTCTCCAGCTTGACGATGCGATCCTGCAGCAGGCGTCTGTCGGCCTCGATCTGGGTTTCACCCGGACCGCCCATGAAACCGGCGCCACCGCGCTGGCGTTCAAGGTGGGTCCAGCTTCTGACGAGGCGGCCCTTCTGGTAGTTCAGATGCGCAAGATCGACCTGCAGCGTCCCTTCCTTGGTCGAGGCACGGCGGCCGAAGATTTCAAGGATCAGACCGGTACGGTCGATGACCTTGGCATTCCACTGCTTTTCGAGATTGCGCTGCTGCACCGGGGTGAGCGGGTGATCGACGATCACGAGGCCGGAATTGGTCTCATCCAGAAGATGGCCGATTTCCTCGATCTTGCCGGTTCCGAACAAGGTGGCGGGACGCGGCTGATTGACCGGAACGACAAGACCCTGCGTCACGTCGAGATCGATGGCGAGCGCCAGACCCTTGGCTTCCTCAAGCTTGGCTTCAACGGAGCGACCGGGGGAAGGAGGTGCCGACGCCGCATCGCGGCCTTCGCGTTGCTGCTTGAGAACCGGCACGAGAACCACGGCGCGCATGTCGTCGCGGCGCTTCTCCTGCTCCGGAATGATCGATTCGTTCGAGGTGTCTCGCGTCGAAATGGGCTCAGCCTTATCCAGAAAGAACATTGCGGCCGACCGCGTCCGCGCGGGCGGCCCTTAGAATAACCTGACGGAACCGGAAATGTTCCCTCTTCACGTCAGCCTATGTCGAAAGATACCGTCGAGGGAGCCGGATCAGGCTGCGCCTTCTTCGCTCTCGAACATCTGCATCGGCTGGCCGGGCATGATGGTGGAGATTGCATGCTTGTAGACAAGCTGCGAATGACCATCACGGCGCAGAAGCACGCAGAAATTGTCGAAGGAGGTGACAACGCCCGTCAGCTTGACGCCGTTGATCAAGAAAATCGTGAGCGAAATCTTTTGCTTACGAACGGTATTGAGGAAGAGATCCTGAAGGTTTTGAGAACGTTCCGCCATGGCGCCGCTTCTTTCTTTTTTGCCGGCAGGGATACCGGAAAATAATCAATCAATAATAAGCCGGCCAAGTCTTGTCCCCCGCTTGGTCGACCTCAAACTCTGGTATCAAATCGTGTTCCGTTCCGCAACGGTCAAAACAGCCGAATGAGTACGAGTATTGACCCGCTTTTTCGATTCGGGACAGTCAGAAATATTGTATTGAAACACGGAAAAGTTGTTCCACGTCGCGCACCGCATCGGCGGATGCAAACAGCACGACACGGTCCTTCGCCTTGATTTTTGTACTGCCGTCCGGGCGGATCACCACGCCGTCGCGATAGATCGCGCCAATGCGCACGCCGTCAGGCATATCGATGTCTCTGAACGACTGGCCGACCAGCGGCGAGGTTTCCAGCGCCTCCGCCTCGATCACCTCTGCCGACCCGCGCTGCACGGCATAGACCGAGCGGATGCGGCCCTTGCGCACATGCTGGAGAACCCGGGAAATGGTGACGGCCCGCGGGTTGATATAGGCATCCAGACCGAGCGAGCCGGCGACCTCATGGAAAGAGGAGCTGTTTAGCAGCGCAAGGTTGGACTTGCAGCCGAGCTGCTTGGCCATCACCGCCGCCAGAATGTTGGTCTGGTCGTTATTGGTCAGGGTAACGATGAGGTCCGAATCCTGGATGTCGGCCTGCATCAAGATTTTATGGTCAAGCGCCGATCCATGCATGACGATGGTGTTGCTGAGCTGTTCCGACGCGGCAATAGCCCTGTCGCGATCCGCCTCGATGATCTTCACCCGTGTTTTCGGCTGCATCTCCTCAATCTTGCGGGCGACGAAGTAGCCGATATTGCCAGCGCCGGCGATAACGATGCGCTGCGCCTCCTGCTCCTCATGACCGAAAAGGCTTAAGGTGCGGCGGGCGTGCAGGCGCTGACAGATCACATAGGCGAGGTCTCCGACCCGCAGCTGTTCCGAAGAATGCGCAACCTTGAGGATGCCGTTCCGGTAGACACCCACCACCGTCGCGATCAGGTCCGGGAAAAGGTTGGACAGCTGCTGCAATGGCGTGTTGATGACAGGGCAGTCCTCCATGCATTCAATCGCCAGCATGAAGATCGTATCATCGGCAAAACGCACGACATCGGTCGCGCCCGGAAATGCAATGCGCCGGAGCACCATCTTGCCGACCTCGACTTCCGGCGAAATCGTCACGTCGATCGACATGTTCTCGCGGCTGAAGAGATCGGCATATTCAGGTTTCAGATAACTCTGGTCGCGAATACGGGCAATCTTGGTCGGAACGCTGAAGAGCGCATGCGCCACCTCGCAGGCGACGATATTGATTTCGTCATGCAGGGTCACGGCGATGATCATGTCCGCTTGGTCGGCACCCGCCTTCGCCAGCATATCGGGATGCGCGCCATGGCCGACATAACCGCGCACATCCAGCGTCTCGGTGATGGCGGTGATGAGCGGCGCGGCCGTATCGATTACCGATACTTCATTATCCTCCCGCGACAATTGTTCGGCGATGCCGTAACCCACCTGCCCTGCGCCGCAAATGATGACTTTCATGCTGTCTCTCTGACGGAATAATCGGTTGCGGCGACTTGGCCTTCGCTCCTTATACGCCGAGAGATTTCAGTTTGCGATGCAGTGCGGACCGTTCCATGCCGACAAATTCCGCCGTTCGCGAAATATTGCCACCGAAGCGGTTGATCTGGGCGACGAGATAATCCCGTTCGAACATTTCGCGGGCTTCGCGCAGCGGCAGGGTCATGATGTGCTGGTCGCCCTGCGCCGATATCTTTGGCAGCATGTCACCGATATCCGAGGGCAGCATGTCGGCCGAGATCGGCGCTTCGCCGCCTTCGGGACGGGCAAGGATCATCAGCCGCTCGATATTGTTGCGCAGCTGGCGGATATTGCCCGGCCAGTCATGCGTCTGAAGAACGGCCATGGCGTCGTCACCGATCTTGCGCGGGCGTATGCCGGCCTGCTCGGAAATCTGGCGCATGAACATGTCGACCAGGAAGGGAATATCCTCGCGCCGCTCGGACAGCGCCGGCACCTTCACCGGCACCACGGCGAGGCGGTGGTAAAGGTCTTCACGGAACTGGCCTTCGGCAATCAGGCTTTCAAGGTGGTGGGCGGTCGAGGAAATGATGCGCACATCCACCTTCACCCGCTTGCCGCCGCCAACGCGCTCGAACTGCTGATCGACCAGCACGCGCAGAATCTTGTTCTGCGTCTCGCGCGGCATCTCGCCGACTTCATCGAGATAAAGCACGCCGCGATGGGCCTCTTCCAGAGCGCCCACCTTGCGTGGCTGTCCGGGCAGCCCTTCCGTGCCGAAAAGCGCGATTTCCATGCGGTCCGGCGTGATCGTTGCGGCATTCAGCGCCACGAAAGGTCCGGTGGCGCGTGAAGATTTCTTGTGCACCATGCGCGCCACCAGTTCCTTGCCGGAACCGGAGGGCCCGAGGATCATGATGCGGCTGTTGGTGGGAGCAACCCGGTCGATGGTCTGGCGCAGCTGCGAAACCGCAAGGGAGGCACCGACGAGTTCGACCGCGTCACCCGTGCGCTTCTTGAGTTCCTGAACCTCGCGTTTCAGCTTGGAGTTCTCCAGCGCCCGCTCGGCGATCAGGATCAGGCGGTCGGCCTTGAAGGGCTTCTCGATAAAGTCGAAGGCACCGCGCTTGATGGCGTTGACCGCGGTTTCGATGTTGCCGTGACCGGAAATCATGACAACCGGAATTTCGGGATGGCGGCTCTTGATCTCATCCAGCAGTGCCAGACCGTCGAGCTTCGAGCCCTGCATCCAGATATCGAGAAAGATCAGGCGCGGCACGCGCTCCGAAATGGCGGCCAGCGCGCTGTCGCTGTCGAACGCCATGCGGGTCTCGTGGCCCTCGTCGGACAGAATGCCCGCTACGATTTCGCGAATGTCCGCCTCGTCATCCACGACCAGAATATCAGACGCCATATGCTGCTTCCTTGTTATTTTCGCCGCCGACCGCCTCGATATAGGGCAGCAGCACTCTGATCATGGCGCCATGGCCATGGTCGAACTCCGGCGGGGCATCATGGAGTTCCAGATACCCGCCATGCTCTTCGATGATTTTCTTGACGATGGCGAGGCCGAGGCCCGTGCCCTTGTCCCGCATCGTCATATAGGGTTCGAGAATGCGGTGACGGTTCTCCACGGGCAGGCCGCGGCCATTGTCGATGATGTCAGCCACAAAACGGGAATTGCTCTCGTCGAAGGAGGCACGCACCAGGATTTTGCCCGGCCGTTTTTCGCCTTCCACCGCCTCGATCGCTTCCGTCGCATTCTTGATGAGATTGCCGAAGGCCTGGCCCAGCATGCGGGCATCGAACATGCCCTCCAGCGGGATATCGCCCAGTTCGGTTGAGAATTTCGTATCGGCGGCGCTGATCTCGCGCAGGAATGCGGCGTCCTTCAGGATTGCCCGCAGATCCGACTTTTCCTTCGTCGGCTTCGGCATACGCGCAAAGGCCGAGAATTCATCCACCATCCGGCCGATATCACCGACCTGCCGGACGATGGTGTCCGTACACTGGTCGAAGACGGCGCGGTCGCTCTCGTCGATCTGCTTGCCGAAACGGCGCTTGATGCGCTCGGCGGAAAGCTGGATTGGCGTCAGCGGGTTCTTGATTTCATGCGCAATGCGGCGCGCCACATCCGACCATGCCGTCGAGCGCTGGGCGATGACGAGATCGGTAATATCATCAAGGGTGATGACGTAGCTGTCGCGGCTGTCTCGGGCATCCTCGCGGGTCACCTGAACATTGAGCGTCCGCTCCTTGCCGCGTCGCATGATATTGATCTGCTTGCGGAAGTTGCCGCGCGACCAGGTATTCGCTTCGGTCACGACCTGCTCGATTTCAGGCGCGATCTCCGAGAGTTGCGCGCCGACAAGCTGCTCGGAGGTCTGCGCCAGGAATTCCTCGCCTGACGGATTGACGATGGTGATCCTGCGGTTCTCATCGACGCCGATGACGGCGGCGGTGACGCCTGACAGCACGGCTTCAATGAAGCGGCGACGATCATCGATATCGTCCTTGGCCTCGATGATCTGCTCCTGCTGGCTGCGCAGTTCCGAGACCATCTTATTGAAGGTGCGCGACAGGCGGCCAACGTCACCATCGACGGCGCGCACGGGCACCAGCACATGCATGTTGCCGGTGGCGACACTGTCGGCGGCACCGATGAGAAGGCGGATCGGCCGCACGATACGGTCGGCGACCGCAATGGCCGTCCAGATGGCGGCGAGAAGCACGATCAGCGCAAAGCCGAGATAAAGAATCGCAAAGGCGATCTGCAGGGGTGCGCGGCCCGCCTCCATCGCCTTGTATTCGGCGCGGTTCTCTTCCATCAGCCGCATCGCGCCCATCACCTTGGGATCGACGGCGCGGACCGTGTAAAGGAAGGTACCGCCGATGCCTTCAAGCTTGATGATGGCGCCGACGAGGTTGGTGATGCCAGGTGGGATCAGCGTCGGCTGGCCGGCAGCCGCTTTTTCGAGCGCGTCATGCGGAATGGCCGGAAGCGGCTTTTCGGTCTTGATATCGGCCTGAGCGACGGCGTCGCCATCCTCCTGCACCAGAAACGCGCCGAGCAGACCGCGGCCCTTGGCCTGGCGGGTCATGAGATCAATGAAGCCGGTGCGGTCGAGATAAAAAAGGGCGCGGTTACGATCGAGGTCGGTCGCCATCGACAGGGTCTGGCCCTGAAGATAGCCGGCATTCTCCATCATATAGGCTTGGGCAATATTGCTCGATGAATCGACGATCGATTGCGTGCGCAGCGAAAACCAGCGGTCGAGGCCGACATTCAGCGTCAGGCTGGCGAAAATGGCGACGAGAACGGCCGGTGTGATCGCCACGATGGAGAAAAGCACGACGATGCGCACGTGCAGGCGAGCGGCGGCCCTGCCCTTTTTACGCGCTTTCAGCAGGCGGTTGATTTCCCGGCCGATGAGAAAAATCAGTCCGATCACGAAGATCGAATTGATCACCACCGAGGCGATGACCACGTTCGATGTCGGCGCAATGGGCGTGACACCCAGAAGCACGAAGAGAGTGAGGATAGCGCAGACAAGGGCGACGCCGGCGAGCACCAGCCCCGGCAAAGCGAAAGACATCCTGCGATCGGCAACCACCATTCCCGCTGCGTCGTCGGCAACGGCTTTTTCGGCGGCGGGTTTCCGCATGCACTACTCCCAATCGCTGGCCAGCCAGCACCACATTTCTGAAGTCAGGCGAGACGCGCCTCAGACTGGCGAATCTCTTTCCTTCTAGTGTTTTTCAAGCAACACAATGTGGCGAAAGTGCAACGACAAATGCGGCCTTGTCAACATTCTCAGCTTGGGCGGGAGCTACGATAGACCGAAACGCCAAGCTCGCGGATTTTCTTGCGCAGCGTATTGCGGTTCAGGCCAAGAAGATCGGCGGCCTTGATCTGGTTGCCGCGCGTCGCCGTCAGGGCGGCGAGAATCAGCGGATACTCCAGTTCACGCAGAACGCGGTCATAAAGGCCGGGCGGCGGCAGGCCATCGCCGAAGCTGGCGAAATAATCGCGCATATTCTCCTCGACCGCCTGCGAAATGGTGAGCGAACCGGTGCGAACCGCCATCTTGTCGAGCGGGCTGTCGGGAACATCCGATTGCAGCTCCTGCTCGATGATCTCGCGGGTGATGACTTCCTGCGGATAAAGCGCCATCAGGCGGCGGATCAGGTTTTCCAGCTCACGCACGTTGCCCGGCCAGGCATAGGCCTTCATGACTTCCAGCGCCTCGCTCTCGAAACGCTTGCCTTCCAGACCCTCCTTCTCACCCTGCTGGATGAAATGGCGCACCAGATCGGGAATATCCTCGGCGCGGTCACGCAGCGGCGGCAGCCGCAGCGGCACGACGTTCAGGCGATAATAGAGGTCTTCACGGAAAAGGCCCTGATTGATCGACTGCTTCAGGTCCTTGTTGGTGGCGGCGACGATGCGGACATCGGTGCGGATCGGCGTGCGACCGCCCACCGTCGTATATTCGCCCTGCTGCAATACGCGCAGCAGGCGCGTCTGGGCGTCCATCGGCATGTCGCCGATTTCGTCGAGGAACAGCGTGCCGCCTTCGGCCTGTTCGAAACGGCCGGTCGAGCGGTTCTGCGCGCCGGTGAAGGCGCCCTTCTCATGGCCGAAGAGTTCGGATTCGATCAGATCGCGCGGGATCGCCGCCATGTTGATGGCGACGAAGGGACCGTTGCGGCGCTTGCCGTAATCATGCAGCGCACGCGCCACCAGTTCCTTACCCGTACCGGATTCGCCCGTTATCATCAGCGTCAGGTCGGTCTGCATCAGGCGGGCGAGAACGCGGTAGATTTCCTGCATCGCGGCAGAGCGGCCGACGAGCGGCATGCCGTCCTGCATGTCGTCATCGAGCTTGGCCGGCTTGCGCTTGGGTTCCGACAGGGCGCGGCCGATGATGGCGATCAGTTCCGTCAGGTCGAAGGGCTTCGGCAGGTAATCGTAAGCGCCCTTTTCAGAGGCCTTGATCGCCGTCATGAAGGTGTTTTGCGCGCTCATGACCAGAACCGGCAGGTCCGGGCGGGCCTTCTTGATACGTGGCAGAAGGTCAAAGGCGTTTTCATCCGGCATCACGACATCGGTCACGACAAGATCGCCCTCACCTGCCGAAACCCAGCGCCAGAGCGTTGCGGCATTGGAGGTGATGCGCACGTCGTAACCGGCGCGGCTCAGCGCCTGGTTCAGCACCGTGCGGATTGCGGCATCATCATCGGCGACGAGGATCGTAGCTGTCATAGGTCATTTCCTGTCGTGTTCGGCAAAGTGCGGTCGTCGAACGCCACTTCTGGCGAGACGGGCATCAATACGCGGAAAGTCGTGCGGTGGTTCTGGCTGTCGCATTCGACAATGCCGCCATGGGCGCCGATCAGCTTGGCGACAAGCGCCAGGCCAAGGCCCGAACCATTCGTCTTGGTGGTGATAAAGGGATCGAATAGATGCGGCAGCAGATCGGCCGGAACGCCCGGGCCGTTGTCATGCACGCAGAATTCGAGCGGCAGCGAGATGCGCTCGCGGCTGCCGGCAACCGAAAGCCGCATGCCGGGGCGATAGGCGGTGGTGAGGATGATCTCGCCATCCGGCTGGTTGCCCACGGCTTCCGCCGCATTCTTCACCAGATTGAGAAAGACCTGCACCAGCTGGTCGCGATTGGCATAAACAGGCGGCAGCGACGGGTCGTAATTCTCCGAAATCTTGATATTGCGGGCAAAACCGGCCTTGGCGATGGCCTTCACATGATCGAGCACGGAATGGATATTGACCGGCACGCGGTCTACCGGCCGCTCGTCGGAAAACACCTCCATACGGTCGACCAGCGAGACGATGCGGTCGGTCTCGTCGCAGATCAGCCGTGTCAGCGCCCTGTCTTCATCGGCAACCGACGTCTCAAGCAGCTGGGCAGCGCCGCGAATGCCGGACAGCGGATTCTTGATTTCATGCGCGAGCATGGAGGCAAGGCCGGTAACGGAGCGCGCTGCCGCCCGGTGGGTCAATTGCCGGTCGATCTTGTCGGCCATCGACCTTTCCTGGAAGACGACGACAACCGATCCCGGTTCGCTGACAACGGGTGCAACGTAGAGATCAACCAGCTTGTCCTGGCCGAGACGCGGTGAACTCAGGTCGACGCGATATTCATTGACCGGCGCGCGGCGCTCCCGCACCTGATCGATCAGGGCGAGCAACGGGCTGCCGAAGGGAATGAAGGTGGAAACGCGGTAGCGGGCGAGATGGGAGGCGCTCGCCCCGAAAAAGGCTTCGGCTTCCCAATTGGCGAAGGCGATGAAACCTTCGGCATCCACCAGAATGACGGGGTTCTGCACCGCGTTCAGAACCGCCATGGCGAGCGGGTTTGCATCTGCCGGGCTGTGTTTGTCAGCGCTCATGCGGCCTTCCTTGCGGCTTCTTCGCCCGCATTTTCGCTAAGGGCGGAGCGCAGCAGATCCGCCACTTCCGCCGTGTCACGCGATGTCATGATTTCAGCCTTGTCAGTCGTGGCGATCTCTGGCGCGAAACGGTCGAGATACCAGCCAAGATGTTTGCGGGCATGCCGGAGACCGGCTTCCCTTCCGTAGAATTCCAGCATCATCTCGTAATGTTCGATGGCGATGGCGGGAATATCGTCGCGGTGCGGCGCTGAATGTCCGGCGAGCGCCGCCGGCAGCCAGGGCTGACCCTGTGCGCCGCGACCGACCATGACGGCATCAGCACCCGAGCGACGCAGGATTTCCCGCGCATCTTCGGCTGTTTCCACATCGCCATTGGCGATCAGAGGCACGGAAATCACCTCGCGCACGGCGCGGATGGCGTCCCAATCCGCACGCCCCTCGTAAAACTGCATACGGGTGCGGCCGTGAATGGTGATCAGCTGAACGCCTGCGGCTTCGGCACGGCGGGCGATCTCCGGCGCATTGATGGTGTTCTGATCCCAGCCGAGCCGCATCTTCAGCGTCACAGGCACGTCGACCGCATTGACCGTTGCCTCGATCAGCGAGAGTGCATGATCGGGATCGCGCATCAAAGCCGAGCCGGAATAGCCGCCCGTTACCTTCTTGGCTGGACAGCCCATATTGATATCGATGATTCCGGCGCCGTTATCGGCAGCGATCTTCGCCGCCTCGGCCATGAAATGCGCTTCGCGCCCGGCGAGCTGCACCATATGCGGAACCATGCCGGCATTTTTCAGCCGCGCCCAGGATTCCCCGCGATTGGCGACAAGTTCGCGGCTTGCCACCATTTCCGTGACAACAAGGCCCGCACCGTAACGCCAGGCGAGCTGCCGGAACGGCAGATCCGTCACGCCCGACATGGGCGCCAGCACGGCGCGATTACGGATCGCAACTGAGCCGATGCTGAACGGTTCTGACAACTCCGGAAAGGGCAACTGATGATCTTTCATGCAGAAGGGTTATTTGCATTATTTTTAGACAGTGTTTGTGCAGTTGCCAAGCACTTTTAGAGGGTTGCACCTTTTATTTGCTGGGCGACTGCCTGCCTGTTTTGCTGTCGGCAGCAATTTGTGCAGGTTCGAACACGCAAGGATTGCGGATCCTGCGAGGTGCAGGGGCGGATGCGCGTCTTATCGGGCTGGCCATCCGGGTTTTGAAACGCTAGAGCAGGACTGTCAACCGCTAAGGGTTGCGCGCAAAGCATAAGACCAATGCAGGAAAGTACTATGAAACTCGGCATCGTCATCGTCGCCGCAGGACGCGGCGAAAGGGCAGGCTCCCCCGAGGAAGGGCCGAAACAATATCGCCCGATCGGCGGCAGGGCCGTGATCGAGCATACATTGTCGACCTTTCTGGATTGGGATCACGCCTCTCCGATCGTTGTCGTCAGCCATGCAGACGATGCAGCACTGCTGTCGCCGATCCTTGAACGGCTGAATGCCGGAAAGCGGATCGTCACCGTCACGGGCGGCGCGACACGCCAGCAATCGGTGCTTGCCGGTCTGGAAGCGCTCTCCTCGGAAGAGCTGACGCATGTGATGATCCATGATGCCGTGCGGCCTTTCGTCGCCGTGGACATGCTGGAACGCATTATCGCCCTGCACCGGGCCGGTGCTAGCGGCGTTCTGCCTGCCCTGCCCGTCACCGACACGCTGAAGCGCGGTTCGGATGGTCGCGTCGTGGAAACGGTTTCCCGGCAGGGGCTTTATGCGGCGCAGACACCGCAGAGTTTCGGCTATGGCGATATTCTCGCCGCGCACCGCGCCGCTGCCGCCTCCGGAAAGTCCGATTTTACCGATGATGCTTCGATTGCCGAATGGGCGGGACTGACGGTAACGCTGACCGAAGGTTCGGTCGACAATGTAAAACTCACTCTCAAGCGGGATATCGCCATGGCCGATGAAAAGCTCACCCACGGATTGCCGGACGTGCGCACCGGCAATGGTTACGACGTGCACCAGCTGGAGGCCGGCGACGGTGTGACGCTGTGCGGCGTCTTAATCGAACACGACCAGAAACTCAAAGGTCATTCGGATGCGGATGTGGCCTTGCATGCGCTGACGGATGCGCTGCTCGCCACCTGCGGTGCTGGCGATATCGGCGATCACTTCCCGCCTTCCGAGCCTCAATGGAAGGGTGCCGCCTCACGCATCTTCCTCGAACATGCGGCGAAAGTGGTGCGCGACAATGGCGGCACGATCATGAATGCCGATGTCTCGCTGATTGCGGAAGCGCCGCGTATCGGCCCGCACCGCCAGGCCATGCGCGAAGCACTCTCGGACATGCTGGGCATCGCGCTGGAGCGCTGCTCGGTGAAGGCGACGACCAATGAGACCATCGGTTTCGTCGGCCGCCGGGAAGGCATTGCTGCAATCGCCACCGCTACCGTTGTCTACAGGGGCAGACCTTTATGAGCCTTTTTCCCGCTGACATAGAAGAGCTGGCGCGGCAGATCATTGTCGATTTCACCGCGCATGGCCTCATGGTCTCGACCGCGGAAAGCTGCACCGGCGGCCTGATCGCCGGTGCCCTGACGGAGATTGCCGGCTCCTCCGCTGTCGTCGATCGTGGTTTTGTCACCTATACCAATGAAGCCAAGATGGACATGCTGGGGGTTGGTGTCGAGACGCTGGCGAATTTCGGCGCGGTTTCCCGACAGACGGCGCTGCAGATGGCGCATGGCGCCCTCTTCCGTTCGCGGGCGGATTTTGCGGTGGCGGTAACCGGTATTGCCGGTCCGGGTGGTGGTTCCACCGACAAGCCGGTGGGGCTGGTGCATCTGGCCGCCAAGGTGCGCAGCGGTGAAATCCTGCATCGGGAAATGCGTTATGGTGAGATCGGCCGCACCGAAATCCGGCTTGCGACGGTGAGGACCGCGCTTGAGATGCTGATAGCCCTCAATCAGGCCGGGTCGGTATAGATTTTATCGGCACGCGTTTCGAAGGCTTCCGCGAACATACGGAAGGCCCGGTCGAACATCGACCCCATGACCGCGCCGAGCAGACGGTTCTTGAATTCGTAATCGATGAAGAAATGAATGGCTGAGCCGCCCTCGTCCGAGGCCTCGAAACGCCAGCGATTGTCGAGATATTTGAACGGGCCGTCGATATATTTCACGTCTATGGCGCGCTCGGCCGGGTTCAGCAGCACCTGCGTGGTGAAGGTTTCGCGAATGGCCTTGTAGCCCACCGTCATATCCGCCACCAGCAGCACCTTGCCATCGCGCTCCTTGCGCGAGCGGACGGTGAGCGCCTCGCAAAGGGGCAGAAATTGCGGATATTTCTCCACATCGGCGACGAGGTCGTACATGCGGTCGGGCGAGTGTTTGACGTGGCGATGCGTTTCGAACTGTGGCATGAGCGGCAGTTAATCCTCGATACGCAGAAGATCAAGAAGGCGGCGAAACTGTTTTCGGCTTTTCAGCTGGAATACCGGCACATCAGGACCATAAAGCGCGAAATTCTGCTCGAAGATCGGCGTATGGCGCCGCTCGAAATTCCAGATATAGCGCAGGAAATCGAGATCGATCCTTTCAGGGCATCCCTCCGCCATTTCGGGCCTCGCCCTTCCGTAACCCTTGCCGATTCGGCTGATCGCGCCCCACAGGCAAAGCCAGCGCGGCATGCGCACCCACAGGACGATGTGGGATCTCGGCAGGCGCATGTCGAAAGATGACGGATTGCTGCCATCCATCAGCCAGTTCTCCTCTGCGACGATGGCGGCGATCTTCTGCCGTTGCTCCTCGCGCGGACGCGCCTGCCAGCCCGGCAGCCAGAAAATCTCGCGATCCATGGAAATGTAGCGAAGCCCGAAGGCAGCCGAGAGCTTATGTGACAGTGTCGACTTGCCGCCACCCGAGCAGCCAACGACCATGATACGTTTTGCGCCGGCAATGATTTTTGCTGCGTCTTCGGCTCTATCCAGATAGTGCGGCATCGCGTAAACCTCGTCAGGAACGCTGGAACACCGTGCTGCCAACCCGATATAACGTTCCACAACGATATCGTCGTTGCGCATGGCAGTTACGGAAAATTGACTATTGCAACCCCCTCGCAGGGATTGCTATTTATTTGCCACTAATATTACACCCACTGGATGCAAACGCGCCGGGCACTCCCGATTTCCCCACGCGTATTCATCCTTGGGTTCAGACCCGACATAACCGCTTTGAGCCACTGAGTGAGCCGATGGACGATTTTTCCAACATCATCAACCTTCTCGAATCCGCCAAGCAACTCGCATCGATGAATGGCATGCCGGTGCTTGCCTATCTCATCGACGTTGCAAAATGCGAGGCGAGAGAGAACAAGCCGGTTCTGCGCAAGCGCAAACGCGGCGAATCGACCGCCAAGGAAGACTGTTAATTGCCGGCGCGCAGAGCCGACCGATAAAGCCGACTGGCCCAATCTTCAAGACGATGTCATAATCAAACAATGAAACTGGCCGCTTTTTCGAGGCGGCCATTTCTTTGCACAATGGAAAACGACAACGTCATGATGGCCGCATCCGCAAATATCAGAACCTACAGGGAAGAAAGACCGAAGGAACGGCATGGCTTCGTGCAGATCGTTCTTCCTGTCTCCGGGCGTCTGCTGATCGATGTGGCCGGACGGCAGGACGAATTGTCGACCGGACGCGGCGTGTTCATCCATCGCGATGCGCCGCATACGCAGGAAGCGACGGCAAGCAACCACTCGCTGGTGGTCGATATCGATGAAGGCGCCCTTCCCGAGCAAACGCTCGAGAAATTCGCCCATTCGCCGTTTCTCGACATAGCGCAGGATACGCGGCAATTGATAGCCTATATGCGCGGTGTCATCGGGACAGAGGGGCGACGCGACGATATTGCGGACCTGTGGGCGCCGCTCCTGGTCGACAGTCTTGCCAATGAGAAAGCCGACATCCGCCAACGCCTGCACAGGCTCGTTGCACTCATCAGGGCGGAACCGTTCTTCCCCTGGACCATCGAAATGCTGGCCTCCTGCGTGACGATCAGCGACAGCCGCCTGCATGCGCTGTTTCTCGAGGAATTCGGCCTCCCGCCTCACCGCTGGCTGGCCGGGCTGCGCATGGACAAGGTCTGCGTATTGCTCAGCAATTCCACCCTGCCAATTGCCGAGATCGCCTTGCGGGCCGGTTTTTCCGACCAGACTGCACTGACGCGGGCCATGCGCAATGCATTGGGTGAAACGCCCGCAGCCTACCGTCGGACCTACGGGCTTCATTAAAACCGCCGGCATATCCGTCAGGAGTTTTTGTCAAGACAGCCGCAGAGGGCTGTGGCACATCGCAGGCAAATGTGAATGCGGATGTGACATGACATGAACAGAACAGGTCTCGGTGTTTTTTACGGCATGCTGGCGGGTGCGCTCTGGGGTGGGATTTTTCTCGCCCCGAAACTCGTGCCGGATTTTTCCGCCCTGCAACTCTCGACGGCGCGTTATCTCACCTATGGGCTGATTTCCCTCATCATCATCGGGCCGCGCCTGAAACGCGTGTCGGCGCATTTTGGCGCGCGGGAGTGGATAGCACTCGGCTGGCTGAGCATGATCGGCAACATCGCTTATTATGTCTTCATATCGACCGCAGTGAAATTGAGCGGTGTCGCCTTCACCTCGATCATTATCGGCTTCCTGCCCGTCGCCGTCACCATCATCGGCAGCCGCGATCACGGCGCGGTGTCGCTGAAGCGGCTGTGGCCGTCGCTCGCCTTCGGCGCGATGGGGATTATCGGCATTTCCTGGCAGTCGCTGACGGAAAACGATGCAGGGCTCGATGTCTCTCGCGTCATCGGGCTTGCCTGTGCGCTCGGTGCGCTGGCGTCTTGGACGGCCTTTGCGGTTGGCAATGCCCGGTGGCTCTCCCGCCTTCACGATGTCAGCGCCGATGACTGGAACATGATGACCGGCGTGGTGACCGGTGGGCTTGCGCTGGCGCTCGCCATCCCGGCCTTTGGCTTTGGCGGCGAAAGCCATAATTCGGGCGACTGGCTGCATTTTGTGGCTGTTGCAGCCGGGCTGGGTTTCACCGCCTCCATTCTCGGCAATGCCTTATGGAACCGCATGAGCCGTCTTTTGCCGCTCACCATGGTCGGGCAGATGATCCTGTTCGAAACGCTGTTTGCGTTGCTTTACGGATTTTTATGGGAAGGGCGCGGGCCGACCATTGTCGAGATCGTGGCGATCTGTTCGGTGGTGCTGAGCGTGATCTTGTGCATGCGGGCGCATAGGCCGGAGAAGGTTGTGGTGTGATGGGTTGAAGGCCGGGAACAGGCGGCGGAGCCATTTCACAAGCCTCGCCTCCCACTCACGTCATCCTCGGGCCTGTCCCGAGGATCCAATCACGTATCGTACAATCGATAGGTTGCAGATGCTCGGGACAAGCCCGAGCATGACGGTGGAGAGAGCGTATATCGCCCGATCCAGCAACCTATGTTGCCGAACCTTTGTCCCTTACTCCGCAGCCGCCAGCAGCTTCTTCTCGCGGGCCGCACGCAGGCGTTCGAAATCGTCGCCGGCATGGTGCGAGGAGCGGGTCAGCGGGCTGGAAGACACCATCAGGAAGCCCTTGGTATAAGCCACGGTCTCGTAGGACTTGAACTCTTCCGGCGTCACGAAGGCCTCGACCTTGTGGTGCTTGCGGGTCGGCTGCAGATATTGGCCGATGGTCAGGAAGTCCACATCGGCGCTGCGCAGGTCGTCCATTAGCTGAAGCACTTCGTTTCGCTCTTCGCCGAGGCCGACCATGATGCCCGACTTGGTGAACATGGTGGGATCGAGTTCCTTCACCCGCTGCAGAAGGCGCACAGAGTGGAAATAGCGCGCGCCGGGACGAACCGTGAGGTAATTGCCCGGGACGGTTTCCATATTGTGGTTGAAGACATCGGGCTTGGCGGCGACCACCCGTTCCAGCGCGCCGGGCTTCTTCAGGAAGTCGGGGGTCAGGATTTCGATGGTCGTGTTGGGCGATGCCGCACGGATCGCCCAGATGACCTTCTCGAAATGTTCAGCGCCGCCATCGGCGAGGTCGTCGCGGTCGACCGAGGTGATGACGACGTGGGAAAGGCCCATCTGCTTGACGGCCTTGGCGACGTTCTCGGGCTCGGCCATATCCAGCGGATTGGGCTTGCCGGTCGCGACATTGCAGAAAGCGCAGGCGCGGGTGCAGATTTCACCCATGATCATGAAGGTCGCGTGTTTCTTGTCCCAGCATTCGCCGATATTCGGACAGCCGGCTTCCTCGCACACCGTCACCAGCTTGTGCGAACGCACCAGTTCACGCGTCTCGTGATAGCCCTTGGATGTCGGCGCCTTGACGCGGATCCATTCCGGCTTACGCATGACCTCGGTATCGGGCTTATGCGCCTTTTCCGGGTGGCGAATGCGCTTTTCGTCGGACGACGTCCTGTCGAGAATAGTGACCATTAAAAACCTGCTTCCATCGCCCCTGGCGACCTAAACATCTGTTGGCCCGATGCTTTAGAACAATTCCAGAAAAAGCGTAAGCCCCTTCCGGCCACGAAGCCTTTCAGCGCCGTACCAGCTTCGCCAGAAACAACAAAAGGCTGGCGCCGATGAACGACGTGACGAAATAGCCGAGCCTGCTGTCCTGCACGAAAACATCGAAGGTTCGAAGCACCGCAACGGCAACCACCGAACCGACAATGCCGAGGATGATGTTCATGAAAATGCCGAAGCGCATATCCATGAGCTTGCCCGCAAGCCAGCCGGCGAGACCGCCGATGATGATTGCTGCAATCCAGCCTACACTTTCCATTCCCACGCTCCCTGAAAGAACCAGCCCCTTTTAAGGAGCCTGCATCGAGACATATGGGACACCCAGCATGGTTAGACAATGCCGGGTATCACGGAGCACTTATGCGTTCAGCACACGCCCATAGGCGTCGAGCACGCTTTCCTTCATCGATTCCGAAATGGTCGGATGCGGGAAGATCGTGTGCATCAGGTCTTCTTCAGTGGTCTCGAGGTTCATCGCAACAACGAAGCCCTGAATGAGTTCGGTGACTTCCGCACCGACCATATGCGCGCCGAGCAGCTCGCCGGTCTTCTTGTCGAAGATGGTCTTGACCATGCCCTGATCTTCGCCGAGCGCGACAGCCTTGCCGTTTGCCGCAAAGGAGAAGCGGCCGACGCGGATGTCGCGGCCCTGTTCCTTGGCCTTGGCTTCGGTGAGACCGACCGAGGCGACCTGCGGGTTGCAATAGGTGCAGCCCGGAATCTTGAGCTTGTCCATCGGGTGCACATTCGGCAGACCGGCGATCTTTTCGACGCAGATCACTGCCTCATGCTCGGCCTTGTGGGCGAGCAGCGGCGGGCCGGCGACGTCGCCGATGGCATAGATGCCCGGCACGTTGGTCTTGCCGTAACCGTCGATGACGATGAAGCCGCGATCGGTCTTCACGCCGGCAGCCTCGAGGCCGATGCCTTCGATATTGGCGACGACGCCAACGGCCGAAATCATGCGGTCGGCGGTGATCTTCTCGGAAGAACCGTCCTTCTTCTCCAGCGTCGCGGTGATGGAGTTCGCGCCCTTCTCGACCTTGGAAACCTTGGTTTCAAGGTGAATTTTCATGCCCTGCTTTTCGAGCTGCTTCTTGGCGAAGGTGGAGATTTCCGCATCCTCGACCGGCATGACCTGGCTCATGATCTCGACGACGGTGACGTCGACGCCCATGGTGCGGTAGAAGCTGGCGAATTCGATGCCGATGGCGCCCGAGCCCATGACCAGCAGCGACTTCGGCATTTCTTCCGGCTTCATCGCCTCGAAATAGGTCCAGATCAGCTTGCCATCCGGCTCGATGCCGGGCAGCGCGCGCGGGCGCGCACCTGTCGCGACGATGATGTGCTTGGCGGTATAGGTGCCCTCGCCCAGCGTATTCTTCGGCACGGGACCCTGCGGCTGAACCACCGGCTTGGTGGACTTGCCGACAACGATTTCGCCCGGCTTGGTGATCTTGGCTTCGCCCCAGATGATATCGACCTTGTTCTTCTTGAACAGGAAACCGACGCCATTGTTCATGCGCGCAGCAATGCCGCGCGAGCGCGCCACGATTGCCTTCACATCAGGCTTGATCGAGCCTTCCAGCGTCAAGCCATAATCCTTGGCATGGGTGGCGGTGTGCATGACATCGGCGGTGCGCAGCAGCGCCTTGGTGGGAATGCAACCCCAGTTGGAGCAGATGCCGGCCAGATGCTCGCGCTCCACGACGGCAACCTTCATGCCGAGCTGGGCTGCGCGGATCGCGGCAATATAACCGCCCGGTCCCGAACCGATGATGATGACGTCATAAGATTGAGCCATTGGAAATCCTGCCTTGTCTTATTCGGATGACGGCATGCCGTTCCGAAACGGAATTATTGTCAAAGTCCGAGCATCATGCGGACGACGGGCTCCAGCCCGCGCCCGATGGCCCGTGTGTTTTCTGCATCGAGATGAACGCCGTCCACCGGCGTCGTGCGGGCAACGGAGCCGGCATCGAAAAAACCGCAATCGAGGTCGTCGGCAAGGTCCCGGTAAACCGAAGCCAGCATGGCCGATTCATCGATCGCATCGCGATAGATCGCCCCCATCACGGGGTTTGCCGTTTCGCAAAGCTGCGGCGGCGCGACGATCAGAACATCCGGCGCTTCCCAGTCAGCGACTTGCCAGACGTGATTGCGCGTGAGTTTCACCAATCGCTCGATACCCTTCATGGCGACAATTGCCGATCCGTGGATCGACGGTTTCATGTCGTTGGTGCCGAGCATGATGATGACGAGATCAAGCGGCGCATGGCTGTGCAGCAGCGTCGGCAGAAGCCTTGCGCCATTGCGGTCACAATCGGCCGTCAGATCGTCATAGGCGGTGGTACGGCCGCCCAGCCCTTCGTGGATCACGTGCACGTCAGGACCGAGCGCCTTTTGCAAGACGCTCGGCCAAAGATCGTCATGGCTGTGACGGCCACCCGTTTCCGCATTTGATCCCCAGGTCAGGGAATCGCCAAAGCAGAGGACCGATTTCACCATGTCACGCTCCGATCAAACCAGCATGCCCATCGGGTTTTCGATGTAGCGCTTGAAGGCACCGATCAGCTCGGCTCCGAGCGCGCCATCGACGCAGCGGTGGTCGGTGGAAAGCGTGACCGTCATGACGTTGGCGATCTTGATCTCGCCATTCTTCACGACAGCGCGTTCTTCACCCGCGCCAACCGCCAGAATGGTGGCATGCGGCGGGTTGATGACGGCGGAGAAGCTCTTGACGCCCATCATGCCCATGTTGGACACGGCCGTCGTACCGCCCTGATACTCCTCGGGCTTCAGCTTGCGCTCCTTGGCGCGCTTGCCGTAGTCCTTCATCTCGTTGGAGATGGTGGAGAGCGACTTCTCTTCCGCCTTGCGGATGATCGGCGTGATCAGGCCACCCGGAATGGAAACGGCAACGCCGACATCCGAATGCTTGTGCTTGACCATGGCGCTTTCCGTCCAGGAGACGTTGGCGTCAGGCACATCGCGCAGGGCAAGAGCCAGCGCCTTGATGACCATGTCGTTGACCGACAGCTTGTAGGCCGGCTTGCCATCCTTTTCGGGGGCAGCCGCATTGAGCTGGGCGCGCAGAGCCAGAAGCGTATCGAGTTCACAATCCACCGAAACGTAGAAATGCGGAACCGTCTGCTTCGATTCGACCAGACGCTTGGCGATGACCTTGCGCATGCCGTCATGCGGCACCAGCTCGTAAGAGCCCTGTTCGAACAGCTTGAGAACGGCTTCGTCCGACTGGCCCTTGGCGAGAGCCGGAGCCGGTGCGCCTGCGGATGCAGCAGCAGACGGTGCGGCCTTCGCACCGCCGGAAGCGGCGGCCTTTTCCACGTCAGTCTTGACGATACGGCCATGCGGGCCGGAACCGGAAACGGCCGAGAGGTCGAGACCGGCTTCCTTGGCAAGACGGCGGGCAAGCGGCGAAGCGAAGATGCGCTCGCCGGACTTTGCGACCGGAGCCGGTGTGGACGATGCGGCAGCCTGATCGGCGGCTGGCTTTTCAGCCTTGGCCGGGGCAGATTCTTCCTTCGGCGCTTCAGCCTTTGCAGCTTCCTGCTTCGGAGCCTCGGCCTTGGCGGGAGCGGCAGCGCCGCCCTTTGCCGCTTCGGCCACATCCTCGCCATCGGCGGCGAGGATGGCGATCAGGGCGTTGACCTTGACCGCTTCAGTGCCTGCCGGAACAACCAGCTTGGCGACCGTGCCTTCGTCAACGGCTTCCACTTCCATGGTCGCCTTGTCGGTCTCGATCTCGGCGATCACGTCACCGGGTGCGACCTTGTCGCCTTCCTTGACCAGCCACTTGGCCAGATTGCCCTCTTCCATCGTCGGAGAAAGGGCAGGCATGGTGATGTTTATCGGCATCGAAACGCCTCCCCTTACTTGTAGCAGACGGTTTTGACGGCCTGAACGACTTCATCGACGTTCGGCAGAGCCAGCTTTTCGAGGTTTGCCGCGTAAGGCATCGGAACATCCTTGCCGGCGATCGTCAGGATCGGCGCATCGAGATAATCGAAAGCGGCGCGCATGACCTGGTTGGCGATGAAGTCACCGACCGATGACTGCGGGAAACCTTCTTCCACCGTGACCAGACGACCGGTCTTCTTGACCGATTCGATGACGGTGGGCAGATCCATCGGGCGGATGGTGCGCAGATCGATCAGTTCGACGTCGATGCCGAGCTTTTCGAGTTCAGCAACCGCCTTGATGGCATAGGTCATGCCGATGCCGAAGGACACGATGGTCGCATCCTTGCCCTTGCGATGAATGCGCGCCTTGCCGATCGGCAGCACGAAATCATCGAGCTTCGGAACTTCGAAGCTCTGGCCGTAGAGAATTTCATTCTCAAGGAAGATAACCGGGTTCGGATCGCGGATGGCGGCCTTGAGCAGACCCTTCGCGTCAGCAGCCGTGTAAGGCATGACGACCTTGAGACCTGGAATATGGCTGTACCATGCGGCGTAACATTGCGAATGCTGTGCACCGACGCGGGCAGCAGCGCCCGACGGACCACGGAACACCATCGGAGCGCCCATCTGGCCACCCGACATGTAAAGCGTCTTTGCCGCCGAGTTGACGATCTGGTCGATCGCCTGCATGGCGAAGTTGAAGGTCATGAATTCGACGATAGGCCGCAGGCCCGTCATCGCCGCACCGACGCCGATACCGGCAAAGCCGTGCTCGGTGATCGGGGTATCGATGACGCGACGCTCACCGAATTCCTGCAACAGGCCCTGGGTGATCTTGTAGGCGCCCTGATATTCGGCGACTTCCTCACCCATGACGAAGACTTTTTCGTCGGCGCGCATTTCTTCGGCCATGGCGTCGCGCAGCGCTTCACGCACCGTCGTCATCACCATTTCCGTGCCTGCCGGAATATCCGGATCGGCTGCGACTTCGATCTTGGGTGCTGCGGGAACCTTGGCGGCTTCCTTGGCAGCGCTCGGCTCTTCGGTCGCTTCGCGGGTCTTGCCGCCGGCCGCATCCGAATCGGAATTTGCGGCTTCAGCCTTCGGCTCTTCTTTCTTCGCGGAGGAAGAAATGTCGTCGGCGCTTTCGCCGTCCTGAAGAAGCACGGCAATAGCCGTGTTGACCTTGACGCCTTCGGTGCCGGCATCGATCAGCAGCTTGCCGATGACGCCTTCATCCACGGCTTCCACTTCCATGGTCGCCTTGTCGGTCTCGATCTCGGCGATCACGTCGCCGGAGGTGACCTTGTCGCCTTCCTTTTTAAGCCATTTGGAAAGCGTGCCTTCCTCCATGGTCGGGGAAAGGGCGGGCATAAGAATTTCTACTGGCATGGGTTTCCCTTTCCCGATCAGAGCAGAATGTCGGTGTAGAGCTCGGATACATCCGGCTCTGGGTCGTTCTGGGCGAAGTCGGCGCTGTCGGCGACGATATCACGGACATCCTTGTCGATGGCCTTGAGTTCGTCTTCGCTTGCCCAGCCCTGCTCCAGAAGCCGTGCCTTGACCTGCTCGATCGGGTCATGTTCGGAGCGCATCTTCTGCACTTCGTCTTTCGAACGGTATTTTGCCGGGTCGGACATGGAGTGACCACGGTAACGGTAGGTCAGCATTTCCAGAATGATCGGACCCTTGCCGGAACGGCAATGTTCCAGCGCCTGATCGGCGGCGGCCTTGACGGCGCGCACATCCATGCCATCCACCTGGATGCCGGGAATGCCGAAGGACTGGCCGCGCAGCGAATAGTTCGACTGGGCGGTGGCGCGGGCGGTCGAGGTGCCCATGGCGTAACGGTTGTTTTCGACGATATAGATGATCGGCAGCTTCCAGAGAGCGGCCATGTTGAAGCTCTCGTAGACCTGGCCCTGGTTGGCGGCGCCGTCACCGAAATAGGTCACGGAGACATTGTCGTTGCCGCGATAGCGGTTGGCGAAAGCGAGACCGGTTCCGAGCGAAACCTGCGCGCCGACGATGCCGTGGCCGCCGTAGAAATGCTTCTCCTTGGAGAACATGTGCATCGAGCCGCCCTTGCCTTTCGACAGGCCGCCCTTGCGGCCGGTCAACTCGGCCATGACGCCACGCGCGCTCATGCCGAGCGCCAGCATGTGGCCGTGGTCGCGGTAAGCGGTGATAACCTGATCGCCTTCCTTCTGCGACATCTGCATGCCGACGACGACAGCTTCCTGACCGATGTAGAGGTGACAGAAACCACCGATGAAGCCCATGCCATAGAGCTGGCCGGCCTTTTCCTCGAAACGGCGGATAAGCAGCATTTCACGATAAGCGTGAAGCTCTTCTTCCTTCGAGAAGTCCGGGCTGTTCTTGCCGGTGAATTCGGTTGCGGCCTTTGCCGTGGTCTTGCGGCCGGATACGGTCGCTGGTTTTCGCGGCGCCATTCATCCCTCCCTGAGTTGCCGTTTGAATGGATAGAGTGGCGCGTACCATATGCAAGAAAATGCCATGCAGCAATGCTTTAAACGCATGGCACATATTCACGCTAAGATGCTGTGAATAAATCAGAAATGTTAAATTAACTTGATTTCGGTTAATTAGAAATATGTGTTCATGATGACGATTTCGTCCGTGCGGGACATATTCAGCTGGTAACGGGAAATCTCGTCGATCATGTCCCGCTCAAGCGAGCCGTCGCTCAGCAATTCCACCTGCCGCTCCAGCGCCACACGGGCCTGCGTCAGCTTGGCAAGCTCCGCAGTACGGGTGATACGCTGCCGCTCCAGCCGCTCCGTCGCCTGCAGGCCGAAGTCGCCATGGATCGAATGATAGCCGAAATAGGAAAGAAAAGCGATCGTGATGGCCGGAACGATCAAACGGCCGAATCGTCTCTTTTTATGATGTCTGGTCCACATGCCGCAGAGAAGCCTTAAAACGCATAACCTTTGAGTCTCGAGATTAAGGCTGATTGTTTAACTATCCGTTGACCTTAAATTGTCTTTGGCGAATAGGCGCAAAAAAGCCCGCCAGAGGGCGGGCTAAGAATGGCAGCGACGTCAAAAGAACCCTCGTCATGCCGGACTTGATCCGGCATCCAGCCACAGCGCATCTGCGCTGTGGGGCGAGTCTTTCGCGATCAAGGACTTGATCGCACTGGACCCCAGATCAAGTCCGGGGTGACGGAATGCGGATGCTACCGCTCGCCCCTGAATGAGCCCGCCGAGGCGGCGGGCCGCATCACAAACCAATACTGCCGGAATTACCCGCGCAGGATCGAACGGCCGGCGTAAGCGGCCTGCGGACCCAGCATTTCCTCGATGCGGATCAGCTGGTTGTACTTTGCGAGCCGGTCGGAACGGGCAAGCGAGCCGGTCTTTATCTGACCGCAGTTCGTCGCAACAGCGAGATCGGCGATGGTGGAATCTTCCGTCTCGCCCGAACGGTGCGACATGACGGCGGTGTAACCAGCCTTGTGTGCGGTCTCAACCGCATCCAGGGTCTCGGAAAGCGAGCCGATCTGGTTGACCTTGACGAGGATGGAGTTTGCAACGCCCATCTTGATACCATCGCGAAGGCGAGCGGAGTTGGTGACGAAAAGATCGTCGCCGACCAGCTGGCACTTGTTGCCAATAAGATCGGTCAGAGCCTTCCAGCCGTCCCAGTCGTCTTCAGCCATGCCGTCTTCCACGGAGATGATCGGATACTTGGCGACGAGTTCGGCCAGATATTCGGCCTGCTCGATCGGCGAACGGGTCTTGCCTTCGCCTTCATAAACGTAGTTGCCGTTCTTGAAGAATTCGGTTGCGGCACAGTCGAGACCGATGAACATGTCGTCGCCCGGACGGTAGCCAGCCTTTTCGATCGACTTCATGATGAAATCGAGTGCTGCCGGCGCGCTTTCGAGACCCGGTGCAAAACCGCCTTCGTCGCCAACATTGGTATTGTGGCCCTGTGCGGACAGTTCTTTCTTCAGCGTATGGAACACTTCCGAACCCATGCGCACGGCTTCGCGGATGTTTTCCGCGCCAACCGGCAGGATCATGAATTCCTGGAAGTCGATGGGGTTATCGGCATGCGCGCCGCCATTGATGATGTTCATCATCGGAACCGGCAGAAGATGTGCGTTCGGGCCACCGACATAACGGTAAAGCGGCAGGCCGGAGGCTTCGGCGGCAGCCTTGGCGACGGCAAGCGATACGCCGAGGATGGCGTTGGCGCCGATGCGCGACTTGTTGGGCGTACCGTCAAGCACGATCATCGTCTGGTCGATCTGGATCTGGTTTTCGGCATCGAAACCGCCGATGGCGTCGAAGATTTCGGTATTGACGGCTTCAACCGCCTTTTCCACGCCCTTGCCGAGATAACGCTTGCCGCCATCGCGCAGCTCAACCGCCTCATGCGCGCCCGTGGAGGCACCGGAAGGAACGGCGGCGCGGCCCATGGAGCCGTCTTCGAGGTAAACATCGACTTCAACGGTCGGGTTGCCGCGGCTGTCGAGGATTTCGCGCGCGATGATATCGGTAATGGCAGTCATGGTCTCTCCCTTGGGAATGGAACAGATATTTTCCGTCGCCTGTCTTAGACGATGGCGAAGAAATTACAATGACGACGGGCGGCAGAAACGGCCCGCCCGCCATTAAAATCGATTGGCACAGACTGTGCCCGCCCCGCCCCTCAGGCTTTGGTAATCGCGTCGAAGGCGAGCAGCTTTTCCAGCAGTTTCGGCATGTCCTTCAGATGAACCATGTTGGGGCCGTCGGACGGTGCATTGTCCGGGTCCTCATGGGTCTCGATGAAGAGGCCGGCGACACCGACAGCAACCGCCGCCCGCGCCAGAGTCTCGACGAATTCGCGCTGCCCGCCCGTGGAGCCGCCCTGCCCACCCGGCTGCTGAACCGAATGGGTGGCATCAAAGACAACAGGCGCGCCGAGCGAAGCCATGATCGGCAGCGAGCGCATGTCGGAAACAAGCGTATTGTAACCGAAGGAGGCGCCGCGCTCGCACAGAAGCACATTCGGATTGCCGCTCTCGTTGAGCTTGGCCAGCACATTCTTCATGTCCCAGGGGGCGAGGAACTGGCCCTTCTTGACATTGATGACGCGGCCGGTTTTCGCGGCGGCGACAAGAAGATCGGTCTGGCGGCTGAGAAAGGCCGGGATTTGCAGCACATCCACCACTTCGGACACGATGGCGCATTGTTCTTCGGTGTGAATGTCGGTCAGAACAGGAAAGCCGAATTCCTTCTTGAGATCGGCGAAGACCTGCATGGCGCTCTCGAGGCCGATGCCGCGTTTGCCGGAAAGCGAGGTGCGGTTCGCCTTGTCGAAGGACGACTTATAAACGAGCCCGATCCCCAGCTTGTCGCAAAGCTCCTTCAGGACACCGGCGATCATGAAGGCATGTTCGCGGCTCTCCATCTGGCAGGGGCCGGCAATCAGCGAAAAACGCTCTGTGTTGGAGAAGGAAACCTTGCCGGCGCCATCGCCGGCGGTGACTTTGAGATTGTTCGTAACGCTCATCATTTTTCCTCGAAGGCGAATGTTACGCCCTGACCGGGTGCTGCTGCCACCAACAGGCGGCCGCCCGCTTTTGCGCAGGACACGCCATTAGCAGCAAGCACAGCTTCTGTCACGGCAAGATCGTGTGACAAAAAGATGACGCTCGCGCCGCGCAATCCGCCGTCGCCCCACTCTCCGGCATTCACGTCATGCCCGCCAAAAACCGGCTTTGCCGCCAATCGGATGCGCGCATTGCCGGTTGCGAAAACCATATCACCATTCGGGGACGTTTCACCCTTGCAGCGAAAAACCGTTTCGATCAGCCGCGCCGCATTTCGATCGGCTCCTGGAAACAGAACGATCTCGCTGAGGCCGAGAACCCCATTGGCATGGCGCTCCAGTGCCGTGCGATCGCCCGGCAGCGCCTGAAGCCGCTGACAGCTGAACGAAAAGAAATCCACAGCCGTCCCGCTTGCTGCTGCAAAAGCAAGCCGGAATGCCGCCTCGCTTTGCGAACCGTCCGGCATTCGAACAGGCCGCGAAAATTCAAAGATATCGCCCGCCGAGAGGCCGGAGATCGCAAATCTCTCATGATCAGCAAAGGCATCCTCGGTTCGGGCTACCAGAGCGGAAAATCCCTCCCTGCCATGACCCTCCCTGAAGGCTTGATCCCTGCCTGTGAACACATCGCCACGGTTCACGGAGGCATTATATTTAGCCGGATCAGCAATTGCCAACCGCTCCAGATAGGTCCCATCGGTGAAAAAAACGCATGCGTTCTGCGTGCCGAAGGGATGAAGAGCCTCCGGCGCAACCGTGAAGCCGAGGTCTTCATAGCGCTTTTCCGCAACGGCAAGAGCCTGCACGGGCAAGACGAGATGATCGATGCAATAGGGTTTCGTCATTGTCATTCCTGCTGGCGGCGCGACAGGAAGCCATGCTGCACCGGTTCGAGGCGAAGAAAAGCACAATTTCGTGCGATGAGGCAAATCATCAAAACAACAGATAGCAGCTTCACGAAATTTTAGGGGATTGCGGAACACATATGGAACATATAGTGTTCGTTCTGTATTTGTTTCGCGACCTCCACTACGATTCTCAAGGGTGTTTTCCTCATGCTCACGCGCAAACAGCAGGAATTGCTTCTCTTCATTCATGAAAGAATGAAAGAGTCCGGCGTGCCGCCCTCCTTCGATGAAATGAAGGACGCACTCGATCTTGCCTCCAAATCCGGCATTCATCGCCTGATCACTGCCCTCGAAGAGCGCGGATTCATTCGCCGGCTACCTAACAGGGCACGGGCGCTGGAAGTCATTAAGTTGCCCGAGGCCTATGCGCCGGGTGCGAGGCCGCAGCGCGGCTTTTCGCCGAGTGTCATCGAAGGCAGCCTTGGCAAGCCGAAGACGCCGGAACCGACCCCTGCCCCCAAGGCACCTGCCAATGATCTTGGCGGGGCCGTTACCGTGCCGGTCATGGGCCGTATCGCCGCCGGTGTGCCGATTTCCGCCATCCAGAACAACACCCACGACGTTGCCGTGCCGGTGGATATGCTGGGCACCGGCGAACATTACGCGCTTGAGGTCAAGGGCGATTCGATGATCGAGGCCGGTATTTTTGACGGCGACACCGTCATTATCCGTAACGGCAATACGGCAAATCCGGGCGATATCGTTGTGGCATTGGTGGATGACGAGGAGGCGACGCTGAAGCGCTTCCGCCGCAAGGGCGCCTCCATCGCGCTCGAGGCTGCGAACCCCGCTTATGAGACCCGCATCTTCGGACCGGATCGGGTGAAAATCCAGGGCAAGCTGGTTGGGCTGATCCGCCGTTATCATTGACCCGATGGACCGGATGTCATCCGGTTTCAACAGGCGTCGTCGTGATGATGACGCCTGTATGAGAGGTGAAGACTGCCCGAAGCATGGCATGATTTGGATACGCACGCTGGTATGTGACTGACGCGGGCGATGCGTGGTGCCTTCCGACACTGGCTACAGTTTCATGCTGATTTTCAGTTTTGCTAGTATGACGGCATAGGTCTGTCCTGCCGCATTCAGCCCTTGAATTTTTGCCAAACCCTCGCGAAGTTGAATTTGCGCCGTCGGTCGAGTGGTGAATTTTCAGCTGTCTCCGGGTGGTGATATTTGCAAGGAGCTGCCGTCCATGCCCTTACCTTATCATTCATCAATACGGCTTATGGGAGCCATGGATTATTTTCGATATTCCACGGACGTCCGGCAGGTATAAAAATGCGCGTCATATCCGGGAGATACGCCATGTACGATCTTTATATAGCGAATAAGAACTATTCTTCATGGTCGTTGCGGCCGTGGGTATTGATGCGCACGCTGGGTATCGCCTTCACTGAAAAACTCATTCCGTTCGGTGAAGGGATTTCCTTCTCCTCCTTTTCACCAACCGGCAAGGTGCCGTGCCTTGTCGATGACGGCTTCATGGTGTGGGAAACGCTTTCGATCGCTGAATATCTTGCTGAAAGACATCAGGGTGTCTGGGCGAGCGACAAGCAGGCACGGGCCTGGTCACGGTCGGCGGCAAGTGAAATGCATGCCGGCTTTTCTTCGCTGCGCAATCTCTATCCCATGTCTGTCGGCATCAGGGCAAAACCGAAGGGTGGTGATGCCGGGCTTGCCGCCGATATCAAGCGCATTGATGCGCTGTGGAGTGAAGGCCTTGCAAAATTCGGCGGACCATATCTCGCCGGCGGGAAATTCACGGCGGTCGACGCCTTCTTCTGCCCGGTGGCGTTCCGTTTCCAGAGCTATGGCGCCGATCTTTCACCCGCGGCCAGGAGCTATTGCGAAAGGCTGCTCGCCCTGCCCGCGATGCGTGAATGGTACGAGGCCGGTTTGAAGGAAACATGGCGCGACACGGCGCATGAAGAAGAAATTGGCGGGATCGGCGACGTGATCGAAGATCTGCGCGCCAGGGCATGATGAACCACGCTGGCGGCTCACTCTGACGTCGCCAGCAGCCTGTTGACGGCGTCCGGTACCTCGTGATCGAAACGGCCGCTTTTCCAGTCGTAATAGCGATGTTCGCTCCACGGCCTGTCCGTTCCGGATATTGCGGCGCGCAGCCGTTTTACCACGCCTGCCTGATCCATATTGGCAAAATCTATTTCCACCGAACCGATACGTCGCAATATGTCTCGATTGAGAAGCAGCGCGCCGGAGCGGCACTGTGAAAACGAAGTTCGGCGGGAAACGATGACAATATCGGCGATGTCGCAGGCTGTTCCGGCAAATCGGCCGTCCTCCAGAACAATGATCCACTCGCCGCTGCCGGCGCGGGCCACGCACCATATGCCTTTTCTGCAGCTGAAGACGCCAGCCTTGGCGTCCCTCAGCGCCGCCGTCATCTCTTTCGTCACCGCCGCCATCTCTTTGGGTGGGAGCTTCGTTTTCGGCGCCAATCCGGCAGTGCTTACCCTAACCTCCGGCTCCACGACCATTGGCGGCACGGGTTTTTCCGGCAACAGCAGCGCCCTTTGCCACTGGCCATACACAAAGTCCGGCGGCCGCGCTCTTGTCGTGAAGACCTTGCCATCCTCCAGCATGGCCACCAGCTGGCCGTCCTCGTGCACCAGGAGATGAGGCGGATAACGGGGGATCAGGGCTGACAGGCCGAAGGCGAAAAGCAGGACCGGCAGGCCGAGAAGGGCAAGCCGGCTGCGCAGCAAAGTCAGCAGCAGGAAACCCGCTGTGGCGAGACCGATAAACCACCCATGCGGCCGCCCCGTCGCCGCGCTGCCACCCCATGACGCCACCTCATTGGCGACCTCGATGACAAGAGCCATGCCATACCCCATGATCTTCAGGAAAGGCGCATCGAGCCCGAAGGGCATCAGCAGCATCGCGATAAGACCGAACGGCATGACAATCAGCGACATTAACGGCATGGCAGCCAGATTGGCGAAAAGTCCATAGGTGGTGACACGATGAAAATGTTCGGCGGAATAGATCGCCGTCGAAAGGCCGCCGATCAGCGACGTCGTGACAACACCACCAATGACGGCACCTGCCATTTCCAGCACCGTCATCCAGGCGGGCTTGCGCCCGACCAGCAACCGACCCCGCTCGGTCCGCCAGCGGCTCCAGGCAGCATAAGCAGAAACAAGCGCTATGGTGGCCGCAAATGACATCTGGAAACTCGGCCCCATGATTTCCGATGGCGAAAAAGCGAGAATGACCAGAGCGGAAAGGGCGACATTTCTCAGGCTGAGCGACGGCTGGTCGAAAAGAACTGCGATCAGCATCACCGACATCATCAGCCATGCGCGTTCGGCGGAGACGGCAAAACCGGAAATGAGGTAATAGGCGAGTGTCATCAGCAGTGCTGCAAAGGCCGCGATCTTCTTGACCGGCCAGCGCTGCGCAAAGCCCGGGAACAGGCTAAAGGCCAATCTCAGGCCAACGAAGAAAATGCCTGACGCCAGCGCCATGTTGAGCCCGGATATCGCAACGATGTGGGCAAGGCCGGAGAGCCGCAACGCCTCCATCGTTTCCGCCGAGATTGCCTGTCTCTCATCGGTGACGATGGAGGCGGCGAAAGCCCCGGCATCACCGCCGATGGTGGAGCGAATACGTTCCGCAATGGCGCTGCGAAGTCCGTAAAGCCACATATCCGCCCATTCGAGCCAGCCCGCCTCGGCCTTGACGTCCCCTGCAGGTGATGGAAGCGTCTGCGGCGGCTTATAAAAGAAACCGGTGGCGCCTATTCCCTTGAAATAGGACGCGAAGGCAAAGTCGTTCAACCCCGGCAAGGCGGGGCCGGAAGGCGGCGAGAGGCGCACTTTGCCGCTGATGGTGGCGCCCAGTGCCGCCGGTTCACCGCTGCCGCGCGATAGCACGGAAATCATCTGTGGCGGACGAGACAAAATCGGCGCCTCCGTCGCGGTCAGCCGAACCACATATCGCCAGGAGCCGCGCGCATCGACCTCCCGACGCGCAACCGTGCCGGTGATGGTGGTGGTGACGGGCGTATCCAGCACCACGGTTCCGGCCCGCCGGGTTTCAAAATCGGCCAGAAGCATGCCGAGCAAAACAAAAGCGCAAAGGCTGCAAGCCGTCGACATGAAGCCGGGGGTATATCTGACGAGGAGCGCCAGGCCCGCGACAAGCAAAAATGCGATCGCCAGAACGGATGACGAGGGCGAGACGTCGAGAGAAAACCACAGAACTGCGCCGCAGCCGATGAGAACGGGAATAAAAAGAAAATCATGGCCAAAAGCGCGCTCTTCAGCGAACCATATGGCAATTTTTCCGGTGACAGAGTTTTTGAGATTTTGCCGGGGAATAATGGCGGGCGTGCCATATGTCGCAATGTCGCTCGTCCGACGAAGGGGAAGCAGAATATCCCGCGTGCCGGGCAAGTCGCCCTGCAACGTTTCGGCATACCGGAAATGCTGTTTTTCCCCTTGACCAAGCAATTTGCGCCGCCCCTTGCCGCACCGGAAACAGATTTGCAGGCACGCGTGAGGGATTGCAATCCTTTCCTTTAACCGTGCGTTGACCGAGATTGAATTGCTATCGCCACGAAAGCCCAAAGCAACGGGATTGCTTTTGCCGCAATGCACAATTTGACCTTCGGATAGCTTGGCATCGGCGCAAGGATCATATAGCTAATCGGTAGACGCTTAACCGCGGGGCGTGTCTCAACGCCCCCACCCGCATGTTTTCGGAGGATCAGTATGACGGAAAAAAGCGCTACAGTGACACTTGGCGAAAAACAGGTCGAACTCCCGGTCAGGGAAGGCACGATTGGACCAAGCGTCGTCGATATCGCCACGCTGTACAAGCACACGGGCTCTTTCACCTACGACCCGGGTTTCACGTCGACGGCCTCCTGCGAATCCAAGATCACCTATATCGACGGTGACGAAGGCGTTCTCCTGCATCGTGGCTTCCCTATCGAGCAGCTCGCCGAACAGGGTGACTTCCTGGAAACCTGCTATCTGCTGCTTTACGGCGAACTGCCGACCGCGGCTCAGAAGAAGGATTTCGACACCCGCGTCACGCGCCACACCATGGTGCATGAACAGATGAGCCGCTTCTTCACCGGCTATCGCCGCGATGCGCATCCGATGGCCGTCATGTGCGGCACGGTCGGCGCTCTTTCGGCCTTCTATCACGACTCGACCGACATTACCGATCCGCACCAGCGCATGGTCGCTTCGCTGCGCATGATCGCGAAAATGCCGACGATCGCCGCCATGGCTTACAAGTACCATATCGGCCAGCCCTTCGTTTACCCGAAGAACGACCTCGACTACGCCTCGAACTTCCTGCACATGTGCTTTGCCGTGCCCTGCGAGGATTACAAGGTCGATCCGGTTCTGGCCCGCGCCATGGACCGCATCTTCATCCTGCATGCCGATCACGAGCAGAACGCCTCCACCTCCACGGTGCGTCTTGCCGGTTCTTCGGGCGCGAACCCGTTCGCCTGTATCGCGGCTGGCATCGCCTGCCTCTGGGGCCCGGCTCATGGCGGCGCCAACGAAGCGGCGCTCAACATGCTCAACGAAATCGGCACGGTTGACCGTATTCCGGAATATATCGCCCGCGCCAAGGACAAGAACGACCCGTTCCGCCTGATGGGCTTTGGCCACCGCGTCTACAAGAACTACGACCCGCGCGCCAAGATCATGCAGAAGACGATGTACGAAGTGCTGGAAGCCACCGGCAACTCGGACGATCCGATCATGCAGGTCGCGCTGGAACTGGAAAAGATCGCCCTTTCCGACCCCTACTTCGTCGAAAAGAAGCTTTACCCGAATGTCGACTTCTATTCCGGCATCACGCTGAAGGCGCTCGGCTTCCCCACGACCATGTTCACCGTTCTCTTCGCTCTTGCCCGCACCGTCGGCTGGATCGCACAGTGGAACGAAATGATCGAAGATCCGCAGCAGCGCATCGGCCGTCCGCGCCAGCTCTATACGGGCGCCGGCAAGCGCGACTACGTTCCGGTTTCCAAGCGCTAAGCCGCGAAAGCCTATAAGATCAAAGGCCGGCAGGTTTTCACCCGCCGGCCTTTTTTGTTGGGCATCCGAACGGTCCTCAATGGCGTGCAGCAACGCCCAGGAATTGCTTGAGTTCGGGTGTCGCGGGATTGGAGAAGACCTCTTCCGGCGGGCCTATTTCATGCACCCTGCCCTCATGCATGAAGACGACGCGGGAGCAGACGTCGCGCGCAAATTTCATTTCATGCGTCACCATCAAGAGCGTCATGCCCTCGGCGGCGAGTTCCCGCACCACAGCCAGCACTTCCGCCACCAGTTCGGGATCGAGCGCCGAGGTGATCTCATCGCACAGCAGCGCGATTGGCTGCATGGCGAGCGCCCGGGCAATGGCGACGCGCTGTTGCTGGCCGCCGGACAATTCATCGGGATAGGCATCGAATTTATGCGCCAGCCCGACCCGTTCCAGCATCTTGCGGGCAACGGCTTCCGCTTCCGGCTTTGGCGTCTTTTTCACCACGGTCTGCGACAGCATGACGTTGCCGCCGACGGTCTGGTGCGGGAAGAGATTGAACTGCTGGAAGATCATGCCGACCTTCAGCCGCAGGGCTTTTAGATGCAGATCGTCTTCGAGAAGCTGCGCGCCGGCGACCGATATGGAACCGGCCGAAATCGTCTCCAGCCCGTTGATGCAGCGAAGCAAGGTCGATTTTCCCGATCCGCTCTTGCCGATGATGGCGATGACCTCGCCTGGCTCGACATCGAGGTTGATGCCCTTCAGAACCTCGTTGCTGCCATAGCTTTTGCGGACTTCAGTGATTTCGATGAGCGACATTGAGCTTCCTTTCGAGTATCTGGCTGCTCTTCGACAGAGGCCAGCACAGCGCGAAATAGATAAGGGCGACGAGGCCATAAACGGTGAAGGGCTGGAAGGTGGCGTTGGTAACGACCGTGCCGGCCTTGGACAGTTCCACGAAACCGATGATCGAGGTCACGGCCGTTCCCTTGATGACCTGCACGAAGAAACCGACGGTCGGCGGAATGGCGACCCGCATGGCCTGCGGCAGGATGACATAGCGCATCTGCTGCAGGCGCCCCATGGCAAGGCTCGCCGATGCCTCCCATTGGCCCTTGGCGACGGATTCCACGCAGCCGCGCCAGATTTCGGTGAGGAAGGCCGCTGCCCACAGGATCAGCGTCAGGCCCGCCGCCAGCCAGGCCGGCACATCGATGCCGAACAGGCCGAGGCCGAAAAAGGCGATGAAGAGCTGCATCAAAAGCGGCGTGCCCTGAAAAAGCTCGACATAATAGCGCGCAAAAACCCGCATCGATTTTTTCCGGGAAATACGCATGAACAGCAGAAGCAGCGCCACCATGCCGCCGCCGACGAAGGAGACAAGCGAGAGCAACACCGTCCAGCGCGTGGCGAGCAGCAGGTTTCTGAGAATATCCCAGGTGGAGAATTCGATCATCGGACACTCCTGCGCGGAAAGATGAGGTTGCCGCCCATGACAAGCACCTGCCGGAGAAGGATGGCCAGCACGAGATAAATGACGGTGGAGACCATATAGGCTTCGAAGGCGCGGAAGGTGCGCGACTGGACGAAATTGGCGGCGAAGGTCAAATCCTCGGCGGCGATCTGTGAGACGACCGACGAGCCGAGCATGACGATCACCACCTGCGATGAAAGAGCGGGCCAGATGCGTTGCAGCGAGGGTACCAGAACCACATGCCGGAAGGTTTCGAAACGGGTCATGGCAAGGCTTGCCCCTGCCTCAAACTGCCCCTTCGGCGTCGCCTGGATGCCGGCGCGGATGATTTCGCAGCTATAGGCCCCGAGATTGACCACCATGGCGATATTGGCGGCGGTCAGTTCCGACAATTGCAGGCCAAGCGATGGCAGGCCGAAAAAGATAAAAAACAATTGTATGAGGAATGGCGTGTTGCGAATGAGCTCCACATAGGTCGCGACCGGCGGCCGCAGCCATTTGGGCCCGAGCGCACGCACCCAGGCGCAGACAATGCCGAGTGCGATGCCGAGAACGCCGCCGATGGCAATCAATTCCAGCGTAACGGCGATGCCCTTGGCGATCTGCGGATAATAGTCGAGAAGCCATCCAAAATCGAATGTGTATTTCACCCGATGCTTCCTTTCGGCGAGGACAAACCATGCGCCGGTCCCGCCTCAAGGCAAGGCCGGCACATGCATTTTGCCGGGTTGCTCAGAGATCCTTGGGCAGGTCGGTTTTCAGCCACTTCTGCGCGATCGTGTTCAGCGAACCATCGGTCTTTGCGGTGGCGATGATGGCGTTGACCTTTTCAAGCAGCGCCGGCTGTTCCTTGTTCAGGCCGATATAGCAGGGCGAATTCTTGATCAGGAACTTCAGCTCGGGGCGCTTTGGCGGGTTCTTAGCGAGAATGGCGGCGGCCACGACATTGCCCGTGGCCACGGCCTCAACCTGGCCGGCGAGGAAGGCGGAGATCGTGCCGTTATTGTCCTCATAACGCTTGATGGTCGTATCGGCAGGCGCCACCTTCGTCAGCTCCAGATCCTCGACCGCGCCACGGGTGACACCGATGGTCTTGCCGGACAAATCTTCCGTCTTGGTGATAGCAACCGAATCCGGAGCGAACACGCCGTTGAAGAAGGGTGCATAGGCGGTGGAGAAGTCGATGACCTTTTCACGGTCCGGGTTCTTGCCGAGGCTCGAAATGACGAGATCGACCTTGTTGGTCTGCAGATAGGGAACGCGGTTGGCGCTGGTCACCGGTACGAGTTCGACCTTCACGCCCAGCTTCTCGCCGATCAGATTGGCGACGTCGATATCATAGCCCTGCGGCGCCATATCCGTGCCGACGCTGCCAAAGGGCGGGAAATCCTGCGGGACGGCAACGCGGATCGTGCCGCGGGAGGTGATATCACCGAGCGCATCGGCAAAGGCTACGGGCGAAAAACCAAGGGTTGCGGAAATCGCGGCAATGGCAAGCAATGAACGTCTGGAAAACATTGGGAATTACTCCTTGGGGCTTGGGGAAAGAGGCTGCAATGAAAGGGAGTTGCGAAGCTCGTAGAGCGGGTCCGGCCTGCGGGTGAGATCGAGACCGGTTTCGACTTCGTCGAGATGGCGGATGGCGAGTTCGGCGGCGGCGTGAAAATCGGTCGCCTTGATCGCCTCGAAGATGCGGCAATGTCCGTCATGCGATTGCTGCGCATGGAAATCGGACTGATAGAGCATAGAAATGAGAATGGTTCTGGCCGTCAGGTCGCGCAGCGTTTCGACGATGATGTCGTTGCCGGCGATTTCGGCGATGCGGATGTGGAAATCGCCCATCAGGCAGGTCAGGCGCTGGCGGTCGCCTTTGGCAATCGCCGCCTTCTCCTCATCGAGATGATCGGCGAGGATGGTGATGCCTTCCGGGCTGACGCCGGAAAGATTGCGCAAGAGCCCATATTCGATGATGCGCCGCGCTTCATAGACCTTGATGGATTCTTCGGCGGAAGGCTCCACCACGAACCAGCCACGGCGCGGGCTGACGGTGACGATGCCGCGCGTCTCCAGCCGCATCATCGCCTCGCGGATGCGTGTGCGCGACACGCTGAAAAGGCTGGCGAGCTGGTTCTCGCTGAGGCGGGTTCCCGGACGGATGCGGGCAGAAAGAATGCCGGAGATGATGGCGTCTTCTACCGCGCTCTGGGCGCTTTCGGATGTATGGCTATCTTGCATACAAGATTGAAAGCAAGAGGTGTGCCAGACGGAAATTCATGGGCTGCCAACCGCCTGATTATCAGCGGCTTGCCGTCCTAACGATCAAATGCAGTAAAATCGACCCCTTGCCTGCCCGCATCGGCAGCAGGCCGGCAGCCTGTCGGGAAGAAAGAATTGAAATGATTATGCCGAGGGATGAGCTTTGCTCTTCAGGACATCGAGAAGAATGCGCGCACCGGTTTCGCCCGGAGGCACATCTGTGCGTAAACGTTCCTGCACCAGAGCATAACCCTCCAGCATCGCCCGCCGCTCGGTGGTGTCGGATGACAGCCGCTCGGCCCAACGCAGCATCGAGCCCGCACGCACAACCTCGTTGAAATATTCCGGCACGACGGCATAGTCGGCAATCAGGTTCGGCAACGCCCCGGTCCAGGTTTTCACCCGCTTGCTCAGCATCGTGAAAATCCAGTCGGTCTTGTAAACCGATATGGTTGGTACGCCGGCAAGTGCCAGTTCGAGAATGACGGTGCCGGACGCTGCAATCGCCGCATCAGCCTCAGCAAAGGCACTCCACTTGAAAGCAGAATCGCTGCCGATCTCGGGCCTGATGTCCTGCGGCCATGCCGCCGCCAACTCGCGGATGCGGCTTTCCTGGCGCGGTACGGTGGGAAGCATAAACCGGGTCGGGGCGTTGCGTTCCACAAAAGCTTTTGCGGCCTCCTGAAACGGCTCCATCAACCGCGTTGTTTCGGTGGAGCGCGACCCCGGCAGGAGAAGAATGGTTTTCGGTTCGCCATGGGCAGGAAGCGACCGTTCCGCCCGCTTCGCCCGCACGGAAAGCACATCTTTATCGACGCTGAGGCGATGGCCGACAAAGGTTGTCGGTGGGCCGCCGAGACGCCGCATCGCCTCCGGCTCAAAAGGAAGCAGGGCGAGAACGTGATCGACATAGGATAACATCGCGGTGGCGCGATATTCCTTCCATGCCCAGACACTGGGGCAGACATAATTGACGACCGGAAGATGCGGCAATTGTTTGCGGACTTTTTTCGCAACGCGATGGGTGAAGTCCGGACTGTCGATAATCAGCAGAACATCCGGTCTTGCGGCGATGATCGCCTCGGCAGTCTGGTTGATCCGCGAAATGAGTTTCGGCAGTTTCTTGAGAACCTGCGTGAAGCCCATGATGGAGAGTTCGGAATAATCGAACAGCGATTCCAGACCTTGCGACTCCAGCGCCTCGCCGCCCACGCCCATCAGCTTGATGGATCCCTCATACCGGGTTTTGAGAGACCTGATCAGATCTGCACCCAGAAGATCCCCGGAAACCTCGCCGGCTATGACCGCCACTTTCAACGTTGCCGTCATCGCTTCATATCTCCGCCCAGCATGTCCTCACCGAGTGACGTATCGATGCCGCAGACGAATATGCCCGCCTGATCGGCTGCTTTCAACATCTCGTCACGGTCGAGCACCAGCGCCCGTCCCGCCTCGACTGCGATGCCCGCCAGCCCGGCCTTCTGCGCGTTCTCCACCGTTTCGACGCCGATGGTCGGCAGGTCTGCACGGACATCCTGTTGTGGCTTGCAGAGCTTCACCAGCACACCCTTGCGGCGGGGCGAGATGCGGCCCTCGGTGCGCAACGCCGCAACGCGCGCCAGCATGGCGTCCGTGCCTTCCACGCCCTCCAGTGCGACGATGCGGCCACCGACGGAGACCGCGCCCTGCCCGACATCGAGCGAGCCAAGCGCAAGAGCCGCCTGAGCAGCCTTGCGTATATCGCGCAGATCATCCTCGGAAGGATTTTGTGCACCGAAAGCACCGATCGTCGCCAGCAGGCCAGGTGCGATCTCGTGGGCGCCGATCACCTTCGCGCCGAGCGTACCGATTACCTTGATGACCATCTGCAAAACGGCATCATCCCCGCTGGAAAGCAGGGTGCGGACGATGGATGGCAGTTTCAGCACTATGCCCAGCGTGGGGCGGATTTCCCGCCATTCCGGACGCCGCGCCACGGCGCCGGACAACACGACGCGGTCCACCTGATTTTCACGCAGCAGACGACCAAGCCCGGCGACGTCCCCGACACTGATCACGGCATTGTCGAAACCGGTCCAGTCAAAGCGGGAATCATCGCGCAACCGCACAATGAAAGGGTTTTCGCCCATCTCGCGCGCGGCGGCCGCCACATAGAGCGGCAGCTGGCCGCTGCCGGCCACAATGGCGAGACGCCCGCCGCCTGTCACGGCTCACTTGCCCCGGTTGGGCGAAGAGATCGCGCGGTCGCTATCCGCACCAATGAAATCAATGACTTCAAGCGCCTGCGGGCAATCCAGATAGTCATTACGGTCGATGGCCGCCGCATTGCCGCGGATCGTACCTTCGGCCTCGAAAATCGCCTTGTAGACACGCCTGACCTTGTGGATATCCGCACGGTCGATACCAGCGCGTGTCATGCCGACCACATTGAGCCCGCCGAGGATGCCGGGATTGCCATTCAGCATGCCATAGGGAATGACATCGTAATTGACAGCCGAAAGCCCGCCGATAAAGGCCTGGCGGCCGATGCGGGTGAACTGGTGCACGGCACAGCCACCGCCGAGAATAGCGCGGTCCTCAATGGTGACATGGCCCGCCAACATGACATTGTTGGACAGGACGATGTGGCTGCCGAGGCGGCAATCATGCGCCACATGCGAATTGGCGAGGAAGAGATTATCGTCACCGATAATGGTCTTGCTGCTGCCATCGGAGCTGCCGGCGTTCATCGTCACGCCTTCGCGCATGACGCAGCGCTCACCGATCTCGAGCGTCGTTTCCGAACCGTCATGGCGAATTGCCTGCGGCGTACCGCCGATGACCGCCATGGGATGGACAACCGAGCCACGTCCGATGACGGTCAGGCCGGAAACAACGGCGTGATTGTGCAGCCGGACATCGTCATGCAACGTGACTTTCGCACCGACATAGCTCAGCGCACCGATGACGACGTTTTCACCGATCACCGCGCCGTCTTCGATCACGGCCGTCGGGTGAATTCTGGCCGAGGCGGCAATCGTGCTCATTGCTGGTCCTCGGGGATCATCATGGCGCCAACATCGGCTTCCGCCACCAGCGCGCCGTCCACCTTCGCCTCGCAATGGAATTTAAAGACGTTGCCGCGCTGGCGCTGCTTGACGACATGGATTTCCAGACGATCGCCGGGGATCACGGGCTTGCGGAAACGCGCATTGTCGATCGTCATGAAATAAACCAGGTGACCACCCTCGCCCTGGCTGCGAGCGCAGATCGCGCCTGCCGTCTGGGCCATGGCTTCGACGATCAGAACGCCCGGCATGATCGGCCGGTCCGGGAAATGGCCGGTGAAATGCGGTTCGTTGACCGTGACGTTCTTGATGCCGATCGCCGAGTTGTTACCATCGATCTCGATGATCTTGTCGATCAGCAAGAATGGGTAACGATGCGGCAGAAGCTTCATGACTTCCAGAATGTCAGCCGCGCCCAGCGCCGTCTTCGTTTCTTCAGTCATCGTTTTTTTCTCCTGTTTTTTTATCACGCCCTTCAGCGCGCGCCAGAATTTCGGCCATGTCGCGCAGGAAATATTTCATCGGGCGCGCGGGCGTTCCGCCATAGCGCGCGCCTGCCGGCACGTCCGCGACCACACCGCTCATCGCCGCGATCTGCACGCCGTCGCCGATGTTGATATGGCCATTGATGCCTGCCGCGCCGCCAATCATCACACCGTCGCCGATGCGGGTGCTGCCCGCAATGCCAACCTTGCTGACGATGCCGCAATGGCGGCCGATGCGGACGTTGTGGCCGATCTGGACCTGGTTGTCGATCTTGGTGCCTTCGCCGATAACCGTGTCATCCATGGTGCCGCGATCAATCGTGGTGTTGGCGCCGATCTCGACATTGTCCTGAATGATGACCCGGCCGATCTGAACGATCTTCAGCATGCCGCGCGGACCGGGCGCATAACCGAAGCCGTCCTGACCGATGCGGGCGCCGTTATGGATAATCACGTTGTTGCCAAGGAGAGAAGCAAGGATGCTCGCGCCACCGGCAATGGTGCAATCGCGGCCGACCTGCACATCGGGCCCGATGATGACGCCGGGACCAATCCGGGTGCCAGCACCGATATGGGCACCAGCGCCGATGACCGCGAGCGGCTCGACGATCACGCCCGCTTCCAGCTTCGCGGAAGGATCGACATGCGCGGCACTGGAAATTTCACCTTCCATCGGCGCAATCGTTGCGGGACGCATGGCGGCGGGATGCAGCAAGGCACCCACCTGCGCAAAAAGCGTATGCGGATTTTTCGATATCAGGGCCGGTATATGGGGCGGAAGCATATTCTTCAGCGCCACGTCGCAAATGACGGCGCCTGCCTCGCAAGTCAGCAATTCGTCGCGGTTCTTGCGGGAGAGAATATAGCAGAGCTGGTCGGGCTTTGCCCGATAGACCGGCGCGACGGACCTGATGATCCGCTCTCCCGCCGCATCTTCAGACAGTTCCGCCCCAAAACGGTCTGCGATATCTTTCAATCGCAGTCCCTCGTGGGGCGGAAAAAAGGCGTTGTATTCCATCAGCCGGAAACTCCAGAACGTTCAAAGTTGCAGTTCTGGACTGCCGATATCAGAAAGTGTTGGACATGCCAAACCGGAAACGCTGTTCCTCGTCGTAGTCTTCCTTGGCGATCGGAACGGCGTAGTCGACACGGATCGGGCCGAAAGGCGACGCCCACATCACACCGATACCGGCGGATGCCCGGATGGAGTTGTCGTCCTTCACACCTGCACTGTTGGCGACCTTGTTGCCATACAGCGTACCGGCATCGACGAAGCCAGCCAGACGCAGACCGAAATCTTCGGGAACACCAGGCATCGGGGCCGTGACTTCAGCGGAAGCAGCGAAGTAGGTCGTGCCGCCGATGGAGTCGTTACCAATGCGCGGACCGATACCATCGTTCTTGAAGCCGCGAACCTGACGGCCGCCGAACTTGAACTGGTCGAATACCAGCAGATTGTCGCCCGTCGGAACAACGTGACCCGCCTGACCGGTGATCGAGCCGATGACATCGTACTCGTCCGACAGCGTGTAATAGAAGCGCGCCTTGGCGTAGATCTTGTAGTATTCGGAATCGCCGCCGAGGCCTGCAAATTCGTTCGTCAGGGCCGCCTGCCAGCCTTCACGCGGCATGTTGCGGTCGTCGAGCGTATTGTAGTTCAGCGTGTTCGAGATGATGGACTGTGTCCAGTCACCACCACGGATCAGAGCCTTATAAGGCTCAGCAAGGTTGCTGCCGCTTTCCCAATCGCCCTCGCCGTCGTAGTTCAGCTGCTTATAGGTGTACTTGAACGTCGTCGAGAGGTCTTCGGTGATCGGCGCGGTCACACGCAGCGCGAAGCCCTGCTCGTCGTAGTCATAGTAGTCTTCGCTGCGGCTCTGGCTCTTGAACAGGTCGAAACCTGCGGCCAGACGGTAGCCAAGGAAATAAGGCTCGGTGAAGGACAGCGTGTAGCTGCGCGCATCATCTTCACCCGCACCGGCGGCGAGACGGATGTACTGGCCGCGACCGAGGAAGTTCTTCTCTTCGATGGATGCTTCGAGCAGCACGCCGTCGTTCTGAGAGTAACCCGCACCGATACCGAACGAACCGGTCGACTGATCCTCAACGTCGACAACGATCACGACGCGGTCGGGCGCGCTGCCACCGGCGGTCGAGATGTTGACCTTCGAGAAATAACCCAGAGCCTCAAGGCGGCGCTTTGCCGCGGTTATGACGGTCTGGTTGAAAGCATCGCCTTCGGAAATATCGAATTCGCGACGAATGACATAGTCACGCGTACGGGTATTGCCGCGGATTTCGATACGCTCGACATAGGCGCGTTCGCCCTGGTCGACGATATAGGTCACGCCGATGGTGTTGCCGGCCATGTCGCGGTCGCCGCGCGGCGTTACGCGGGCGAAAGGATAACCTTCGCCGGCGACGCGCTTGGAAATCGCTTCCATGCTCTGCTGAACTTCCTTGGCGCTGTAGCTCGCGCCCTGACGGGTTTCAACGAGGCCCTGCAATTCAGAACCATCAACACCCGGAACGGTCGATTCGACGGCGACGTTACCGAAGTCGTACTTCTTGCCTTCATCCACCGTGATGGAGATGGTGTATTCGTTCTTGGACTCGTCCAGCACGGCATCGGACGACACGACCCGGAAGTCGGCATAACCGCGGTTGTAATAGAACTGGCGCAGCGCCTCTTCGTCGGCGCGCAGCTTGTCCTCGTTGTAGACGTCCTTACGCGTCAGGAACGACAGCATGTTGGACTTCTTGGTATTGATGACGGCAGCCAGACGGCCATCGCTATAGGCATTGTTGCCGACGAAATCGATGCGACCGATCTTCGTGCGCTCACCTTCGTTAATGACGAAAGCAATGTTCACGCGACCCTGACCGACAGACACTGTCTGGGTGGTGACTTCAACGTCGCTGCGGCCGATCGCGGCATAAGCTTCCTTGATGCGCGCAATATCGGCGGTCACAATCGCCTGATTGAACGGACCGAGCGACTGGGTCTGCACGATGCCGGCGAGCTTGTCGTCCTTGATCTTGCGGTTGCCGTTGAAGACCACCTGGTTGACGAGCTGGTTTTCATTGACGGTCACGACCAGCGTGCTGCCGGAAACGCGCATGGAGACATTCGAGAAATAACCGGTAGCGTAAAGACGTTTTACCGATTCATCGATGTCCGAATTGGAAAAGTTCTTACCCGGCGCAATGGTGATGTTGGAACGCACGGAGTCCGCGCCGGACCTCTCAGCCCCGCGAACATCGATCTTGCTGATAACAGCTGCATTTGCCGCACCAGCAGAGGCAAGCACGCCAAGGCCCGCAACCGAAGAAACACCAGCAGACAGCGCAACCGCCGACACAGCGTTCAAAAATCTTGAACCAGCCTTCATTTCAATTCTTACCTTTTTACGTTGTCCCTCAGCGGGCGGAACCCGACTCCGGCCATGTGCGTCGTTTTACCTGCTTTTCCCCTACAAGCAAGTCAGAACGTTAAATTCTGTTTACTTCGTGATCCAGAGTGGCTCATTCGCCACTTCGGCATAAAAACAGGGTAAACAAGCTGCTAACAAAACCGTTAAAACACTATCTTCAGCCGATCAAGCTGCTGATATCATTCCATGTTGCAAAAACCATAAGACCCAAAATCATCATCATGCCAATACGGAAAGCCACTTCCTGCGCAGCGGCGCCAAGCGGCCTGCCGCGAATGGCCTCGATTGCGTAAAACACCAGATGCCCACCATCCAGAACCGGCACAGGCATCAGATTGAGAAGACCGATCGACACGGAAAGAACGGCGGCAAGCTGGATAACGGCCGAAATTCCAAGCGTCGCCATCTGGCCGGACGCCTGCGCTACCCTGACAGGGCCGCCGAGCTGATCGGCATTCATGCGACCGGTCACAAGATTGCCGATATAGTTGAAGGTGCCGGTAATGACGTGACCTGTTTCGCGAACACCCTCGACCAGCGCCTGGGACGGCGAATATTCGATGTGGCGGAAATTGCCGCTGCTCTGATCGGTGACAATGCCGATAATGCCCATTTCCAGCTTGTTGCCGAACTGGTCGGTGGTTTCGGTCCGGGTCGGAACCATCGGCAGCTTCAGTTCTTCGCCCGCTCTTTCCACCGTTACGGTGATAGGCGTGCCCGGCCGGATGCCGACATAACGGCGGACATCCTCGAAGGTCATCATCTTTTCACCGTCAATCGCCAGTAGCCGGTCACCGGCGCGCACGCCCGCTGTCGCAGCGGCACTGTTTTCACGCACCTCCGCCACGACCGGATCGGCGATCATCCGGCCATAAACACCGAACAGGACCGCGAAGATGAGGATGGCGAGAATGAAGTTGGCAATCGGGCCGGCGGCAACCGTTGCAGCCCTCTTCCAGAGCTTGGCGCCGGAAAGCGTCTGCGCCCTCTCCTCCAGCGACATATGCGACAGGCCGGAACTATCCGGCTTGCTGGCTGCATCTTCGTCGCCGAAGAACTTCACGTAGCCGCCAAGCGGGATAGCGGAAATCTTCCAGCGTGTACCGCGCCGGTCGGTATAGCCGATCAGCTCCGGGCCGAAACCGATGGAAAAAGCTGTGGAGCGTATGCCGCTCCAGCGGCCGACGAGGTAATGGCCCATTTCATGGACAAAAACGAGCAGGGAAAGTACCAGAATGAAGGGCACGATATAGCCGGTCAGAAAGCCGGTTGCCGCCATTACTGTGTTCATGACAATCTGCCCTTTATTTCATGACCCTTCGCGCCGCTTAAAAGCCCGGTAACAGACCGCCACCCGATCCGGGTACGTCGCCGGTTGCCGCTGCATGCACGAAAGCGATGAGGAATACCGTAAAGCAGGCGAAAACAAGACCATCGACCCGATCCATGAAACCGCCATGGCCGGGAATGAGATGGCTGGAATCCTTGACCTGAAACCGCCGCTTCACGAAGGATTCAAAAAGATCGCCGATCTGGCTGAATATGGAGAGGATGAGAGCGAGACCCAGCACAAGCAGGCTGATCCTCCCATGATAGGCGAGCGATACCGCCCCGCCCCCGATCAACGCCGCCACTGCACCACCAACAGCGCCCGACCACGTCTTGCCTGGCGAGATCGCCGGCGCGAGCTTAGGCCCGCCAATGGCGCGCCCGACAAAATAAGCCAGGATATCCGTCGACCAGACGACAGCGAAAATAAACAGGATGGAGACGAAACCAGTCAGCTCGTCACCACGAATCGCGGCAAGCGATATGCCACTGAGACCGGCGTAAACGATGCCGCCCACCAGCCACCAGTTCCTGCCGCGCAAAACGGGGAAAAGCGCCGCGGTCAGCGTAAAGCCTGACAGCAGCGGTAGATCAAGCGACGGCTCGCCGAATATCGTATTGCCGGCGATGACCGCGACCGCAAACCAGCCCCAGGCATTGCCGGTGGGATTGGTTTCCGACAGGCGGGTGATCTTTGACCATTCATAATAGATGAGAATCGCCAGAAGGCCCGCCACGATGCGGAACAGAATGCCGCCATACCAGGTCGCGACCAATATGGCGGCCGCCATGACAATTGCGGACACGATCCGCAGTCTGAGTTCACGGCTCATCAGGCGCCTGCCACGGCAACCGGCTCAGCGATTGCGCCGAAGCGGCGGTCACGCGTTGCATATTGCTCGATTGCGGAAAAGAACAGCTGCCGGTCGAAATCGGGCCAATATTCAGGAATGAACAGGAACTCAGAATAAGCCGCCTGCCAGAGCAGGAAGTTCGACAGACGCTCCTCACCGCTGGTGCGGATGATCAGATCGGGATCCGGTATTCCGGACGTATCCAGTCTCGCCGAAATCATCTCCGACGTGATCGATGCCGCATCCAGCCGGCCTTCGGCGACATCGCGGGCGATCGCCATTGTCGCGCGGGTAATCTCGTCGCGGCTGCCATAGTTGAAGGCAATCACCAGCGTCAGCTTGGTGTTATCAGCCGTCATCTGTTCGGCTTCTTCGAGAAGGCTGCGGATGTCGCTCCTCAACCCCTCGCGGTCGCCGATGATCCGAACACGGACGTTTTCGCGATGCAGTTCCGCAAGATCGCGCCGGATGAAAGCCTTCAGCAGGCCCATGAGGTCGCTTACCTCGGATTCAGGCCTGCGCCAGTTTTCCGACGAAAAGGCGAACAGGGTGAGATAACGGATACCGCATTCACCCGCTGCACGCACGGTTTCGCGCACCGCCTCCACCCCGCGGCGATGCCCCATCACGCGCGGAAGACCGCGCTGTTTTGCCCAGCGTCCATTGCCATCCATGATGATGGCGACGTGCTCGGGTATGGAGGAACGTGTCGTCGTCGGCATATCGATCCAGTAACAGGCAGTGCGGAATTAAAACGAATAAAATACAGGTCTATCGCAAGCGATATCAGACCTGCATGATTTCCTTTTCCTTCTCGCCAAGCAAGCGGTCAATTTCCGAAATCGTGTCGTCGGTCATTTTCTGGACCTTTTCGGACTGTCCACGGCTTTCGTCCTGACCGATGTCACCGTCCTTTTCGGCTTTTTTCAGACCATCCATGCCATCACGACGCACATGGCGAATCGCCACCTTGGACTTTTCGGCATAATCATGGGCTACCTTGACGAGCGATTTGCGGCGCTCCTCGTTGAGCTCGGGCAGCGGAATTCTGAGGTTCTGGCCGTCAACGATCGGGTTCAGGCCGAGATTGGATTCGCGGATCGCGCGATCGACGGCATTGACCATCGACTTGTCCCAGATGTTGACGCCGAGCATGCGCGGCTCCGGTACGGTGATGTTCGCGACCTGATTGAGCGGCACGCGCGAGCCATAGGCCTCGATGGTTACCGGATCGAGAATGTTGGCCGAAGCACGGCCGGTGCGCAGCGATGCGATATCGCTCTTGAACGCATTGATGGCGCCATCCATGCGGCGCTTGATATCGTTGAGGTCAATACCACTCATCTAGATACTCCATCTCTGTCGGCCTTTCCGGCCGGAATTCGCCCCAGGGGACGGCATCTTTTCTTGATTACTTGTCGTGCACGATGGTCTTGCGGCCACCGCCGGTCAATATCTGCGCGAAACCGCCCTTCTCATGGATCGAGAAAACGATGATCGGGATATGGTTTTCGCGGGCAAGCGCGACGGCCGCGATATCCATGACCGCGAGACCCTTGCCGAGCACTTCGCTATGGGTCAGTTCGTCGAAACGGGTGGCTGCCGGATCCTTCTTCGGATCGGCGGAATAGATGCCATCCACCTGGGTGCCCTTGAAGATGGCCTCGGCGCCCATTTCCGCGGCGCGCAGCGCTGCGGCGGAATCGGTGGTGAAGAAGGGATTGCCCGTGCCGCCGGCAAAAATCACCACGCGACCCTGTGCGAGGTGGTGAAGTGCTGCGCGCTGCGAGAAGCTCTCACAGATTTCAGGCATGGCGATTGCGGACAGAACGACGGTATCGATGCTGAGCTTGCGCAGCGACGTTGCGAGCGCCAGCGCGTTGATGACGGTCGCCAGCATGCCCATATGGTCGCCGGTGACGCGGTCGCCGCCCTTGGATGCAACGGCGACGCCGCGGAAAATATTACCGCCGCCGACGACAACGCCGACTTCAACGCCCATCGCCCTTGCTTCAGCGATATCGGAGGCGATCCGGTCGGCCACCGCCACATCGATACCGAAACCCTGATCGCCCATGAGGGCTTCGCCGGAAGCCTTGAGAAGAACACGTTTGTAGATCGGCTTGGAAGACATCATGACTCCTCGGAAATGTAACCGAAACGCGGATACACGAAGGGCACCGCGTTGTCACGCGATGCCCTCCCGTTTTCCCAAGATTGGGTAAATATAATCAGCCCTTGGCGACGGCAGCGACTTCAGCTGCGAAATCGCTTTCTTCCTTCTCGACGCCTTCGCCGAGCAGCAGGCGAACCATGCCCGTCACTTCGATCGCCGCACCGGCTTCCTTTTCGGCTTCCTTGATGGCAGCGCCGACGGTCAGGTCCGGGTTGATGACGAAAGCCTGCGACAGAAGGGCAACTTCTTCGAAGAACTTGCGCATGCGGCCATCAACCATCTTTTCGATGATGGCTTCCGGCTTGCCGGATTCGCGGGCCTGTTCGATGAAGACGTTACGCTCGCGCTCAGCAACGGCGGCATCGACTTCTTCAGCGCGGATGGCGAGCGGGTTGGTCGCAGCAATGTGCATGGCAACCTGGCGGCCGATCGAGTTCAGGACAGCCTTGTCGCCAACCGACTTCAGGGCAACGAGAACACCGAGCTTGCCGATGCCGTCGCCGGCAGCATTGTGGATGTAGGTCGCGACAACGCCGTGCTCGACTTCGAGCGCAGCCGAACGGCGCAGCGTCATGTTTTCGCCGATGGTGGCAATCGCGTCCTTGATGCTATCTGCAACGGACTTGCCGGTTGCCGGATAGGTGGCAGCGGAAACAGCGTCAACGGTGCCGTTGGTGGTGAGGGCAACCTGAGCGATACCGCGGATAAGGTCCTGGAACGCATCGTTACGGGCAACGAAGTCGGTTTCGGAGTTGAGCTCGACAACAACAGCCTTGTGACCCATGGTGGCAACGCCGACCAGACCTTCAGCAGCCGTACGGCCAGACTTCTTGTCGGCCTTTGCGATACCCTTGGCGCGCAGCCAGTCGATCGCCGCTTCCATGTCGCCATTGGTCTCAGCAAGAGCCTTCTTGCAGTCCATCATGCCTGCGCCAGACTTTTCGCGCAGTTCCTTCACCATTGCGGCTGTGATTTCGGTCATTGTTTGCCTCTTATCGGTTCGATCGGTCAGCCGGCGGAATTTGCCGTGCCGAAGTTCTGGGTGATGACTGTACCCGGCCGCACACCCTTTGAAACCGGAGAGGATTTCAGGAAAGGGGCATGCGCATTCCCAAGTGCTGCGGCGTCTCCATGCATCGAAATGATGGGTGCCGCCGAAGTGTGACAGCGTTATGAAGACTGCCTTCCGTTTCAACCACATCGGACGCCAGCGCTTCTCTAAAAAACCTGGCGGAGCGGTATGAAACGAACAAGGCCGTCAACCCATTGAAGGTCTTTGACGGCCTTGTCATATCCTGGTCGAGGAGACGGCGATCAAGAAATCGCCGCCAGACAGGGCCTAGATCAGGCGCCAGCCTCGTCTTCGAGCGCGGGCTCGATCGGAGCTTCTTCGGCAGCGCCGATGTCGCGGCCGGAAGCGCCCTGCTGACGTGCGATACCGTCGATGGCAGCGCGGGCGATCAGGTCGCAATAGAGCGAGATGGCGCGCGATGCGTCGTCGTTACCGGGGATCGGGTAGTCGATGTGATCCGGGTCGCAGTTGCTGTCGATGATCGCAACGACCGGAATGCCAAGACGCTTGGCTTCTTCGATCGCGATCTTTTCCTTGTTGGTGTCGATGATGAACATCAGGTCCGGAACGCCGCCCATATCGCGGATACCGCCGAGAGCCTTTTCAAGCTTTTCGCGTTCGCGCTCGAGGTTCAGGCGTTCCTTCTTGGAGTAGCCGGAAGCTTCCGAGTTCAGGATCTCGTCGACCTTGCGCAGGCGCTGGATCGAGTTGGAGATGGTCTTCCAGTTGGTCATCATGCCGCCGAGCCAGCGGGAGTTGACGTAATACTGGGCCGAACGCTTTGCGCTGTCAGCGATGATTTCGGACGCCTGACGCTTGGTGCCGACGAACAGAACGCGGCCGCCGCGAGCGACGGTGTCGGACACGACCTGAAGGGCGCGCGACAGCATCGGAACGGTCTGAGCCAGGTCGATGATGTGGATGTTGTTACGGTCGCCGAAGATGTACGGCTTCATCTTCGGGTTCCAGCGGTGCGTCTGGTGGCCGAAGTGAACACCAGCTTCCAGAAGCTGGCGCATAGAAAAATCGGGCAATGCCATGCCTTGTTACTCCTTTTCCGGTTTAACCCCCGCGAAGCGAACAGCACCGATTTTCATCGATACCACCGGGCGGAACGGACCGGATTTCTCCCGGAACATCCCAAGCTTCGCGTGTGGAATGGTGAGCCGCATACAGTCGCCCGCGTGAAAATGCAAGCATTTATGCGAAAAAACCGCAGAAACCGCCGCCTTTCAGCGGACAGGCTTGTTTTCGCAGGTTTCGGGCTTGAGAATATCGAGCTTCGCAAGCTTTCCCGTCAGAACGAAATCGCCGTAATCCATCGTCAGATCGCGGGTGATTCCGTTTTCGTAAAGCTTGAACGACATGCGGTAGATCGGCAGCGCGTCGGTGCCCGTCTTGTCGTTGTAATAGGCGATGGTCACCGGCCAGAATGCAGCCTTGGCGAAATCGCCCGCCTTGCCGGCCTCGGCATCGCCGTCCTTCGGCATCTGCGACTTGCCGACCAGCGTGGAGGTGATCAGGCTTTCATCGCCATCATCCGAACCGTCGAAAATGCGGGATTCGAAGATGCGTTTTCCCTGTTTGGCATGTTCGATGACCTGGAACATGTGTTCCGTCGGAAATTCGCTGGCGACGAGACTGACCTGGCGGGCATCCGGACGGGTCAGATCGACCTTCACGCCCTCATTGCTGTCGATTGCAGCGCCCTGCACTTCCTTGTCCAGCTTGTCGTCGGTGTAGGACTTGGTCTCGAAAGTGAACTTCTTGGCAGCAAGGTCCTCGAAGGTGGTCGTCTGCTGGTCGGTCATGCGCACGGCATCGCCGGTGTTGATCTGAGTCACGAACCGGAAATCCGTCTTGTAGCCCTGACAGGCCGAGCCGGTGAACTCATAGACCATGCGGCCCGTCATGCCCTCGATGCCGGAGCGATCGGACGCATCCTTGAGTTCGAGATCGTAGACGGCGCGGTGTGCAACGAGATCCGGAACCGTGACGGGCAAGGCATTGGCAGCGCTTGACAGGCCGGTCATAAGCCCTGTTGCGGCAACGAAACCAAGCGTCCTGACAAACATGCAATATCTCCTGTTGGACTCACCGCTCATATTGTACAAGCAACCGCCCGGCTTTTGGATCAACATCTTCTGAATGCCGGATTCTTGAAGGATTTACAACAAAACCGGAGACGAAAATGTCGGACGTCATCGAAGGCCGCCTCAAGGAACTTGGCTTCACGCTTCCCGTAGCCGCAGCACCAGCCGCAAACTACGTTCCGTTCACCATCAGCGGCAATCTTCTTTATGTATCGGGTCAACTGCCGATGGAATCGGGCAAGATTGCGGTGACGGGTCTTGTTGGCCGCGATGTCGACGTGCCAGGCGCCCAACGCGCCGCCGAACTTTGCGCCGTCAACATTCTCGCACAGGTCAAGGCCGCGTTGAATGGCGACCTCTCGAAAATCCGCCGCGTCATCAAGCTGAATGGCTTCGTCGCCTCGGTTCCGGAATTCGTCGAACAGCATCTTGTCATCAACGGTGCTTCCAATCTTCTCGCCAATGTTCTCGGCGATGCCGGCAAGCATGCCCGCGCCGCTGTCGGCATGGCCTGCCTGCCCTTCAATGCCGCCGTCGAGATCGACGCCATCGTGGAAATCGAAGCATGACCCTTAAACTCTCCTGGCTGACGGCCGAACCCGTCGCCCATCGCGGTTATCATGACCTCAACAAGGCCGTCTGGGAAAATACGCTTTCGGCATTTTCCCGCGCCATCGAGGCCGGTTTCGCCATCGAATGCGACGTCCAGCTGGCGGCCGACAGTGTGCCGGTGATTTTTCACGACCACGACATGGCCCGGCTGACAGGCATCAAGGGTGACGTGCGTGAACGTACCTCCGGTGAACTGTCGCTCCTTTCCGTCGGCCAGACCAAAGATCGCGTTCCGACGCTGAAACAGCTTCTGGCGCTCTGCGGCGGCAAGGTACCGCTGGTGATCGAGCTGAAAGGCCGTGAAGGCGAAGGCGTCGACGACGGTTTTGCCGAGGCGGTGCTGGAAGACCTCGAGGGCTACAAGGGCCATGTGGCGCTGATGAGCTTCGACCACCATCTGCTGAAGGATCTGAAGGCGGCCGGCTCGCCCTGGCCACTGGGCCTCACCGCCGAAGGCAACAAGCCGGAAGACTTCTTCAAACATGACGAAGCGATGCAGCTGGGTCTCGATTTCATCTCCTATCATTGGGGTCACCTGCCCAACAGCTTCATCGAGGCGCAAAGAAAACTTGGCCTTCCGGTGATTACCTGGACGGTCAGGGATGAAAACGCGCGCGAGACTACCTATAAATATGCGGACCAGATGACATTCGAAGGTTTCGACCCGAGAGAGAACCCGTCCGCCACGGCATGACAGAAGACTATTCCATCAGTATCGCGCAATCCTTTGGGGATATCGATCCGGAAAGCTGGAAACGGCTTTCCGGAACGTCGCGCAATACATCAGGAAAATATTATAACCCATTTATTTCCCACGAATTTTTATCCTCAATGGAGGATTCCGGGTCGGCGACTGCCAAGACCGGTTGGCTTGGACACCATCTGCTTCTCGAAAACGCGTCCGGCGCGCTGGTTGGGGCAATACCTGCCTATCTGAAGAACCACAGCAAGGGCGAATATGTCTTCGACCATGGCTGGGCGGATGCCTTCGAGCGGGCGGGTGGGCACTATTACCCGAAACTGCAATGTTCAGTGCCCTTCACACCGGCAACCGGGCCACGGCTGCTCGTTTCAGAAAACGAAGACGAGACACGCTTCAAGGCGTTACTGGCCTCCGGTCTCGCGCAGGTGACTGAGAAGATCGGCGTCTCCTCGGCACATGTCACATTTCTGGAAGAAAGCGATCTTTCCGCCCTTCTGCCGCGCGATTTCCTGCACAGGACCGACCAGCAGTTCCACTTCATCAATGACGGTTATCGCGACCATGGTGATTTTCTCGACGCCCTTTCCTCGCGCAAGCGCAAGGGGCTTAAGAAAGAACGCCGTGCGGCACTGGAAAACGGCATCGAGATTGACTGGCTGACCGGAAGCGACCTGACCGAGGATATCTGGGACCAGTTCTTCGCCTTCTACATGGATACCGGCGGCCGCAAATGGGGCCGGCCCTATCTGACGCGGGAGTTTTATTCGCTGATCGGCGAGCGTATGGCCGATGATGTGCTGCTGGTGATGGCGAAACGGGAGGGGCGCTATATTGCCGGCGCGATCAATTTCATCGGCTCGGATGCGCTTTATGGCCGCCACTGGGGCTGCATCGAGGATCATCCCTTCCTGCATTTCGAGGTCTGTTACCATCAGGCGATCGATTTCGCGCTTTCCAGGGGATTGAAACGGGTGGAAGCGGGCGCGCAGGGCGAACACAAGCTGGCGCGTGGCTACATGCCCGTCACCACTCATTCGGCGCATTTCATCGTCCATCCGGGCCTGCGCCGCGCCATTGCCGATTATCTTCAGCGCGAGCGCGAGGAAGTCGAGCACATTGGCGATTATCTTGATGAACACACGCCCTTCCGCAAGGGCGAGAGACAGGAACAGGAACCGGACGCATAGTCCGTGATGAGGAGACCAACGATGACGGCCAGCGCTTATGACGACAACAATATCTTTGCGAAAATCCTGCGCGGCGAAATTCCGAGCCACAAGCTTTACGAAGACGAGCACACGCTGGCCTTCATGGATGTGATGCCGCAGGCCCCCGGCCATCTGCTGGTCGTTCCCAAGACCGGCTCCCGCAACCTGCTTGATGCCGACCCGGAAGTGCTGGCGAGAACCATTCCCGTGGTGCAGAAACTGGCCGTGGCGGCCAAGGAAGCCTTCGATGCGGATGGCGTCTTCATCGCCCAGTTCAACGAACCGGCGGCTGGTCAGACCGTTTTCCATCTGCATTTCCACGTCATTCCGCGCAAGGAAGGTGAGCCGCTGAAGCCGCATTCCGGTGTGATGGCCGATGGCGAGGTGTTGAAGGCCCATGCGGAGAAGATAAAGGCGGCGCTAGCTTCGTGATAGCTGCCTCGCATGTGACGTCATCCTCGGCCTTGTGCCGAGGATCCAACCACGTATCTGAAATCAATCGGTTGCAGATGCTCGGGACAGGCCCGAGCATGACGGAGGAGAGTTTTTCGGACTGATCATTCCGGAGAACGGTAAGCATTCCGTTCCGGCCAAGGCCAGCCTTCAAGCACCACCATATCCGGCCGGAAAATCTCCACCTTCAGCGGATAACAGGCTGCCGTATCGCTGGAATGGGTAGCGCTGCAATCGCCGCCCGGGCAGGCGGAAAGAGCGCCAATGAGATCGATTTCCGCAAAGAATTCCAGATAGTCACCCGGCCGCACCGGGCTTGCTTTCATGAAATATTGGTGTGTGTCGTGGGTGAACCCCGTGCACATGAAGACATTCAGCACATCATGCACATGCGGCTCCGCCTGCCGGAACGACAGGCCCCTGGCGGAGGCGAGCGCATTGGTCAGATTGGAATGGCAACAATGGTGGTAATCGCCGCCGCTCAGGAGCTTGTTGGTATAGGGATCACAGCGTGTGCCGATCACGTCATGAACGCCGCCGCCGTCTTCGTCGAAGCCGTACCATGACAGGGTATCGTGGGTGATGGTCGCCATCGGCCGCAGGGACGGCAGGTTGCTCCAAAGCCGGTTGCCGACGGAAATATGGGTGGCATGCAGGGCGCGGGTCTTGCCGCTGAAAAACCGCTCGGTCAGATCATTGGCGTTCCAGAGGTTCAGATCGCCGACCTGCGGCCCCTCAATGCTGACGATGCGGAAAAAATGCCCCTTCGGCACATTGAAGCTGCGGCCGTCGCGTGGGGGCACGATGACCTCGTCGATCTTCTCCATATGCTTCTTTGCTTTCTCGAGAAGCGCAAGGTCGGGCGCCTCAAGGGTGCCGTTCGGATAAACGACGACGGGGCGGACGGCGCGGCGCACGGCGGCGTCAACGGGCTCGGCGGCAACAGGCATAGGGGTCATGAAATCCTCGGAGCGATGTAGATGTCGGCGCGAAATTGGGACATGAATGGCCGGCTGGCAAGACGGGTTTTTCTTGCACTCAGACCAAGTTTTACTTAGCCTTGGCAATATGAAACTGCCACCGCTCGCCAGCCTCCGCGCCTTTGAAGCCGCCGCCAGAAGAGCAAGCTTTTCCCTGGCCGCCCAGGAACTCGGCATGACGGCAGCAGCCGTCAGTCAACATGTGCGCAATCTGGAGGCGTGGCTCGGCGTGGCTCTTTTCGAGCGCCACGCGCGCGGGGTCAGGCTCACCCCGGCGGGCCAGGAGTTCGGCATCACAGTTTCGGACAGTTTACGGCAGATCGCCTCCGGCGCGCACAGGATCAGGCGGGGCAGCGACGGCATGACGGTCCGTCTCGCCAGTCTGCCTTCGGTGGTGGCTCATTTCCTGACACCGCGCCTTCCCCGTTTCCGGGCGCTGCATCCCCAGATACAGGTGTCGATCAGCTATATCGGAAGCAATGATCAACCCGACCTCAGCATAATACACGGGCCAACGCCCGCACAAAAGGCCGTGGCACTCTTCAGCGCCGAGACACGACCGACATGCGCACCTGCCTATCTCGCGAAATCCGGTCCCTTCGATGACGTCTCGAGCCTGCTGCAGGCGGAATTGCTGCATGACGACAGCGAGACGGCGTGGCGGAACTGGCTTGCAACTGCTGGCCTATCCCTTCCCAAGACCACCGGTCCCATCTTCGCGGATTTCAATCTGCTGGTCACGGCCCTCAAGGCCGGACAGGGCATCGGCCTTTGCCCGACGGCACTTCTTGGCGACGAGATCGCCGATGCTCAATTAAGCGTGCTTTTCGATCGGGCGGCCGATACGGACAAATATTACTGGCTGATAGAGGCGGAAGAGATGACCGCGCCGGCCCGCATCCTGTCGGACTGGCTTGCTGCGGAGGCCCGTGAGAGCGGAACGCGCGGCAATTATTCCGCCGCGACGATCTGAGCAGGAGCGGCTACCATCTGCCCTGCCCGCTCCCTTGCGGAAAGCCAATTGAGCAGGCGGGCAGAAACCGCGCAGATGATGACAAAAGCGATTAAACCGCCGAAAACATCCGAAAGATGATGTCCGCCCTGAACGAGAACAGCCAGCGGCATCAAAATATTTACCGGCAGGATCACCGCCATCACCGCCCAGTGACGCGGCACGAACCAGACCGACATTGCTGCCATGAACATGTGAAACGACGGAAAACCGATCAGCCCCAGCACATTCTTAGGCGAAATATAGACCACGCCCTCCGATGTAAGCCGGTTCAACTCCTGCCCGTAGGTATTATCAACAGCCAAGGGAATAGCCTGCGATATCCATTGTGGCAGTTGCACATGGGCCGAAGGTCCGAATGTCGGGAAGAATATCCAGAAGACGATGCATGCAAATGCACCCAGGACGCCCGTGACAAGGAAGTGGTGCAGCCTCTGTTCCTTGCCGGTAAAGCCGAGCGTGATCACGATCACCAGAAGCTGCGGCAGTGACGTTGCATAGACCACGAACAGGACTGTCCCGATCCATGGATGTGTCGCTGCCCAGAGGACGATGCCCGCCCAGCTATAGCCAAAGGCCGCATCCACACGGAAGAGCACATGATCAATCGTCGGGAAAGCGACCGGCAGGAACATGTAGTTAAACACGGAGGCGACAAGCGTGAAGAGAATGAACAGGCCGCCCGCAATCAGGGCAGCGGCGATGCGAAGATCACGCCCGCTTTTGCGATAAAATTGACCGAGGACGAAAACGCCAGCCCCCGCCAGCGCGCATAAAAAATATCCGGCGTAATCGACCCTGATGCCTTTGACGGCGATCAAAGCCGCATCGATGGCGAATAATATGGCGATAAAGCCAAGTACAAAGCGCTCTGCCGCGAATAGCCGCATGGATTTGGCCCCTGTTCAGTCAGTGGCAAACTAAGGTAACGAGCTTAATATTCGGATAAGGAGAGTATTAAAAACCGAGCACCAGCAATCCACCGGCCAAAAGCAGGATCGGGACGGCGACGCCGACGATGACGCGCTGGCCAGCCAACAGGAATGCGGCGAAGCCGAGTGCCGCCGCTCCGATACGCAGCCATAAAGGCGACGCTTCGAGCGATCCCGTCGGGAATACGATCAGCTTGGCGGTAACGGCCATGACGAGCGCGGTGGCGACCGCCCTCACCCAATGAAGCGCCTCGGAATCCTCCTTCAGCCGGTTACCGGCGAGAACGCCGAGCCAGCGCCAGAGATCGGTCGCCAGCCAGCCGGCAATGGCGATGAAGAGATAGGGCGCCCACCAGTTTTCGGTCATCATGACTCGCTCTCCGATGAAACGGGTTTAATCCTGCGACGGAAGACGAAGCGGTCGATCAGATAAGCGGCGGTTCCGCCGCCGATTCCGGCATAGAGAATGTCGAATTCGGGTGCGATAACCGCGAAGACCGGACCTGCGATCACGCCGATGACAAAGGCGACCTTGACGACGGAATGGCGGGCCGACGCCCAGATCGACGCCACGAAATAGACCGGTGTGAGAAAGAACAGGACGCCGGCGACCAGCGGCGGAAAGGCCGCGACGACGCCGTAACAAAGGCCGACGATGATCGCATTAACGACGGTAAGCGTGATGCCGAAACCGGCGAACCAGGCAGCACGCGCCTCACGCGGCACTTTCGAGAGGTTCTGCGTGGCGAAAACCCAGGCCGTGATTGCAACGAAGTGGGAAAGAAACAGCAAAATCCATGTCGGCGTTTTCGCACCGCGCATTTCCGGAACGATGGAAGCGACCATCGGCATCATCCGCACCGATGACAGCGTTACTGCCAGAAAACAGGCGGCGAGATTGGCGCCGCCGACCATGGAGCCGATCAGGATCATCTTGGCCGGCAGGGCCCAGATCGTCAGCGTCATGAACACCGCTTCGCCGCGTGCCACGCCCGATTCCAGCGCGAAGGCGCTGAAACCGACAAAGGATGTCATGAGAATGAGCGAGGGTAACGAAAATATGCCCCGCATTCCCCTGAAAAACCAGCCGCTCAGAGGGATGGCATCGCTGTCGGCAGTCTGCATTGCTGATCCACTATGCATGAAAATGCCGGGCTTCCGCCCGGCATCGGTTTATATCTTTGTTTCCAAGCATTTTCCGAATGTAAAACTGCTGCGCATTTTTACCGGAAATGCTCCAAGGACCGCGATCACTTCTTCTTCGGCACTTTCGGCACGGTATTGGCCTTGCGGCGTGGCTTGTTGTCCTCGCCCGACTTGTCGGTCTCGGCAACAAGAACCTCCGCCTCTTCATTGGCCTTTGCCGCCTTCGAGGCAGGTTTCGCCTTGGCTTTCGCCTTGCCGGGCGATTTGGCCGCCTTCAACTCGGCTTCCGGCTGCGGTTTCACGGGCGCTGTCTCCGGCAGAACCTCAAGTATGAGGCCGTCGGAGCCGTCGTCCTTCTTGCCGACGGTGACGCTGACGACACCGCCCTTCTTGAGCTTGCCGAAGAGGATTTCGTTGGCGAGCGGCTTCTTGATGTTTTCCTGGATTACGCGAGACAGCGGGCGAGCGCCCATCTTCTCGTCGTAACCCTTTTCCGCCAGCCAGGAAATCGCGTCCTCATGCAGATCGAAGGTGACATTCCGCTCGGAGAGCTGGGTTTCCAGCTGCATGACGAACTTCTGCACCACCTTGTGGATGACGGCGGTCGGCAGCGGCGAGAACGGAATGATCGCATCCAGACGGTTGCGGAATTCCGGTGTGAACAGGCGGTTGATCGCCTCTTCATCCTCGCCAGTCCGCCGCGAAGAACCGAAACCGATGGCGGATTTCGCCATTTCGGATGCACCCGCATTGGTCGTCATGATGAGGATGACGTTGCGGAAGTCGATCTTCTTGCCGTTATGATCGGTCAGCGAGCCATGGTCCATCACCTGCAACAGGATGTTGTAGATATCCGGATGCGCCTTTTCGATTTCGTCCAGCAGCACCACGGAATGCGGATGCTGGTCGACGCCGTCGGTCAGCAGACCGCCCTGATCGAAGCCGACATAACCGGGAGGTGCACCGAGCAGGCGCGACACGGTATGGCGTTCCATATATTCCGACATGTCGAAGCGCAGCATCTCGACGCCGAGCGAGGCGGCAAGCTGCTTGGCCACTTCTGTCTTACCGACGCCCGTCGGGCCGGAGAAGACATAGGAGCCGATCGGCTTGTTCGGTTCGCGCAGGCCGGCGCGTGCCAGCTTGATGGCCGTGGCCAGCGCCTCGATGGCGATATCCTGACCGTAAACGACCGAGCGCAGCTCCTTTTCGAGGTTGGCGAGAACCATCTCGTCATCCTTGGAAACCGTCTTCGGGGGAATACGGGCCATCGTCGCGATGGTTGCCTCGATTTCCCGTTCGGTGATCAGCTTGCGGCGCTTGGAAGCCGGCAGCAGCATCTGCGCCGCACCGGTTTCGTCGATCACGTCGATCGCCTTGTCCGGCAGCTTGCGGTCGGAAATGTAGCGGGCCGACAGTTCGACGGCAGCCTTGATCGCCTCATTGGAATATCTCAGGTGATGATAATCCTCGAAGTAAGGCTTCAACCCCTTCATGATCGCGATCGCATCATCGATGGAAGGCTCGTTGACGTCGATCTTCTGGAAACGGCGCACGAGTGCACGGTCCTTTTCGAAGAACTGCCGATATTCCTTGTACGTGGTCGAGCCGATGCAGCGGATCGCGCCCGAAGACAGGGCCGGCTTCAGCAGGTTCGATGCATCCATCGCGCCGCCGGAGGTGGCGCCCGCACCGATGACGGTGTGGATTTCGTCGATGAACAGAACCGCGCCCGGAAACTCCTCGAGTTCCTTGACGACCTGCTTCAGGCGCTCTTCGAAATCACCGCGATAACGGGTTCCGGCAAGCAGCGTGCCCATGTCGAGCGAGAAGATCGTGTCGTTGGCGAGAGCCTCCGGCACCTTGCCTTCGACGATGCGCTTGGCAAGGCCTTCGGCGATGGCGGTCTTGCCCACGCCAGGATCACCCACATAAAGCGGGTTGTTCTTGGAGCGCCGGCAGAGGATCTGGATGGTGCGGTTGACCTCCTCATGGCGGCCGATCAGCGGGTCGATCTTGCCGTTCCTCGCCTTGTCGTTGAGGTTGACGCAATAGGCCTTCAGCGCATCCTGCTGCTTCTTGGCGGAAGATCCCTCTTCCTCGGGATTGCTGCGGTTCGCCTTGTTTTCGCTTTCAGGCTCATCGGCGCCGCGTGGCGTGCGCGTCTGCGACGTGCCCGGACGCTTGCCGATACCGTGGGAGATGTAGTTGACCGCGTCGTAACGGGTCATCTCCTGCTCCTGCAGGAAATAGGCGGCATGGCTTTCGCGCTCGGCAAAAATGGCCACAAGCACGTTCGCGCCGGTCACTTCCTCGCGGCCGGACGATTGCACGTGGATCACAGCCCGCTGGATGACCCGTTGGAAACCGGATGTGGGCTTGGAATCCTCGTCGTAACCGGTGACGAGGTTGGTCAGTTCGTTGTCGACGTAATCGCTGACGGTCTTGCGCAGCGCATCGAGATCGACATTGCAGGCGCCCATCACGGCGGCGGCATCCGCGTCGTCGATCAGCGCCAGAAGTAAATGTTCCAGCGTCGCATATTCGTGGTGACGCTCATTCGCAAAGGTCAGTGCCTGGTGCAGCGCCTTCTCGAGACTTGGGGAAAAAGTTGGCACGTTGCGATCCTCATTTCTTTTCCATGACGCATTGCAGCGGATGCTGGTGCTGTCGGGCGAAATCCATGACCTGGCTTACTTTCGTCTCTGCGACCTCATATGTAAACACCCCGCATTCGCCCACGCCGTGCTGGTGCACGTGCAGCATGATACGGGTCGCCGCTTCGCGATCCTTCTGGAAAAAACGCTCCAGAATATGGATGACGAACTCCATGGGAGTGTAGTCGTCATTCAGTAAAAGAACACGGTACAAATTCGGTCTTTTCGTCTTTGGCTTGACGCGGGTAATAACGGACGTTCCGCGGTTGGTGCCGCCGTCTTCCCCGTCGCCCTCGCCCTGCATGTAGATCGGCCTAGCGATCATCTTTCATCATTCTCCAAACCGTTCTCAAACCGACAGTTCTTTGCCAGGAGGGAGAACTTCGCCTCTTCATATCTAGGTCGTTAAGACGCGATTTTAAGCCCCTTGCGAAACGGTGCAATCACTATTGCGTTTGCGAAGAGGCAAACCTCGGGAAAAGTGCGGATGTGGAGGCAGCCAGGGCTCAAGGAAGACACGCGCCCACGGCAGCGGCGCGTTTTCAGACCGGATGCAAACGGGTGCGACAGGTCGCGGCGCAGCCGAATCCGCTTCGCCGCCGCCGGCCTTACTCCTTGTCGTCGAGCATTTCGCGAACGGCGATGGCGAGCTGCTTCAGCGAGAACGGTTTCGGCAGGAAACCGAACTTGGCGTCCGCCGGCAGGTTTTTCGCGAAGGCATCCTCGGCATAACCTGAAACGAAGATGAATTTCAGGTCGGGATAGGATTTGCGCAGCTCCCTCAGCAGCGACGGACCATCCATTTCCGGCATCACCACATCGGATACGACGATGTCGACCTTGCCTTCCAGCTCCTCCATCACCTCCAGCGCCTCGGTGCCGGAGCCCGCCTCGTGCACGGTGTAACCGCGTGTTTCCAGCATGCGCTTGCCGCCGCGCCGCACGGCCTCCTCGTCCTCCACCAGAAGGACGACGGCGGAATTGCCGGTCAGGTCGAGCGGCTCTTCCTTCACAGGTTCCGGCGCCGCCACGGGCGCTAGCGCCGCCTCGCCGTGCTGTTGTCCATTGGTCTGAACGGCCTCAACCACATGGCGCGGCAGGTAAATGCGGAAGGCGGTTCCCTTGCCCACTTCCGATTCGGGATAAATATAACCGCCCGACTGCTTGACGATACCGTAGACCATCGACAGGCCAAGGCCCGTGCCCTTGCCAACTTCCTTGGTGGTGAAGAAGGGCTCGAAAATCTTGTCCATGATTTCCGGCGGAATACCCGTGCCATTATCGGCAACTTCCACCATCACCATGTCTTCGGCCGGGAATTCGGGACGGCCAAGGGCTGCGATTTCCTTGGCGTCGACGTTCCGCGTCCTGATGCTGATCTTGCCGCCGTCGGGCATGGCATCACGCGCATTGACGCAGAGATTGATGAGCACCTGCTCGAATTGCGACAGATCCGTCTTCACCGGCCACAGATCGCGGCCGTAGTCGACCTCCAGCTTGACGTTGGTGCCGGAGATCAGCCGATCCACCAGCATGCGCAGATCGCCGATCACGTCGGTCAGGTTGAGGATTGCCGGGCGCATGGTCTGCTTGCGCGAGAACGCCAGAAGCTGGCGCACCAGCACGGCCGCGCGGTTGGCGTTGCGCTTGATCTCCATGAGGTCGGCGAAGCTTGGGTCGGCAGGCCGCGCCTGCAGAAGCAGATGATCGGACGAGAGCAGGATGGCGGTCAGCACATTGTTGAAGTCGTGGGCGATGCCACCCGCCAGCGTGCCGACGGCATTCATCTTCTGCGTCTGCGCCATCTGGGTTTCGAGCGCCTTCTGCTCCGTCACTTCGATAGCATAAACGATGGCCACCTCTTCCGGCGCCTCGTCGTCCTGGTCGATAACGGCGTTGACGTAGAAACGGAAATGCCGGCCCTCGTCGCTCGGATGGCGGGAATCGAACGGGGCGATATCGCCCTGACGGTCCTTGGCTTCGGCCAGCGCCTGTTCCAGACGGGGTTTTTCATTGTCGTGGATGATGGTTTCGAGCGCAATGCCGCGATCGATATCGTCACGCCCGACCACACCTGAGAACAGCTTGAGGAAGGGCGCGTTGATGCGCAGGATGCGGCCCTCTCCGTCAAGCGAGGCAATCGCCATCGGCGTATTGTTGAAGAAGCGCGTAAAGCGCATGGCGGAGGACGACTCCGTATCCTCCTGGCCCTTGGGGCGCATCAGAACGATGGTCCGGCTCTCGCCTGGCGCACCATCCTTGGAGGTGACCTGATGCACAAGGCGGGCCGGCATGCTCTGGCCATTCACCCGGCGCATGTCGAGGTCGAGGATTTCCGTGCGCTTAGTGCTTCCCTGCGGGTGCACGGATTCGATCAGCGCCATGCCCTCGCCGGCGACGATGTCGGACACCGTCATCGAGCCGGGAGAAAATTGTGCCAGATCGATGCCAAGCCATTCGGACAGGGTGGCGTTGAGATAAACGATTTCGCCCTTGCGGCCGGCGGAGAAGAAACCAGCCGGCGCATGGTCGAGATAGTCTATGGCGCTTTGCAATTCGCGGAAGAATCGCTCCTGATCCTCCCGCTCCGGCGTGATATCGGCGATCTGGAAAACGTGCAGCCCCTCACCGCCCGCATCCTTCAGCACCCGCCCTTTCAGCCTGTACCAGTGCGGCCCGGCAGCGGCATCGTCGCCGAGCGGTTTCAGCAGCCGGAACTCCTCGTAACCGTCACGGCCTTCCCGCAGCACATTGATGAGCCGGTAAAGGGCCTCCGTCGATTCCCGGCTGCGCGACAACAGCGTCTCCAGGCTCTGTATATCGCTTGCCTTGGAGGTGCCGCTCATACGGCAATAGGTAGCGTTGGCGTAGACCATATGGCCCTTGGCATCGGTGATCAGCGTGCCTTCCGGGTGGGCCGACAGGAAACGGCGGGCAAGCCCGTCCGACTGCGACTGTGGCATGACCTCGATGAACCCGATGATCGACGAGACCAGAAAGAAAATGCCCATCATCGCCAGCACGCCGAGAATGCCGAGCACGATCTCGTTTTCCAGCGAATCCTTGAAATAGACGAAGGCGGCAGCAGCCGCGATCAGCACCAGCGCCAGCAGCAGAATCCGCAACACCGTGCCGGAACGGGCACGCCTGTCCACCAGTGGAAGGTCGTTGTCGCTTGTCTCGCGCACCCGTGTCATCTTGGCCTCGCAGTCGTGCAGGTCGTCATTCGGTCAGCCACATTTCCCAGACGGAATCGGGCAGCAGAATTTCTTGTAGCAACTCGCTTGACCATCAAAAAGCTCCGCGGGGACACAAAGGCTTAAAAACGCACAGAGAAACGACCCGAAAGGCGCAATGGACAAGGCTTTCCGGCGATGAGGGAACCGAAAGCCCTGCCAACCGGTTTTGCGTTTCAAACGGGCAAAGGCGGATAAACCTTGTATCGCGCCTAAAAAAATCGTCTTTTCCTGCTTAACGTTCACACTATAAGAACCACGGCAATATTAATTGCTCGAAAAAATCTGAAGGGACGATCTCCATGATGGATGATTTTATCGGGACCTATGGAAACAACCTCATCGTCGCCGTTGTCGGTGTGGGTGTGGCGCTGCTGGTGCTGGCGATTGCTCTGTGGCTTCTGCGCAGGCGCAGCGGCTCGGCTCCCTTTATCCGGGGTGGACGCAATCGGCAGCCTCGCCTGCAGGTTCTCGATGCGACGGCCGTGGATGCGCGTCGCCGCCTCGTTCTGGTGCGACGCGACAATGTCGAGCATCTGGTGATGATCGGCGGTCCGACTGATATCGTTATCGAAAGCGGCATCGGCGCGATCCCGATCGTGCGGGACGTACAGGAACCGGAACTGAAGGCGCTGCCACGCCAGGAGAGCGACGTAAAAAAGGCCGAGCCGGCTATCCCGCAGGAGCGCCGCGCGACCCTGCCGCAACAGCAGCCTGTCGCGACGGTCGCTCCCGCTACCGCAACCGAAGAACCGGTAAAACAGCCGCAACGGCCTGAGCAGCCGGCCCCGGCGCCTCGCCCCGCACCTGCCCCGGCATCGGCCGCACCGCTGCCGCCACGCCCCTCGACACCGCTGCAACCGGTTTCCGCCGCGCCTTCGGCTGTCCGCGAGCCTGCGCCGCCTGCAAGGCAGGCAGCGCCCGAGAGGGAGATCGCCCGCCCCGTCCCTTCACCGGCACCTGTACCAACACCGGCACCAGTCACCGCGGCCACACCGGCAGTCGCCGTTCTGCCGGTTGCCGCTGCCTCGCTCGATATGGCCGCAGAACGGACCGACCAGAAGCGAGCCGAGCCTTTCGCGCCTGCGCCGGCCCCGGTCACGCCTCCCGTTACCTTACAGGCAAGGGCGACAGAGGAACGGCCAGCGGTGCCCGCGCCGCAGGTTTTTGCCGCGCGTGAGCCTGTCATCGACCAGTCGAATGCCGCCGATTTTCTGGACGCCGCACGCGAGCGTGTTCTGCCCGGGCTGAACCCCGGAGACAATACGCCGCCGGCGCCCTTCCCGCCGCAGCCGGAAAATCCGGCCATCATCTCCGCTGACGCCGAGCCCAGATTTTCCGATGACCTTGCCAGCGATTTCGAGAGCTTTCTCGAAGCCGAAATAGCCAAGAGCAAGGATGCCGAGAAAGAGCCGGAAATTGCTGCGGCTGCGGAGAAGCAGCCCAAGACCCAGCCCGCCTCTCCGCCTGTTACCGGCGCGACACCGGATGGTGACATGCAGAAGGAAATGGCGCGTATCTTCGGTGAGCTTTCGGTCACCCGCGATCGCTGACGGGCCGGGGTCCGTTAGACGGATCGATTTGAAAGCAAAAAGGGCGCGGAAATAATTCCACGCCCTTTTTCATTTTTGTAATTTTCACCGACCGGTTCGCTGTGGCAACCGGATAGCTCTCCGTCTTACTCGTCGCGGTAGACTTTTTCGCGACGCTCGTGACGCTCCTGCGCCTCAATGGACAGGGTCGCTATAGGGCGGGCGTCAAGACGCTTGAGGCCGATAGGCTCACCCGTTTCCTCACAGTAACCGTAGGTGCCGTCTTCGATCCGCTGAAGGGCCGCATCGATCTTTGAGATCAGCTTGCGCTGGCGGTCCCGGGCGCGAAGTTCGATCGCCCTGTCTGTTTCGGAAGATGCCCGATCCGCGAGATCGGGGTGGTTGGCGCTTTCTTCGGCGAGATGTCCGAGGGTCTCGCGCGCTTCTCTAAGGATGTCATTTTTCCAGGCGACCAGCTTCGCGCGGAAGTAGGCACGCTGGCTGGCATTCATGAACTCGTCGTCTTCCGAGAGTACATATTTGCTAAGATCGATCTTCTCACTCAACGCGATTCTCCTCGAAGAACATCTCAATGCGGCGGTGTATACTCCAATGATATAGGCCGGTTCAAGTCTACAGATCAGTTTTCAGGCATTTTTAAAACTGACATAAAAATCATCTAAATGACTAATTTTTATCCTTTATTGGCGTGGAAGCGATCTCTTCTTCGATCACTTAGACGCGACTTGCCAACAGGAAAGAGGACTTGCGGTCCCGTGAGCCTATCCTGTAGCATTCGGACCGTGCCCTAGAGTTTCGAACACCGGTCCCTGCCCTTGACAGATCATCACCCGAAGCGAGTTTACCTTCTGCGCCACGCCAAGGCCGCCTGGGCGGCGCCGGGAGAGCGCGATTTCGACCGGGGATTGAACGAGGCGGGTTTCGCCGAGGCGGAGATCATCGCCGATCTTGCCGCCGATCGGCACTACCGCCCGGACATGCTTCTGTCATCGACGGCCGCGCGCTGCCGGCAGACCACGCAGGCCTGGCAACGCGCCTTCAACGAAGGCATCGACATCGGCTATGTCGATGAAATGTACAATGCGCGCAGCGAAACCTATCTCTCCCTCATTGCCGCACAAACGGACGTGCAATCCGTGATGCTGGTCGGACACAATCCCACCATGGAGGCGACGCTGGAGGCGATGATCGGCGAGGATCTGCTGCATGCCGCCCTGCCTTCCGGCTTTCCGACATCGGGGCTTGCCGTGCTCGATCACGACGACGGTGTTGGAAACGGCAGGAATCGCTGGCGGCTGGTCGATTTCCTGTCACCGGGCAGATAGCCGAAGGCTGCCGTGCCTGCGGGAGTGCTAAACGGGATGTCGTTGAAAATCCACGGGGTCGCTTCTTTTTTGGGCAGCCACGCATTCCTATATTGCAGCCGTGATCGTGAAACACAGCCGGGAAACTGCCATTGCCGCCTTCTCTTACGTCCCTGACGGACAGTGCGCTCATCGCGTTCGATAATCTGGCCGACCGTGCGAGCAGCCTCACCCACCCGACATTGCGGCTCGGCGTCACCGGTCTTTCGAGGGCGGGAAAGACGGTCTTCATTTCCTCCCTCGTCCACAATCTTCTGAATGGTGGCCGCCTGCCGCTGTTTGAAGCCATGCGGTCGGGCCGGGTCTCGAATGTGCGCCTTGAACCGCAGCCGGACGACGCCATTCCCCGTTTTCAATACGAGGACCATATTCAGGCGCTGGTGCGCGACCGGCTCTGGCCCGATTCGACACGGGCAATATCCGAACTGCGGATCACGCTGGATTACCAGAGTGCCAGCGGCTGGGGCCGGTGGTTTTCGGCCGGCAAGCTCTCCATCGATATCGTCGACTATCCCGGCGAATGGCTGCTCGACCTGCCGCTTCTGTCGCAGGATTACAGGCAATTCAGCGACGCAACCGTCGCGCTCGCCGGGACCGGCATCCGTTCCGAGCTGGCGCAGGAATGGCTGGCGATCGCTTCCTCTCTCGATATCAACGCCCCCGCCGACGAGATGACGGCGCGACGTCTGGCCGAAAGTTTCGCAGCCTATCTGAAAGCCTGCAAATCCGACGAAAGATCGCTCTCCACCCTGCCGCCGGGGCGTCTTTTGATGCCGGGAGATCTGGAAGGATCGCCGGCGCTGACCTTCGCACCCCTGCCGGGCCTGACGGATGAGAAAGCACCGAAGGGCTCGCTGCGCGCCATGATGGAGCGGCGCTACGACGCCTATAAATCGATCGTGGTGAAACCCTTCTTCCGCGAGCATTTCGCCCGCCTCGACCGGCAGATCGTGCTGATCGACACGCTTCAGGCGGTCAATCGCGGCCCGGAAGCCGTGCAGGATCTGGAACGGGCGCTGGGCGATGTTCTCGCCTGTTTCCGCCCCGGCACCAATAGCCTCCTGTCGTCTCTCATCGGCCGGCGCATCGACAAGGTGCTGATTGCCGCCACCAAGGCCGACCACCTGCACCATGAAAGCCATGACCGGCTGGAGCGACTTACCCGCCGTCTGGTGGACCGCGCCATCACCACCATCGGCATGAATGGCGCCGGCATAGAGGTCATGGCGCTGGCTTCCGTGCGTGCCACGCGGGAAGCGACCGTGCGGCAGGATGGCCACGAACTGCCCGTCATCGTCGGCACGCCAATGGCCGGTGAGACCATCAATGGCGAAACCTTCGACGGCAACCGCAAGACGGCGATCTTTCCCGGCGATCTGCCTGATGATCCCGAGCCGCTGTTCCGCAGCATTGACAGGGATGGCGACAAGGCGACGTTGCCCGACGTCAATGTCGTGCGTTTCCGGCCGCCCAATGTCGACGAGCCGGGCAGCGGCGGCATAAGGCTTTCCGTGCCCCATATCAGGCTTGATCGCGCCATGCAGTTCCTGTTCGGAGACAAGCTCGCATGAAGGTTCCCACACCCAACGATCCGCAGGCTCGCCGCCCGGCAGCTTTCACGCTCGAGACGGAAGAGACGGCACGGCCATCCGCGACGCAGAAACGTGCCCCGCGCAGCTTCGGTGCCGAGATTTCACTGACGCCCGACGAGGACGATCCGTTTCTCGCACCGGAAGAAATCGATGCAGCCGCCTTGCCGGTGGCGACGCCGAAGAAAAGCCGATTCTCCTTCGGCAAACTCGCACTCGGCGCATTGGGCGTGTTGTTCTCGCTTGCCTTCGGCCTCTGGGCGGATCAGCTCATCCGCAACCTGTTTTCCCGCTCAGACTGGCTTGGTTACACGGCGACCATCGCGCTTATCGTTGCGCTTCTGGCCGTCCTCGTCCTCGTCGGGCGGGAAGTCTTTGGAATCATGCGGCTCAATGCCGTGCAATCCTTGAAGGCTGATGCGGAGACGGCAAGCCTCGACAAGAGCCCGAAACCCGCCCGCGCCATCGTCACACGCCTCAATGCTGTCCTCTCCCACCGGGCCGAAACGGCCAAGGGACGTGCGGCGCTGAAGGAAACGGAAAACGATGTGATCGACGGCCCGCATCTGATCGAGCTTGCCGAACGTGAATTGCTGGTGCCGCTCGACCGGCAGGCGCGCGCCCTGATCCTCAATTCCTCCAAACGCGTCTCCGTCGTCACCGCCGTCAGCCCGCGTGCAATCGTTGATCTCGCTTACGTGCTGTTTGAGGTGACACGGCTGGTTCGGGCCATGGCGGAGCTTTACGGCGGCCGTCCCGGCACGCTTGGCATGTTGCGGCTGCTGAAGGATGTCGTCGCCCACCTCGCCGTGACGGGATCGATTGCCGTCGGCGACGGCCTTGCCCAGCAGGTTCTCGGTCACGGTCTTGCCTCGAAACTCTCCGCGCGACTCGGCGAAGGCGTCATCAACGGCCTGATGACGGCGCGAATCGGCATTGCGGCCATGGATCTGTGCCGTCCGTTGCCGTTCAGGGCGGTGAAGCGTCCGGGGATCGGCGATTTCATGTCCGACCTGACGCCCGATTTAAGCGGCGGAAAAAGCGGTGAAAAAGCCTGAGTGGCAAGACATGAGCGGTTCAAAAGGTTACGGACGAAGCCGCAAATGAGAGCGAAATAAACCAAGCATTAACCATTCCGCCGGTAGATTGCGGCCTATCGAACAGGCTTCTTCGCCGGGGAAAGTATCATGTATTCGCGCTTCTTTTCGCTTGTGGGCGGACTTGCCGCCATATTGTCCGTCAGCGGCGGTTTCGGCCTGTCTGACGTCCATGCCGCATCGCGCGACCGCGACGACGTGTTTTTCCGCTCCGTAGCCGGCAGCTGGAAAGGCCCGGGCGAAATCGTCGCCGGCAAATACAAGGGCACCAAATTCACCTGCGATCTGACCGGCGAACCGCTTGATGACAAGCAGACCGGCATCAAGCTCGGCGGCACCTGCCGCGTCGGCGTCTTCAGCCAGCCCATGTCCGCCGTCATCAGCCAGAAGGGCAACTCTTACGAGGGCAAATTCCTCGACGGTGCCGAAGGCAAGGGGCTGGACATCACGTCCGGACAGGTCAGCGGCGACAAGGTCGTTGTCGGCATCAACCGCGCCAAGCTCAATGGTGCGATGGTTGCCCGTGTCTCCAGCGACAATTCGATGAATATCACCATTTCCGTCAAGGTCGCCGACCAGATGATCCCGGTCATCGGCGTGACGCTGGCGCGTGACATCGACCAGATGGCCGTCGGTTCGATCAAGCCGTAACGGCTGCAGCCTCGTTACTCATCACCGAGCGGGAGTGACCACCACTTCCGCTTTTCGTTTGCGCGGATGATGCCCGTCCTGTCCGCCTGCTGAAGCCATTCCAGGACGGATTTGCCTTTGACTTCAAGATCGGGCGCGATGTCGGCAAGCGGCATCAGCACGAAAGCCCGCTCCGTCATGCGCGGATGCGGCACTTCGATGCTTTCCGTTACGAGAGATTCATTCCCATAGGTCAGCACATCGATATCGATGGTGCGCGGCCCCCAGCGCTCTGTCCGCACACGCTTCATGCCCTTCTCAATATCGAGGCATAATTTTAACAGCGAAGGCGCCGCAAGCGAGGTTTCCACCAGGGCGCAGCAGTTGAAAAAATCCGCCTGATCCGTCTTGCCCCACGGTGGCGTGCGGTAAAGGCCGGAGACGGCCAACAGGCGGCAATCGCCATGCGTGTCCAGTTCGCGCAGGGCTCTCGCCATGGCGGCGGCGGGATTGCCGATATTGCCGCCGAGTCCCAGGGCAGCGACGGTCGTCTTTTCAGGCACGGTGTTCAACGCTCACCTGCGCATAGTCCAGAATGCCGGGAACGGGGGCAGAGGGTTTGCGCACCGTTATTCGCAGCCAGACGATTTGCGGATAACGCTCGCGCAGCGCCTTGCAGATGTCGTTCGCCAAAGCTTCGATGAGATAGCGGCGCTGGCCGACGACGATCTTTTCGATGACGGCGAAGGCGACGCCATAATCGACGGTATTTTCGATCTCGTCTGTTTCCAGCGCATCACCCGCCTCGACCTCCATCTCGGCATCGACGAAAAAGCGCTGGCCCAGCACCTCCTCCTGCTCGAGAAGACCATGACGGGCGAAAAAGGAACAGTTTTTCAGGATGATGGTATAGCGGCTCATCGCATCGCCTCCATGGCAGGACTGTTTCGCCAGAAAGCCGCACCACTTTCGGGACGCGGCATTCCGGCACTCATTGATCTACGCATCGGCCTTTGCCGACGTTTTGGCAAGAACCGCATCGGCGATTGCCAGCGCATCACGTGTCGCGGCAACATTGTGCACGCGAAAAATCGAAGCGCCCGCCAGCCTGAGGATCGCGGTGGTCGCAGCCGTTCCGATATCGCGTTCCTCAGCCGCATCCCGGCCCGTCAGCGACCCGATGAAACGCTTGCGCGACGTACCGGCCAGAACCGGCAGTCCGAAAGCAGCCAGTTCGCCGAAACGCGCCATCAGCGCGACATTTTCGCTCTCGTCCTTCGCGAAACCGAAACCGGGATCGAGCACGATGGCGTCGCGGCCAATACCCGCATCCTCGGCGATCTCCAGCGAGCGATTGAGGAATTCGAACTGGTCGGCGATGACATCGGCAAGCTTCTGCCTGTCGCGGCCGGTATGCATGATGCAGACGCCGGCGCGGGTGGCGGCGACCACACCAGCCATCTCCGCGTCTTTCTGCAGGCCAAAGACGTCATTGACGATATGTGCACCTGTCCCGATCGCCAGCCGCGCTGTCGAAGCGCGATAGGTATCGATCGAAATCAGCACATCCGTCTCGCGGCGCAATTTCTCGATGACGGGCAACACCCGGTCCTGTTCCTCGGCTTCCGTTACTGCGGCCGCACCCGGCCGGGTGGATTCCCCGCCTATATCGATGATGTCGGCGCCCTCCTCCACACAGCTCAGCGCATGGGAAAAAGCCGCATCGACGGCGAGATAACGGCCGCCATCGGAAAAGGAATCGGGCGTGGCATTGACGATGGCCATAATACGGCCACGCCCATCAAGTTTCAGGGAGCGACCATGGGCCGCTTGCCACACATTGCTGCCGGCTGTTATCACGGAACACGCGCCTTTCGGGAATAACGGAGTGTTATGCCAATTCTTATAAGTTTCGCTCCGCCTATGCAGCAAACCTTTTTCAAGTTCAACCGGAAGGCCGGGTCATGACCAAATCATCACGTGCTCTTTGCACCGCTCTTACGGGTGCATTGGCCCTTTCCATGCCCGGATCGGCTTTTTCAGAAACTATCGTCCGCAAAACCTATTCCTATTTTTCGATCAGCGGCAAAACCGCCGCCGATCTGGACCAGCAGCTTTCCAAGCACGGTCCGCTGACCCGCAACACCGGTGCACGCCATCCGGGTGCTACCGAGATCAAATTCGGCGGCGAGCTCACCTATGTCGAAAAGAACGGCCTGTGCAGCGTGGGAACGGCGAAGGTGGTGCTGAATACCCGCATCCTCCTGCCGCAATGGAAAAACCGGCGGCGCACCACGGCGGAGCTGGCCTTTATCTGGGACACGCTGCTTGCCGATATCAAGCGCCACGAGGAACGCCACGCGGAAATCGCCCGCACCCATGCCCGCACGCTCGAAAGGCAATTAACGGCGCTTCGCCCGCAGAAAAACTGCGAGACGCTGCAGGAAATGGTCGGCAAGATCACCCAGACGGTGATGGACGAGCACGACAAGGACCAGATGCGCTTCGATGTGGTGGAATCGAAAAATTTCGATGCCCGCATGACGCGGCTTTTGAAAAACCGGCTCGAACAGGGCCAGAACCGGCGCTAAGCGACCTCACCTCTCGACCTGCCAAAAACTCACCCAGCGCAACGGGCATGACGTAACGTCATGTCCGATATCACCCGTGAATTCTCGTCATGGTGCGGTCGTCGAGACTCATTGTAGCTTGTTCACATGGTTTGGAACGGTCGCAGCTTACAGCGGGTCGGGCGTTTTAACCGTCTCCGGTTCTCCCGGTGCGCACTTGAGGGCTCGCAGGTGTTTCCTCCCTCGCCTGCATGCTGCGTACCCGCCTCGCCCCGCTCCCCGCTACCAGGTGAGCGGGGCTTTTTCTGCGTCAGGCAATGCCGAGGGTTTATCAGCCCTGGCGCTCGGGAACGTGAACGACAAGACCGTCAAACTCGTCATTCATCTTGATCTGACAGGAAAGACGCGAAGTGGGACGCACATCGAAAGCGAAATCCAGCATGTCCTCTTCCATCGGCTCAGGCCCGCCGACGCGCTCCGCCCATGCATCGTCGACATAGACATGACAGGTCGCACAGGCACAGGCGCCGCCGCATTCCGCATCGATGCCGGGAATGGAGTTGCGCACGGCGTTCTCCATGACGGTGGAACCGTTGCTCACGTCAAGTTCATGGGGCGTGCCGTCAAAGGCAACGATGGTCAGTTTTGTCATGCCGGAAATCCAAAATGTGATCTAAGAACTGTTCTAAACACATAGAAAGGCCGGTTCGGCTTGGCAACCCGCTTCAAGGGCGCCAGACCCAACCGGCCTCACAAAACGGCAAATTTGATGGGTACCGCCTCAGCGGCAGAGCTTGAGGATGAAGTTTTCCGCTTCAACAATGGCAGCGGCGAGCCTTGCGATAGCCGCGCTGTCGTTGCCATTGTCCTCCACCGCTGCCGCGGCCGTGGACACGGCGGATGCGCCGATGGCCTGAGCGGCGCCTTTCAGACGGTGGGCGGTTGCCCTGACAGCCTTGTCGTCAGCACCGGCGATTTCGTGAAGGGCTGCGCGTGCATTGCGGCTGAACAGCTTCAGCACCTCGATTTCGAGATCCTTGTCGCCCATCGTCTGGCGGGCAAGATGATCGAAATCGATGGGCCTTGTGCCTGCGGCCGGCGCACCGCCGCAATTATCCGGAGCTTCGAAAGCAATACTGACCGCTGCCATGTCTGAAATTCCTTGTGTCTCGCCGTTTCCTGTTTCGTGTCACATCTGTGTCGTATTTACGCATTGAAGCCGGTGCTATCGGCTTAAATTACGGCGTGACGCAGGCGAAAATCTTCTGCTATGGTTAATTTATGTTAAACTTATGCGAAACAAGGCGTTCAGAGCGAAACCGAGGTTTAAAAACTGTTAAAAAGCCGACACTTCGCTACCGTCGCAAATCCGCATTAATTGTTTCGAACACCTAAATGTGTCACTACGGTACTGCCGTTCCTGCAGGGCTTGAGCTCAAGCTTTGTTATTCCGGCACAGTGATGTAATTTCGCCCGAAAGCTGGATCACCAGCAATTCGGGATTTGGTAAATGGCGGAATTGTTCTCTCATAAGGGATAATGTTCCGCTGGCATGATGGCGGCAGTCCGCTTGCGGGTCGCAAGTGGTCAACGGCATGAAGCCGGGCGTATGTGTAACGAGGCGTAACCGCATGGCGAATAACAAGATCAGCGACTCTGTCGACGAGACTGCATTTCAGGCGTTGGAAGACGCCTTGCAGCTTGGCGCTTTCGAAGAAAAGCCGGAGACGCGGAAAACTGCAGCGCCGAAGCAGCCGGAGGCCAGATTGAAGGAAGCAAGCAGACAGACCCCTGCTCCCGAGGCCGCGCGCGCGCCTGCCGAACAGGCGCCCAAATCGCCCAATCTCGAGGCAGCCAATGACGGCTCCAAACGCAGCCCGGCCATGATCCTGAAGTCGCTCGAGGGTGGCTCCATCGGCGGCGCGCTTCGCAACGCGACGATCATGTCGGTGATCTGGGCGCTCGGCGGCCTCGGTGTCGCGCATCTTCTTTACGGCAATGCGCTGTGGAACATCGGCTCGCTTGCCGATCTCACCGCGATTCCCGGCCTGATGGCGATCGTCGTCGGCATCCTCGTTCCCGTCATGCTGTTCTTCGCCTTTGCGATCATGATGGCACGCGCCCGCGATCTGCGGAACGCCGCCCGCTCCATGGCCGAAGTCGCCCTTCGCCTTGCGGAACCCGAAACGGTCGCATCCGACCGCATCATGTCCGTCGGACAGGCGGTTCGCCGCGAAGTCTCGGCCATGAATGACGGCATCGAGCGCACCATTGCTCGCGCGACGGAACTCGAAACCCTCGTTCACTCCGAGGTCAACGCGCTTGAACGCAGCTATGCCGACAATGAACTGCGCGTGCGCAGCCTAGTGCAGGAACTGACCGCCGAGCGCGACGCCATCGTCAACCATGCGGAGCGCATCCGCTCCTCCATCGTCGGCGCGCAGGAACAGATCAAGGAAGAGCTTTCTATCGTCGGCGAAGAGCTTTCGATGCGGATCGCCACGACCGGCGAGGCTTTCGCTTCGATGATCGACACCCGCTCGGCCGCGCTTTTGGAAAAATCGCGCGCCTCGACCGAAGCGATGGGCAGCCTGATCGCCGCCAAGACCGAAAACCTGCTTCAGGCCCTGAATTCCTCCGGCACGACGATCTCCAACGAGTTCGACATGCGCCTGCATAACCTCACCTCGACGCTGGATGAGCGCGGTGAAGTGCTGCTCGAACGTTTCGCGATCCACGCTTCGACGCTGGACAGCGGTGTGGAAAGCCTGAATAGCGCGCTGGAGGAACGCACCCGCCAGCTCAACGAGACCCTGTCCACCCGCACCCTTGAACTCAACCGCAATATCGATCGCGGCCAGCAGATCATCGGCGGTTCGCTGGATACCGTGCTCGACAAGCTCTCCACGACGCTCGAGGAAAAAGGTCTTTCCTTCCGCCAGAGCCTGCAGAGCACGGCTGACGATGCGATCATGGACCTCGATCTTCGCTCCGGCCTCTATGAGGAACGGTTGCAGGCGACGGTCGGCCAGGTCAATTCGGCCTTTGACGAACATGTGGCGGAATTCGCCAGCGCCTTCGATCAGCGCGCCGGCAGCCTCGACAGCAAGCTGATGGAAAGCCTCGCCCGGATCAACGAAACCGTTGCCGGCGGCTCCGAAGCCCTCGATACCATGCTGTCGAGCGGTCTTGAGCGCATCGGCACCACCATGACCGATCAGTCTCTGGCGCTCGCAACCGCGCTGGGCACGGGCCAGGAAATGCTCGAAAGCGCGCTTGAAACCCGCACCCGCGAATTCAGCGATGCAATCGGCCAGCGCACTGCCGACATCACCAATGCCTTCGCCAATTCGCATGAGAAGATCGACAGCGTCCTGGCGGAACGCAGCAACGCCCTGTTCGGCGCGCTTTCGGCCAGCCAGGACCGTTTCGACGAGGCGCTCGCCAGCCGTTCGCTGGCCATCACCGGCTCCGTCTCCGGTACGGCCGAACGCCTCGCCGCGATGCTCGACGAACGTGCAGCCGCGATCAACAGTGTCGTCGCCGATGTCGAGCGCCGCCTTTCGGAAACGCTCGAAACCCGGGCTGCCGCCATCACCGGTGCCGTTTCCGGCATCGAGGATCGCATTTCCGATACGCTGGAAAGCCGCACGGCTGCCCTGCACGACGTCGTCTCCGGTGCGGAGAGCCGTATCGCCGACACGCTGGATGGCCGCACCGCTGCCCTTTCCAGCGCGATTTCGGGTGTCGAGGAACGCATTGCCGACACGATGGACAGCCGTACCCTGTCGCTCGACATGACCTTCGCCAATGTCGAGGAAAGACTTTCCGAAACGCTCGACAGTCGCACCTCTGCCCTCACCGGCATTGTTGCCAGCGCTGAAGAGAAGATCGCCGGCGCACTCGACAGCCGCACGGCCACTTTCGGCGACGTGGTCGCCGGTGCCGAAAGCCGCATCGCGGAAACGCTGGATGGCCGCACCGCAGCGCTCAACGCTGTGGTCTCGGGCGCCGAAGAACGCATCGCCGATGCGCTCGACAGCCGCACCATGGCGCTCGACATGGCATTTTCCGGTGCAGAGGAAAAAATCACCGAAGCGCTCGACACCCGCACCGCAGTCCTTGGCGAACTGGTGGCCGGGGCCGAGAGTCGTATCGCCGGCGCACTCGACAGCCGTACGGATTCGCTGAAAAACGTCGTTTCCGGCGCGGAAGAGCGGATCACGGACGTGCTCGACAGCCGCACCATGGCGCTCGACATGAGCTTCTCCGGTGTCGAGGAAAAGATCGCCGATATCATCGACGGCCGCACCGCCGCCTTGCACAGCGCCGTTTCCGGTGTCGAAGACCGTATTGCCAGCGCCCTGGACAGCCGTACTTCCGCCCTTTCGGGTATCGTCTCCAGCGCAGAGGAACGCATCGCCGACGCGCTCGACAGCCGCACGCTGGCGCTCGACATGACGATTTCGGGCGTGGAAGAGCGAATTGCCGAGGCCATGGATGCCAGAACGTCGTCGCTTTCGCTTGCGGCGGCCGGTGTCGGCCAACGTCTCGAAGCCACCGCCTTCACGCTTGAAAACGCGCTTGCCAGCGGCCACGAGCGGCTGGAAACGATGCTCGGCTCGCAGGCGGAGCGCATTGCCGGCTCGCTGGAGCGCAATAGCGGTCTGATCGAACAAAGCGTTTCCGGCGCGGCCAACCGCATCGAAACCGTTGTGGAAGATGGCAGCAGCCGTTTTGCGCAGACAGTGGAAGAAGGCGTGTCCCGCCTCGAAAGCAATCTGTCGCAATCGCATGAGGATATTCGCACCGCGCTCGACCAGCGCCACGCCGATATGGCAGCGACCCTTAGCTCGGCCACGACCCAGATGGGCGACATGCTGTCCGAGCAGGCGATGATGATCGGCACCACGGTCGCGTCCAGCGCCAGCATGCTCGAACTTTCGCTCGAAACCCAGCAGGAAACACTGCAGAAGGCGATTGACGGCAGTGCGGCGACGCTGGAAGAGCGCCTTCGCAACAGCGCTGGCGACATTGCCGTCAAGATCGGCGAAGCCGCTCGGGAAATCGGCGGCGCGACCGACGCCCTGTCCTCGAAAATCGAGAGCTCGATCGGCAATGTCACCACCCGTCTCGACGAGACCGGCGCTCGTATCGAGTCGTCGCTCGACGCCCTGCAGACACGCGTCGGTGGCGATCTGGCCAACGTCAATACCTCGATCGAGGATGCCGGCCGTCGCTTTGCCGATGCGCTGGAAGACAAGACGGCCGCCTTTGCCCGCACCAGCGACGACGCCGCGCAGCGCATTACCGGCATTCTGGACGAGCAGGCCATACGTGTAACCGACACGTTCGAAAGCCGCACCAGCCGCCTGGCGGAAACCTTTGATGCCGGTACCGCCCGCATCGATGAACGTCTCGGCACCATGGACCGGGCGCTGACGATCGGCCTCGAAAACGTCAACCGCACCATCGAGGGCAAGGCAAGCGATCTTGCCGTCAGCCTGCGTGGCGCGGTCGTCTCCGCCACCCAGAGCATTGATGAGGAAGCCGTTCGCTCCTCCGCGCTGCTTGCCAAGTCCGGTTCGGAATTCGCCGAGCAGGTGCAGGCGCAGAACGAGGCCTTCACCAAGGCCATCGAGGAACGTTCCGGCGAGATCGTCAGCCGCATCTCCGATGCGCAGACGCGCTTGTCCGGCCAGGCCGCCGCCGTTGCCCAGACCTTCTCCGAGGCTGGCAACATCATCGTCAACAAGGTCGCCGAGGCCGAAGCGGTCGTGCGTTCGCAGGTCGGTGTTATCTCCGAGACGCTCACGGGCGTCGAATCGGCCCTCGACGCCCGCGGCGAATCCATCCGTTCTGCGCTGGACAACCGCACCCGCGAACTCAACTCGATGCTGGCCAGCCGTTCCGCCGAACTGTCGCGCCTGATCGAGGAGAAGGCCAAGCCTGTCGTCGACGAATATGCCACCATCGGCCGCGAAGCCGCCGAAAAGATCGTTTCCGCCGCCCAGCAGAGCGCCGAGCTTCTGTCGCAGAGCAACAGCGGCATGGTCGGCATGGTGGAACAGGCGATCAGCGATTACGCCAATGCCGGCACGGATGCGGCGAGCAAGCTTGTCGCGGCCACCCGCCAGAGCACGGATATGCTGTCGCAGACGCATACCGCCATGGCGGATGCCGTTGAGCAGGGCATTGAGAAATATGCACGCTCGGGCAGCGATGCGGCCAACAAGCTGGTCGCCGCCACCCGACAGAGCACCGACATGCTGTCGCAGACCCATAACAGCATGGCCGAAATCGTCGAGCAGTCGGCAACCAACTTCAACTCCGCCGTCGAGCGCGCCGCACAGGAATTCGGCACGGCCGACGCAGCGCTGAACGCATCGGCGACCCGCTTCTCCGATAGCGCCTCGCAGGCCGCCGACATGGTGTCCAGCTCCAGCCGTCTGCTCGAAGGAAAGATCGACCGTCTGTCGAATATTTCCGGTCAGACGCTGGCGCAGGTTGCCGGCATCGTCGGACGGTTCGAGGAACATTCGAAGGTGCTGAGCCAGGCGTCCGAACTGCTGAATGCCGCACAGTCGAGCCTCGTCGGCACGCTGGAAGAACGCCAGGATGCGCTTCGCAGCCTGTCCGTCGGTCTTGTCAAGCGTTCCGAGGAAATCGAAAGCGCCATGCGCAATGTCGTCGGCGTTGTGGAAACCACGCTCAACGACGCCGAGGAGCGTTCGCAGAACGTCGCCGGCAATCTGCGTGACAATCTGCAGGCGTCCTTTACCGATATCGGCCGCTCGCTCGATGAAACCGAGCAGCGCGCCCGCTCGGCGGCACAGACCATGCGGGGCGCCCTGCTCGCCGCCGGTCAGGATGCCAGCCGCTCGATCGAAAGCACGCTGTCCGACGCGCAGAAATATTCCGACGAGCTGGTCAACCGCCTGCGGGGCGGTGTCGAGTCCTCGCTTTCGGAAGTCGACAATCTTCTCGGCAGCGCCTCGGAAAAATCCAATGCCGCCGCCGCCAACCTCAAGGAAACCCTGCGTCAGGCTGTCGAAGAAGCTGTCAGCCGCTTTGCCGGCGCGACGGACGAAATTCGCCGCTCCAGCCACGACATCCGCCGCGAGCTGGATGCAACCCGCGCCGAACTGAAGCGCGGCGCATTCGACCTGCCGGAAGAGGCCAAGGAAAGCGCTGCCGCCATGCGCCGCGCCGTTTCCGAGCAGATCAAGGCCCTGCAGGATATTTCCCAGCTTGTCGGTCGTTCGACCCACCAGATGGAAGTCTCCGAACCCGTTGCCCGCGCCATCGCAGCGACCCAGCCAGCCGCCGAGCGCCGCGTCGAGACGCGTCCGCAGCCGGCAGCAGCCGCTCCGGTACAGCAGCGCCCGGCGCAGCCGCAGACTGCTGCCGCACCTGCATTGCGCGGTACGCTGCCGCTTGAGAACCGTCAGGTCGAAAACCGTCAGGCACCTGCCCCGTCGCAGACGGCAACAGCGCCTGCCGGACGTCGCGAAGAAGGCGGCGGCTGGATCAGCGATCTGCTGCGTGGCGCGTCACAGGAAACGCCAGCAGCGTCCACACCACGCGCCAGCACTGAGCAGCAGCCGACCCGTGCGGCCGACACCCGCAATCCGCGCCACATGGTCGAATCGCTGAACTCCCTGTCCGTCGACATTGCCCGCGCCATAGACCACGATGCGTCGGTTGAGCTATGGCGCCGCTACCAGCGCGGCGAACGCGACGTCTTCACCCGTCGCCTCTACACGCTGAAGGGCCAGACGACCTTCGACGAGATCAAGCGCAAATACGAGCGGGAAGCCGAATTCCGCACCGCCGTGGACCGCTACATCACCGATTTCGAAAAGCTGCTCGCCGATGTGGCGCGTACCGATCGCGACCGGAGTGTCACCCAGTCCTACCTCACCTCCGATACCGGCAAGGTCTATACGATGCTTGCCCATGCGGCGGGTCGGTTTAACTGATCTCTGGTGCGAGTAGAAACAAGAAAACCCCGGTCACGACCGGGGTTTTTCATTTTGGCTGACAGGCGGATTTAGACTGGAGTTCAGCCGGTTGCTAAATCAAAGCTCGAACGTGCCTGAAGCAACACGCACCGCGTGGCCGCCGATGCGGGCGCGGGCGATTTCGCCATCCTTGATGTCCATGCGCAGGTGGATGTGAGAAGGCCGCTCCATCTCCACGCCCTGCTCTACGAGGATAGGGTAGTGCCCATCGGTCAGGCCGTCGAAATGATGGATCGCGCCGGAAAGGGCGGCGACGGCAGAGCCGGTTGCGGGGTCTTCGGAAATCCCCATATCCGGTGAGAACATGCGGGCATGGAACTTTGCCGCATGATTGACGCCGCCGCGACAGTAGATGTAGGCCGCCGCCAGGCGTCCTTCCACCAGCGGCGCGGTGCGCAGCCACAGATTGGCATCGAAATCCATGTCCCTGATGGCGGCGATATTGTGCAACGGCACGAACAGGAACGGCACGCCGGCCGTCCAGATCGACGGCACATGATTTTCAAAGCCGAGATGCCCTTCGCTCACACCCAGCGCATCGGCAAGCGCGGCATGATCGAGCGGCAGGTCGACGCGCGAAGATTTGCGCGGCAGGTCGAATTCGGCGAAGCTGACCGCGCCGGCGCGCATCTTGACCGCACAGCGCACCGGGCCCACCTGCTCCTCCAGCACGCAGACCATGTCGATATCGTCATCGCCCTCGCCGCGGTTACGCTCGGCGATAGCGACCGCAGCACCGACGGTGGGATGGCCGGCGAAAGGCAATTCACCTGAAGGCGTGAATATGCGTACCGACGCTGCGTGGGCGGGATTGCCCGAACGATTGACGAAAACGGTCTCGGAAAGATTCATTTCCCGCGCGATCGCCTGCATTGTCGCCTTGTCGAGATCATCCGCGTCATACATGACCGCCAGCGGGTTTCCCGCCATTTTGGTCTCGGTAAAGACATCGTAGATATTGTAGTTCAGCACCACACACGTCTCCTGCCATCAGTCATTCCGCCTGCCTTGCGCAAACTGCCTTACGCCGCCCCGCATCGCAACCCTTGTCCGAAGCCATAAACCAAGAAGCTGTGGACCGGCTTCCTGTAAAGGCGAACGCCTGCCTAACCGAAAGGCCTTGTGGCCAGCCGCCGTCTTCATGTACCAAGGACGGGTCTTGTGGCTTGCAAGCGACCGTGCTCCTGCCGGTTTGGAGATTACGAGCCACTTCAACAGGTTACAGCATCTGTCACAAGCCGGTTGCGGTTTGCGTCGTTGTCGAGGGAAGCGGATGTCGCATTCTACCTATTCACTATCCTTCGTTGCATCCGCCTCCGAGGAGGCGCAGATGGCGATGGAGGAGCTGAAAACGGCTTACGGCAACGCGCCTTTCGAGGAAGCGGAGGTGATCGTCGCGCTGGGCGGCGACGGCTTCATGCTGCAAATCCTCAACGAGACGATGAATTCCGGCAGACGCGTCTACGGCATGAACCGGGGATCGGTCGGTTTTTTGATGAATGACTACCGCGTGGAAGGCCTGCGCGAGCGCATCGCGGTGGCGACAGGCAATGATTTTCATCCGCTGCGCATGACGACGACGGATTCCGATGGCGACGAGTTTACGGCACTCGCCATGAATGAGGTGAGCCTCTTCCGGCAGTCGCATCAGGCCGCCAAGCTTCGCGTCGAGGTGGATGGCAAGGTTCGGCTGGAAGAGCTGATCTGCGACGGCATGATGGTGGCGACGCCTGCGGGGTCGACGGCCTATAATTTCTCCGCCCATGGGCCGATCCTGCCGCTCGAATCACCGCTTCTGGCGCTTACCCCCGTCAGCGCATTCCGGCCACGCCGCTGGCGCGGCGCTCTATTGCCGAACAAGGTGACGGTCGACATTCATGTTCTGGAGCGTGACAAGCGCCCGGTGAACGCCGTGGCCGACCATACGGAGGTGAAATCCGTGCGCCATGTGCGGATTGCGCAATCGCAGGACAGAACGGCCAGAATTCTCTCGGATCCGGACCGTTCGTGGTCCGACCGGGTTCTCGCTGAACAATTCAACAATTGACGCCAACGACCGACAATAGCCATGCATCTGAAAACACCGATCCTTGCCACTCTCTTTCTCGCCACCGCCGTGCTTTCCGCACGGGCGCAGACGGAGGCGATCGACGCCTTGCCGGTCTCGGCGATCTTCGTCGTCAGCAGCGGCATGTGGGAAGAGCAGAATTTGGAACCGGTGAAAGGCGCTGACGGTCAGCTGCGGCCGCCGCCAGCAGCGCCGACACGCGGTTATTACAAGGTGGTTGCAATTCGCCAGGGGGACGGTACCGCGAAGGTCTACCTGCAGCGCATCGTCTTTACCGCCGACGGCCCCAATCTCCTCGAAAATGTCGAACTGGAAGAGTTCAACCAGATGAAATCCTACGTCACGGATATTCGTCCGGAAAGTTCGAACGGCGCATCCGCCTCACCCGGTCTGTTCGTGACCGTTTATCTGAAAACCGACCCGATGGCCAAGGAAGCGGAAAGCTGGACGATCCTGATCGACGAGCTTGGCGAGATGAAGATCGAGAAAGCCTCGAACTGACGGCTAGAGCCCGTCCGGTTTAAGCTCATGCGGCCCGGAAAGAACTGCGCCGAAATGATGTTTCCATAATCTGGCGCCGAGTTCGCCGCTGCGGTCGAGGCTTGAACCAACCGTCAGCCACGGCAGCAGCGTAGGGTGAAGCCCTGCGTCGAAAAACGTGAAACCGGCGGCCAGCACGCAGGTATCAGCCTGAATACCGCAGACCAGCACCCTCTCGACCTTCAGGGACAGGAGATGGTCGACCGCTTCCCTTGGCGGCGCATAACCGTGCTTGATGAATATCCGATCCGCCTGAACCAGCGAGCAATCATCCCTGCCCGGCTTCCAGCCCAGTTGCCGCTCGAAAGGTGTCACGCTCTCATCATGGCGCTCGACGCTGGCGACGCTCGGCATGGTGGCGGCGAGCGCGGTTATGTCCGCCACCAGCGAAGCCGGCGGATTGAAGCTTGGCTGGACGTCGACGATATAAAGCGCCTGTTTCATGCATCTCCTCCAACGAAAAACCCCTCGCAATGGGTTTGCGAGGGGCGATTTTCAATCAACGCATTGCAGCGTCTCAGTCGATATCCGCCACTTCCACGTCCGCGCCGCCGCTGATGCGGTGAGCGAGAGCAGCTTCCATGAACTCGTTCAGGTCACCGTCCAGCACGTTGCCGGGTGCAGTGCTTTCCACGCCAGTACGCAGGTCCTTGACCAGCTGGTAAGGCTGCAGAACGTAGGAACGGATCTGGTGGCCCCAGCCGATATCGGTCTTGGAAGCGGCCTGTGCATTGGCTGCCTCTTCCCGCTTCTGCAACTCCACCTCGTAAAGGCGGGCGCGCAGCATGTCCCACGCCTTGGCGCGGTTCTTGTGCTGCGAGCGTTCCTGCTGGCAGGCAACCGCGATACCGGTCGGAATATGCGTAATGCGCACGGCCGAATCGGTGGTGTTGACGTGCTGGCCGCCCGCGCCGGACGACCGATAGGTATCGATACGGCAATCGCTTTCGTTGACGTCGATCTGGATCGAATCGTCAACCACCGGGTAGACCCAGACGGAGGAGAACGACGTGTGGCGACGCGCATTGCTGTCATAGGGCGAAATGCGAACGAGACGATGCACGCCCGATTCCGTCTTCAGCCAGCCAAAGGCATTGTGACCCTTGACGAGGATCGTCGCGGATTTGATGCCGGCTTCTTCGCCGTCGTGAACTTCGAGCACCTCGACCTTGAAACCTTCGCGGTCCGCCCAGCGGGTATACATGCGCAGCAGCATGTTCGCCCAGTCCTGGCTTTCCGTGCCGCCGGCGCCGGAGTGCACTTCGAGATAGGTGTCGTTGCTGTCCGCCTCGCCCGAGAGCATGGCTTCCACCTGACGACGGTTCGCCTCGTTCTTCAGCGCCTTAAGCGCGTCTTCGGCGTCCTTGACGATCTCGTCGTCGCCTTCCATCTCGCCGAGTTCGATCAGCTCGATATTGTCCTTGAGCTGCTGCTCAAGCGCCTTCACGCCGCTGATGCTGTCATCCAGCTGCTGGCGCTCGCGCATCAGCTTCTGGGCCTCGGTGGCGTCGTTCCAGAGGGTCGGGTCCTCTGCCTTGTTATTCAACCAGTCCAGTCGTCTTATTGCCTGGTCCCAGTCAAAGATGCCTCCTCAGCAGGCTTATGGCCTGCTTGATTTCGTCGACTACGTTCACGATTTCATTGCGCATTTCGCTGGTTCTTCGCCTTCATTGAAACTCGTTGCTCAAATAAATGCGGGGGGCGCGGATGTAAAGACCCGCGCCCCCCGATGATCCCTGAACTGGGGTCAATAAAGACCGCCGCCGCCGCCGGTAATGGCCTGCTGCGCCTGCGGCGAGGTCTTCAGAATATCTTCCTGCGACATGTAGTTTTCCGCGCCGATTACCGAGAAGCTGTCGGCCGGGCCGGTGCCGGGCTTGAAGGCTTCCATGATGGTGTCCGGTTCGCCTTCAACTGCCGCCATGCCGGTCTTGCGGTTGACAGCGACGAAGTTCATGCCGCTCGGCACGATGAACTTGCTCGGCTCCATGTGCTTGGCCGCATCGGAGATGAACTCGCCGAAGATCGGCGCGGACAGCGAGCCACCCGTGCCGCCGCGACCGAGAGGTGCCGGCGAATCGAAACCGATATAAAGGCCGGCGACCATGTCCGGTGTATAACCGACGAACCAGGCGTCCTTTTCATCGTTGGTGGTGCCCGTCTTGCCGGCAACCGGCAGATCGACCTTGATCTTGCCCGCCGCCGTGCCGCGCTGCACGACACCTTCCAGCATGGACGTCGTCTGGTAGGCGGTCATCGGGTCGAGAACCTGCTCGCGATTGTCAACGATGACGGGCTCGTCCTGATTCTGCCAGCTTGTCGCGTTGCAGCCCTCGCAGGCGCGCTCCTCGTGGCGGAAGATGGTCTTGCCGTAGCGGTCCTGAATACGGTCGATCAGCGTCGGCTTGATCTGCTTGCCGCCATTGGCAATGACCGAATAGGCCGAGACCATACGCATGACTGTCGTTTCACCCGAACCGAGCGACATGGCCAGAAGCGGCGGCATCTTGTCATAGATACCGAAGCGTTCGGCATATTCCGCCACCAGATTCATGCCCATGTCCTGCGCCAGACGCACGGTCATGAGGTTACGGGATTTTTCGATACCGAGACGCAGCGTGGACGGACCGGCGGAGCCCCCGCCGTAATTCTGCGGCTTCCAGACCTGACCGCCCGACACAACTTCGATCGGCGCGTCGAGAATGACAGATGCCGGGGTATAACCATTGTCCAGCGCTGCCGCATAGATGAACGGCTTGAAGGAGGAGCCCGGCTGGCGCATCGCCTGCGTGGAGCGGTTGAATTCCGACTGCGCATAGGAGAAACCGCCGACCATGGCCAGAACACGGCCGGTATGCGGGTCCATCACCACCATGCCGCCCTGCACTTTCGGCGGCTGGCGCAAACGATATTCGTTGCCGGAATTGGAAAGCGGCTGCGCATAGATCACATCGCCTGCCGCCACGACACCGACCGGCGACTTGGCAGTCGCCTTCTTGCCGGTGGCATCACGATAGGCCCAGCGCATGTTTTCAGCGGAGATATGGCCGCGTGTGCGTTTGTCGCCATCCTCCGTTTCCGTGTCCGGCTGCACGCCGATATCGACGCCATCGGCAGCAACGGCGAGCACGACTGCGACTTTCCATTCGGGAACGTCGCGCAGGCCCTTGACCTTGGCGAGCGCCGCCGTCCAGTCGCCGGCGGTCTCGATCTTTTCGACGGGTCCGCGGAAACCGCGACGCTCATCATATTGCACCAGACCGTCCTGAAGCGCCTTGCGCGCTTCCATCTGGATCTGCGGATCGAAAGAGGTGCGGACCGAGAGCCCACCTTCAAGAAGCGCTTCTTCGCCGTATTTCTCGACAATCTGGCGGCGAACTTCTTCGGCGAAATAATCGGACGCGAAAATATGCGCGCCACCGCGACGCAGATTAACGCCAAGCGGCTGTTTTTTGGCGTCCGTGGCGTCGGCGACGGTGATGTAGCCGTTTTCGGCCATGCGGTCGATCACCCAGTCGCGGCGCTCGAGAGCCGCCTTTTCGCGACGGATCGGGTGATAGTTGGCAGGACCCTTCGGCAGCGATGCGAGATAAGCTGTCTCGGCAATCGTCAGTTCCGTCACCGATTTGTTGAAATAGGTGAGCGCCGCACCGGCAATGCCGTAGGAATTCAGGCCGAAGAAAATCTCGTTGAGATAAAGTTCGAGAATCTTGTCCTTGGAATAGGTCTGCTCGATGCGGAAGGAAAGAATGGCTTCCTTGAGCTTGCGGTCGATGGTCTGGTCGTTGGTCAGCAGGAAGTTCTTCGCCACCTGCTGGGTGATGGTGGACGCACCGACCGGACGGCGGCCGGAGCCGAGATTCTGGATATTGACGAGAATGGCGCGGCCGAGACCGAAGACGTCGACACCCGGATGGTTGTAGAAATTCTTGTCTTCCGCCGAAAGGAACGCCGCCTTCACCCGGTCGGGTATGGCCTGGATCGGCAGGAACAGGCGCTTTTCATGGGCGTATTCCGCCATCAGCGCACCGTTGCCGGCATGCACGCGGGTTGTTACCGGCGGCTCATACGTGCTCAGAACTGCGTAATCCGGCAGGTCTTTCGTCACGCCGTGCAAATAAATTGCACCGGCGGCGGCGGCGCACAGGAAGAGCACGCTGGCCAAGCCGAAAAAATATCCAATCAGTCTGATCATACCAAGCTACCGATAATTCGAATCGTAACCATCAACGCCCGACGATTTACGGGCGCATCCTTGCATATCGCGTGCCGTTTTGCACACCATACCTTCGATGACAAGCCGGATAGGGCAGCATTCTCCGATATGTTACCGGACCAACCGCCGCAATCGCACACCTGCCGTCTTGCGGATTGCCACCGAATCCGCTTCCCGAGTAACGCGGCGAATGTGAGTAAAATAGGGCTTTGCGTCCTTAATCGTCCGCAAGGCCCAAGAATTGAACAGCTTTTCGGCTGCAAGCGGCACGGCGGCAACAGTAGCGTTGCATCGCCGGATGGCGTTTCATCCACCGTTCGCCATGGCCTTGGCGCGATACCGTCCGACCGCCGTTGCCAGCCTGTCGGCGACCTTCCCGCGCCATTCGCCATCGAGAAGCAGCTTTTCGTCTTCCGCATTGGAGAGAAAACCGAGTTCAAGCAGTACCGAGGGCACATCATGGGCACGCAGCACCATGAAACCGGCGTAACGATGCGGATTGTTGATCAGGCCAATCTGCCCTTCGAAAGAAGATACGATGTTTTCAGCAAGCGTCACCGAAAAGGCCTGGGTTTCACGACGGGTGAAATCCAGAAGGATATCGGCGACCTCGGGCGGTTCGGTGGAGGCGGCCACACCGGCGATCTGGTCGGACTTGTTTTCGCGCTCCGCCAGTTCCTGCGCCTGCCGGTCCGATGCCCGATCGGACAATGTGTAGACGGTGGCGCCCCGGATGCCCTTCTGCTTCAGGGTGTCGGCGTGGACTGAAATGAACAGGTTGGCATTATTCTGTCGCGCAATCGTCACCCGTTCGGACAGCGCAAGAAACGTGTCGGATTCGCGGGTCAGGAAGGCCCTGATACCCGGCTCCCTGTTCAGCCGTTCCGCGAGCTCCTTCGCAAAGGTGAGCGTGATGACCTTTTCTTCCGTGCCGGTCGCACCGCCCGTCGCACCGGCATCGATGCCGCCATGGCCGGCATCGACCGCTATGACGAATTCCGCCTGACGCGATGTCTTGTCGCCGGGAGTGATTGCGGCGGTGGTGACAGGCGCCGGCACCTGCCATTGCTGCTCCTTCACCAGTTCGGCGAATTTGCCCTTGGTGGTGATCTCCGTATCGAGAACGAAACGAAACGACGCGCCATCATCGCCCTTTTTGGTTTCTGCAACCGCCACCTGAACCGGTTTTTTCGCCGTCAGCACGATGCGGGCGCTGTTTTGCCCCATGCTGCCGAAGCGAATATCCGAAAACAGGCCCGTCGGCTTGAGGTCGGATGCGGGAAAAGCGAAATTCACCGCCGGAAAATCCACGACGATGCGGGCTGGCGAATCGAGATAGTGAACATCGAATTCCGGCTCTTCGGCAAAATCGAGAACGATGCGGGTACGCGCTTCATCGCCGATGATGCGGGCCTGATGGACGACAAGCGGCTCGGCGGCCAGGGCCGCAGCGGGAACCGCGGAAACATAAGCGGCGACAAGAAACGAAAAGGCGCCCGCAATCCGTGCGATTCGCGCACCAAGCGGCCCTGCCCCACCGAATATCGCTGCGCTGCGCGTGAAATTCATGGTCTTCAAGAAATTCCGTATTTCAGTCATTTTCGATAAATGGGGCGGAAAAGCACCGCGAACGGCACGATTTCGACCACGCCGGACGTTTGTTTGCGCGTTTGCGCCCCACAATCGCAGGCCTTGGTGAACCAATTATTAACCCGGAAATTCCACCAATAATATGGCATATTTAGCCAGCCTATTGCTATTATGACAGAGAAAACATACAACAAGGACGAGGGTTAAAAGTGTTGACGGGATAGATGCCCGCCGGCTGCCAATCGAAAAAGACGCTGGCGCTGCAAATCGGGCAATCATCTGCCGTCGTTACATTTATCCTGAAACTGGATCAATTCCGGCCGTGGCCGGAGACCTACCCGGTGGCAATGCCACCGCCGCTCTGAGGAGAGCAAATTCATCGGATCCCAAGGGGTCTATATATTATTGTCGTTCCGCCTGGCCAATGATGTCGCAGCAGTTTTCACATGAACCGGATACCAGGAGCAGGCCAAGCGCCTCGCCGTCGGTCCGGATGCTGCCAGTTTACAGAGGCCCGGCCGGAGACTTCATTTCCGGCACATCCTTGCACTCATATGAAAGGCTCGTCCGTGTGGCGGGCCTGTTCTCGTATAAAACAAGGCTGCGCCGAGGAGCACAGCTTACATGGCAGACAAAATGCTTATCGACGCCTCCCACGAAGAGGAGACACGCGTAGTCGTTGTCCGTGGGAACCGGATCGAAGAATTCGATTTCGAATCGGAGCACAAAAAGCAGATCCGCGGCAATATCTACCTTGCCAAGGTAACGCGGGTTGAACCCTCGCTTCAGGCGGCCTTCGTCGATTACGGTGGAAACCGCCACGGCTTTCTCGCTTTTGCGGAAATCCATCCGGACTACTACCAGATTCCGCTTGCCGACCGTCAGGCCCTCCTGAAAGCGGAAGCCGAGGATCATCGTCGCAGCGACGACTTCGAATCAGCTGATGCACCTGAACCCGCAGCACCGATGATCGACCTTTCGCAGGTGGACCAGCCGGACGTTGGCATCGTTTCCGCGAGCGAAACCATTGAAACCGTTGTTACGGAAGAAACCGCAGCCGTCGCGGAAGAGGTTTCGGAAGAGGCAGCCGTCGAGGCCGTAGCAGAAGAAGCGCCCGCTGAGGAAGAAAAGCCGAAGAAGCGCACCCGCCGCCCCCGCGCCAAGAAGAAGACTGCGGAAGAAGCAGCAGCCGAAGCCGCTGAAGCCTCTGCCGAAGAAGACGGCAGCACCGGCGGCGAGATGGCAGCGATGGTCGATACCGATACGATTTCCGAAGAAGTCGAAGGCCTTCGCCGCGGCAATGACGATGATGACGACGATGATGATGACGATCATCACGAAAAGGAAGTGATCGAATCCGTCGGCGCCGAAGACGCGATGGAAGAGGTTCCGGACCGCGTCGCCCGCAAGCCGCGCAAGCAGTATCGCATTCAGGAAGTCATCAAGCGCCGTCAGATCCTTCTGGTGCAGGTGGCCAAGGAAGAACGCGGCAACAAGGGTGCCGCACTCACCACCTACCTGTCACTTGCCGGCCGTTATTCCGTGCTGATGCCGAATACGGCGCGCGGCGGCGGTATTTCCCGCAAGATCACCCAGCCGACCGATCGCAAGCGCCTGAAGGAAATCGCGCGCGATCTGGAGGTTCCGCAGGGCATGGGCGTCATTCTGCGTACCGCAGGCGCCAACCGCACCCGCGTCGAAATCAAGCGCGACTTCGAATATCTGATGCGCCTGTGGGAAAATGTCCGCACGCTGACGCTGAATTCCACGGCACCCTGCCTCGTTTACGAGGAAGGCTCGCTGATCAAGCGCTCGATCCGCGATCTCTACAACAAGGATATCGGCGAGATCATCGTTTCCGGCGAGGAAGGCTATCGTGAAGCAAAAGACTTCATGAAGATGCTGATGCCGAGCCACGCCAAGGTGGTTCAGCCCTACCGCGACATTCACCCGATCTTCTCGCGCTCCGGCATCGAAGCCCAGCTCGACCGGATGCTGCAGCCGCAGGTCACGTTGAAGTCCGGTGGTTACCTCATCATCAACCAGACGGAAGCGCTGGTTTCCATCGACGTCAACTCCGGCCGTTCGACCCGCGAGCATTCCATCGAGGAAACCGCGCTGACGACCAATCTCGAGGCGGCGGAAGAAGTGGCGCGCCAGCTGCGCCTGCGCGACCTTGCCGGCCTTGTCGTCATCGACTTCATCGACATGGAAGAAAAGCGCAACAACCGCGCCGTCGAGAAGAAGCTCAAGGATTGCCTGAAGAACGATCGCGCCCGCATCCAGGTCGGCCGCATCTCGCATTTCGGTCTTCTGGAAATGTCGCGCCAGCGCATCCGCGCTTCCGTGCTGGAATCGACCACGCAGGTCTGCCAGCATTGCGGCGGCACGGGCCATGTGCGTTCGGAATCCTCTATCGCACTGCATGTTCTGCGCGGTATCGAGGAATATCTGCTGCGCAACACGACGCATAACATCACCGTTCGCACCACACCGGAAACGGCGCTTTACCTGCTCAACCACAAGCGCGGCACGATCGTCGATTATGAAGGCCGCTTCGGCGTGTCGATCATCATCGCCGCCGATTCGAGCGTCGGCGCCCAGCATTTCGCCATTGATCGCGGTGAAGCCGTTGAAAATCCGGTGAAGATCGAAAGCCTCATCCAGATGCTTCCGAACTTCGTGGAAGAGGAAGACGATTTCGTCGCCGAGGTGGAAGAGGACGAAGACGAGGAAGAAATCGTCAAGGCCCAGAGCGCCGAGCCGCGCCAGCAACCGCAGCAGAGCGACAATGGCGAGGACGGCAAGCGCAAGCGTAAGCGTCGCCGCCGCCGTCGTGGCAAGGGCGGACAAAATGAACAGAACGGTGCGCTTGATGCCGAAGCCGGAAACGAAGGCGACGATTCGGACGATGACGATAGCGTCGAAACCGATGAGGCCGGAGCGGAAGCCGATGAAAACGGCGTAAGCGAAGCTGCAACGTCCGATGAGGACGGCAAGCGCAAGCGCCGTCGTCGCGGCAAGCGCGGCGGCCGCCGCAACCGCGCCGAAGACGAGGCTCTCGATGCCGCAGGCACCGAAGCTGGCGACGAAGGCGAGACGGAAGGTGAAGGCGAAGAGGCCTCCGCCGTAACTCCGGTCACCGAAGAGCCGGTCGCTGCCGAGGTGGTGGAAGGCGTTGTCGCTGACATCGTTGAAGAAGAAGCGCCGAAAAAGCCGCGCCGTACCCGCAAGGCGAAGGCCAAGACGGAAACGGAAGAAGCACCGAAGGCAGAAGCCGTTGAAACGGTCGAGCCAGTGGTCGTTGAGCCGGCAATCGTCGAAGCGACCGTCGTTGATGTCGCTATCGAGGAAGTCGGTGCAGCCTCGGCCGATCTGGCTTCTCAACCGGAAGCATCTGCAACGGAAGAAAAAGTCCGCGCGAACCGGGGTAGCAACGTCTCCAGTTCGGAGCCGGTTGTGACCTCCTCCGGTACGACGGCAAATCCCGATGGTGACGAGCCGAAGCCGCGCAAGGGCGGCTGGTGGCAGCGCAAGGGTTTCTTCTGATAGAAACTGGATGAAAAAACGCCCGCAACCATGTTGCGGGCGTTTTGCTTTTGGGGTCCAATCATTTTCCTCTCCTGCGTCATCCTCGACTTGAGGCGAGTATCCGGAACCGGTTGCAGGCATGGATCCTCGGGTCAGGCCCGAGGATGACGTCGAATGTGGGAAATGGCCCCACATTACGCCTACCCTTTAGACAGAGCGCGTCAGGCCGCCATCGACGCGGATGTTCTGGCCGGTGATGTAACCTGCCCCCTCAGAGGCAAGGAATGCCACGGTGGCGGCAATTTCCTCGCTCTTGCCGTAACGCTGCATCGGCACGCTCCCTCGGCGTTCCTCCGTCGCCGGCAGGCTGTCGATCCAGCCGGGTAGCACATTGTTCATGCGCACATTATCGGCCGCATAGGTATCGGAAAAAATCTTGGTGTAGGAGGCAAGGCCGGCGCGGAACACGGCCGAGGTCGGGAACATGCTGCTCGGCTCGAAAGCCCAGGCGGTCGAGATGTTGACGATCGCGCCCGCCTTCTGTTTGACCATGGCAGGCGCCACGATCCGCGTTGGGCGGATGACGTTCATCAGATAGACATCGAGACCCGTATGCCATTGCTCGTCGGTGATATCGAGGATGGAGGCGCGCGGGCCATGGCCGGCGCTGTTGACCAGCACATCGATGCGGCCGAATTTTTCGAGCGTCAGATCCGTGAGCCGCTGGAGATCGTCATTGGACTGGTTGGAGCCGGTGACGCCGATGCCGCCAAGCTCCTGCGCCAGCGCTTCTCCCTTGCCCGATGACGACAGGATTGCGAGCTTGTAGCCATCCGCGGCCAGACGTTTCGCCACGGCAGCCCCCATGCCGCTGCCGCCTGCCGTTACAATCGCTACTTTTTCTGCCGACATCGCTTTTCTCCTTGTCCAATCCGACGGGTGTCGCACACCACATTGGCCCATCTATAACGGGTTTCAAAGGCGAGTTCGAACCAGAAAGCCTTGCAGCGGCATGCAGAAAAACTGATGCTGGAGACATCAGCCTAAGCTGTTCCCTCTGCCGGATGGGCTTTCCGGCTGTCGACTGGCGCTTCCTCCCGTTCCTCCAGGCCATAGTCGCGGATCACCTGCGCGATACGCAGCCGGTAATCGGAAAAAACACCGGACCGGCCCAGCGACTGCGCGGCGCGATGCAGCATGGTGTTGCGCCATGCCCTCACCGCCTCTTCATCCCGGAAAAAGGACAGAGACAGCATCTTGTCAGGATTGCCGATGCTTTGAAACCGCTCGACGGACAGGAAACCGTCGATGGTTTCCAGTTCAGCCCGCAGGCCTGCCGCGATGTCGAGATAATGCTGCTTCTCGCCTTCAGCCGGCCAGACCTCGAAGATGACGGCGATCATTGTCCGCCTCCGGCGTGCGGAGCGGAGGCGAGACGCAGGAAAAGCCGGTCCTCGCGGCGAATGAACTGTTCGCGGCGGGCGAATTCGTAATTTTCCCGCCCCGCAGGATCGACGGCGAGCCTTGCCCTGTAAGCTTCGTAGGCGGCAAGATTTTCGATGTTGTAGACACCGTAGGCAATCGTGCTCGATCCCTCCTTCGGCGCATAATAACCGATCAGATCGGCCCCGCAGCGCGGTATCGCCTCACCCCATGTGCGGGCATATCGTTCGAAGGCGTCGACCTTGAAAGGATCGATCTCGTAGCGGATGAAACAGGTCAGCATCGTTTGTCTCCTCGTGGTTTACCTCTTTCTTTTACGCCATTGCCTTGCATCAATGCTTCGGTTACCATCGAAGCATGAAAGACGGACCCCTGATCGCCAATGTCGCCGCGCTGATCGGCGACCCTGCCCGCGCCAACATCCTGACGGCGCTGATGGACGGACGTGCACTGACCGCAAGCGAGCTTGCCGAAGCCGCCGGCGTGACCTTGCAGACCGCCAGCGGGCATCTGTCGAAGCTCTCCGAGGCGCAACTCCTGAAAGCGGAAAAACAGGGGCGTCACCGCTATTTCCGTCTTTCCGACGAGGATGTGGCGCATGTTCTGGAAGCGCTTATGGGTCTTGCCCAGCGCACGGGCGCAGTCCGCGTCCGCACGGGACCGAAGGACAAGGCGCTGCGGGAAGCGCGCATCTGCTACGATCATCTGGCCGGGGAGAGCGGCGTGGCGCTGCTTGCCGCCATCACCGCAAAAGGGCTCGTGACGTCAGGCGACGACCCTTCCCTGACGGAGAGCGGGCGTAATTTCTTCTCAAGCTTCGGCATCGACCTTTCGCCGCTCGAAAAAGCCCGACGCCCGATCTGCCTGCATTGCCTGGACTGGAGCGAACGCCGCCATCATCTCGGCGGCGGGCTTGGCGCATCGCTGCTTGAGGCGATGCAGCAGCGCGACTGGCTGCGGCGCGGAAACGGCCGTGTGCTGACCTTCACTGCCAAGGGCGAAAAGGCGTTTAACAGCACTTTCAGCTGCGCACCCGCCTGATCCTTTATGTGAACAGGAGAGCCGACGGCTTATTTCAGCCAGCCGGCAATACGTCCCACAGCCTCGGCTATATCCGACACGGAACCCGCATAGGAAATGCGCAGCGCCCTGTGGCCTTCCTCGGGATCGAAATCCATGCCGGGCGTCGCTGCCACATCGATCTCCGCCAGCATGCGCTTGGCAAAATCCATGCTGTCATTGGAAAAACGGCTGGTATCGACATAGGCGTAAAAAGCACCATCCATCGGGGATGCCAGCGGCAGGCCGATTTCCGGCAGGCGCGCCATCAGGAAATCGCGGTTGGTGCGATAGCTTTCCCGGTAAACATCCAGTTCCTCCGCTGCCGAAAAGGCCGCCGTCGCCGCCAGCTGTGACAGCTCGGGCGGTGAAATATAAAGGCTCTGCGCCAGGCACTCGACCGGCCTGACCAGATTTTCCGGCAGGACCATCCAGCCGATGCGCCAACCGGTCATGCAATAATATTTCGAGAAGGAATTGATGATCACGGCATTGTCGGTGATTTCGAGCGCGCTCGTCTCTTCGCCGACAAAGGTAAGGCCGTGATAGATCTCATCGGAAATGAAAGCCATGTCGCGGCTTTCGCAATAGCTTGCCAGCCGCTTCAGCGCCTCGCGGCCGGTAACCGTGCCGGTCGGATTGGCCGGGCTTGCCAGAAGCACGCCCTTCAGCTTGCAGCCGGCTTTCGTTTCCGCCCGCTCCAGACTTGCCGGCGTCAGCGTATAACCGGTTTCGGCGGTGACCGGCACTTCCACGACATTGAGGCCGAGCGCCTTCAGAATATTGCGATAGGCCGGATAGCCGGGTCTTGCGATGGCAACATGGTCGCCCGCATCGAAAAGGCTGAGGAAAGCGAGATTAAAGGCGGCAGATGAGCCCGTGGTCACGGCGATGCGGGCCGGATCGATGGCGACCTGGTGGCGCAGCCGGTAATGGCCGGCAATCGCCTCGCGCAGCTCGCGCAGACCCAGTGCGTCTGTGTAACCGATGCGCCCGTGTTTCAGCGCGGCCTCCGCCGCCGCAAGCGAGGCTTTCGGCGCGGGATGCGAGGGCTGACCGACCGCCATGGAAATGACGGGGCGGCCCGCCTGCCTGCGCCTGTTCGCTTCCGCCAGAATATCCATGGCGTGAAAGGGTTCGACTGCGCTCCGCTTCGACATCGTAATCAAGGGCATGCTCTTTCCTGAACCGTATTTCAGAGACTTGCCGCAGAATCACAATCTTCACAATCATGAGATCATAATGCGGACAAGTATTTTTGCCGTATGGCATTTGGCTTAAAGTAAGGTAATTGCCTTCATAAGATTTCAAGAGGCTTCGGCCGAACAGAATGAGGACCGATATGGCGCATTTTCTCCGTTCCACCCTTCTCGCCAGCGTGACGGCCCTTTCGACGGTATTCGCCTCCCTGCCCGCCCATGCGCTCGACGAGCAGCAGAAGAAGGAAATGGGCGAGTTCATCAAGCAATATCTGATCGAGAACCCGGAAATCATGCTCGAGGTTCAGGATGCGCTTGAGCGCAAGCAATATGCGGCGCGCAATGCCAAGGCGGCGGAAGCCGTCGCCGACAACAAGAAGGCCATCTTCGAATCGAAATTCGATCTGGCGCTCGGCAACCCGGATGGCGACGTCACGCTGGTCGAGTTCTTCGATTACAATTGCGGTTATTGCAAACGCGCCATGGGCGACATGGACAATATCCTGAAGAGCGACAAGAAGGTGCGCGTCGTCCTCAAGGAATTCCCGATCCTCGGACCGGAATCGGTTGCCGCGCACCGCGTTTCCAACGCCGTGAAGCTGCTTGCACCGGCCAAGTACCCCGAATTCCAGCGCACTTTGCTCGGCGGCCGCGGACGCGCGAATGAGGACAGCGCCATGGAAGTCGCGACCTCGCTCGGCCTCAAGGAAGCCGATATCCGCAAATCGATGGCGGAGAACCCCAATGACGAGCAGGTGCAGGAGACTTACAAGCTGGCAACCAGCCTCGGCATCACCGGCACCCCCTCCTATATTGTCGGCGACGAGGCGGTTTTCGGCGCCGTCGGCGCGGACCCGCTGAAGGAAAAAATCGCCAATATGCGCAGCTGTGGCAAAGCCACCTGCTCCTGATTTCCAAAAAAGCCCCTGCATTCCCTGTGAGATGCCGGGCAAGCCGGCGCTTTCCGGCTTGCGGGGGCTTTTCCTTGGCGGCTGCGCAGTCTATAGCTGTCGCTGATTTTCTTATGGAAACTTGAATGAGCAACATCATCATCGTCATCAACGGCCCCAATCTCAACATGCTGGGAAAAAGGGAACCGGGTATCTATGGTGGCAAGACGCTGAAGGACATCGAGAATGATTGCCTTCAAGCCGGTGCCGATCTCGGTTTCGCAGTGGAATTCCGCCAGTCCAACCACGAAGGTGTGCTCGTGGACTGGTTGCATGAGGCGGGTGAACGGGCGGTGGGCGTCGTCATCAATCCCGGCGCCTACAGCCACACTTCCATCGCCCTGCACGACGCCATTCGCGCGATTTCCACGCCCGTCGTGGAAGTGCACATTTCCAACATCCACGCCCGCGAGGAGTTCCGTCACAAATCGATGGTATCACCGGCGGCGAAGGGCATGGTCTGCGGTTTCGGACCATATGGATACATCATGGCGCTTCACGCGCTGAAGAACATCACGGCATAAAAAGAAACAAAGAATAGGGTTTGTCATGTCTGAAAAGAAACAGGGTATCGACAAGGAACTGATCCGCGAGCTCGCGAATATCCTCAATGATACCGACCTTTCGGAAATCGAAGTGGAGCAGGACGACCTGCGCATCCGCGTTTCGCGCGCCGCTCCTCCCGCCACGGTCTATGCCGCGGCGCCCGCCCCCTACGCAGTACCGGCAGCAGCGCCCGCTGCTGCTCCGACAGTTGCCGCACCTGCAGCGCCTGCTGCCTCCGCAGCGCCTGCCCGCAACCCGGCCAACACCGTGTCCTCGCCGATGGTCGGTACGGTCTATCTGTCGCCTGCCCCGGGCGCACGTCCCTTCATCGAAGTGGGTGCAACCGTCAAGGAAGGCCAGACCATCCTCATCGTCGAAGCCATGAAGACCATGAACCAGATCCCGGCTCCCAAGTCCGGCAAGGTCGTGGAAATCGTCGTCAACGACGCTCAGCCCGTGGAGTATGGCGAAGCCCTCGTGGTCATCGAATAAAGGCGGTTCAGCATGGTTTCGAAGATCCTCATAGCCAACCGCGGCGAGATCGCGCTACGTGTCCTGCGCGCCGCCAAGGAGCTTGGCATTCCGACGGTGGCCGTGCATTCCACGGCCGACGCGGACGCCATGCATGTGCGCCTTGCCGACGAAAGCGTGTGCATCGGCCCGCCGCCCTCGCGTGACAGCTACCTCAACATCCACCAGATCGTTGCGGCCTGCGAAATCACCGGTGCGGACGCCGTTCACCCCGGTTACGGCTTCTTGTCGGAAAATGCCAAGTTCGCCGATATTCTCGACGCGCACGGCATCACCTTCATCGGACCGACCGCCGAACATATCCGCATCATGGGCGACAAGATCACCGCCAAGCAGACGGCGCAGGAACTCGGCATTCCCGTGGTTCCGGGTTCCGATGGCGAAGTGAAGCCTGAAAACGCGCTCGAAATCGCCCGGACGATCGGTTTCCCGGTCCTCATCAAGGCGACGGCGGGCGGCGGTGGTCGCGGCATGAAGGTGGCGAAGACCGAAGCCGATCTGGAAGAGGCCGTTGCGACGGCCCGCTCCGAAGCGGCGGCCGCCTTCGGCAACGACGCCGTCTACATGGAAAAATACCTCGGTAAACCGCGCCATATCGAAGTGCAGGTTTTCGGCGATGGCGAAGGCAATGCCGTTCACCTCGGCGAACGCGATTGCTCGCTCCAGCGCCGTCACCAGAAGGTGCTGGAAGAAGCCAATTCGCCGGCACTGACAGTCGAACAGCGCATGAAGATCGGCGAGATCTGCGCGAGCGCCATGCGCAAGCTGAAATATCGCGGCGCCGGTACCATCGAGTTCCTCTATGAAAACGGCGAGTTCTATTTCATCGAAATGAACACCCGTCTGCAGGTGGAGCATCCGGTGACGGAAGCCATCACCGGCATGGATCTCGTGCAGGAACAGATCAGGGTCGCTTCGGGCCAGGGCCTGTCGGTCACGCAGGCGGATATCGAATTCCATGGCCATGCCATCGAATGCCGTATCAATGCCGAAGACCCGCGCACCTTCGTTCCCTCCCCGGGCACGCTGACCTATTTCCACACGCCGGGCGGCCTTGGCGTGCGCGTCGATTCGGGCGCCTATCAGGGCTACAAGATCCCGCCCTATTACGACAGCATGATCGGCAAGCTGATCGTCCACGGCCGCGACCGTGACGAATGCATCCGCCGCCTGCGTCGGGCGCTCGACGAATTCGTCGTCGACGGCATCAAGACCACGCTGCCGCTTTTCCAGGATCTTCTCCAGAATGAGGATATTCTGAACGGCGATTACGATATTCACTGGCTGGAAAAATATCTGGCCGGTGACGCGTCTCACTAAGACGATATGGCTGGGCGGCGCAGCAGAAATAACGACATAACGGTCGATATCCTGCTGCGCGCCTATTCCGCCGGCCTGTTTCCCATGGCCGATTCGGCTGATGATCCCGAGCTTTTCTGGGTCGAGCCGGAAATGCGGGGCATCATCCCGCTCAATGATTTTCACATTTCCAAAAGCCTCGCCAAGGCGATGCGCAAGAAGCCGTTCGAGATACGCTTCAACACCGCCTTCGAAGCGGTGATGGCCGGATGTGCAGCGGAAGCGCCGGACAGGCCGAGCACCTGGATCAACACCACCATTCGCAAGCTTTATACCGAGCTGCACCAGATCGGCCATGCCCACAGCGTCGAGGCGTGGGAAGGCAAGGAACTTGTCGGTGGGCTCTACGGTGTCTCGCTGGGCGCTGCCTTCTTCGGCGAAAGCATGTTTTCCCGCCGCACCAATGCATCGAAGATCTGCCTTGTACATCTGGTGGAGCGGCTGAGAGCGAGCGGCTTCGTACTGCTCGATACGCAATTCACGACAGAGCATCTCAAGACATTCGGCGCAATCGACGTGCCGAAGCAGGATTATGCGAAAATGCTCGACCTTGCCGTCAACCGGCCCAGCCTGCAATTCTGAAGACTTTACGTTAGGTTATTTGCTTGCCGTTGAGGGAGCGGGAACGTCCGATTCCTGCTTGCAGCCAGTCAGCCACACGTCGTAGATCGGGTGTTCCACGGCGTTGAGGCCGGGGCTGTCGGCGAACATCCAGCCCGTGAAAATCCGCTTGATCTTGCGATCGAGGGTGATTTCATCCACCTCGATGAAGGCGTCGATCTTCTGGGTTTCGGTCTGGTCTCGGGAATAACAGACTTTCGGCGTCACCTGAAGCGCGCCGAACTGCACGGTCTCATCGATATAGACATCGAAGGACGTGATGCGGCCGGTGATCTTGTCGATGCCGGAAAACACCGCCACGCGGTTTTCGAGACGGGCGGCGGAGACGGGCGAAATGAGGATGACAGCAGAGACCGCTGCAAACAGCGAGACTGTCAGCGCACGCAAAGAACGATCCCGCGTGATTTTCCTCATACGATATGTCTCCAAATATTTGCCTGTGTCGAACTGCCGACCGGATCAACGCCTAAGGGCGGAATGTGGCAAAAACCGGTGAGGCCGGATGCAAGCGCGGTGTTTTGCACAACACCGCGCATCACAAGATGCTTAGTTGCCGGGTGTCCAGGCATCGTAGTCGCCGGTCACGCGCGGACGCTCGCCAGCCACGGCCAACGATCCCTGAGGGCGGTAGGCCTTGGACGAACCGGTGAGGTTCGGCTGATGCGGCTTCTGCCAGTCGCGCGCAACGTAGCTTTCCTGGCTCGGCGGCACGTCGGTGCGGTAATGCATCCAGCCATGCCAGCCGGGCGGAATGGCCGACGCTTCGGCATAACCGTTATAGATCACCCAGCGGCGCGGCATGCCCCAGGAGGTTGTGCCGCCTTCGTAATAGGTATTGCCCAACTCGTCCTGTCCTACCTTCTTGCCGAAACGCCAGGTATGAAACCGCGTTCCGATCGTCTGGCCGTTCCACCAGGTGAAGATTTGCGTCAGGAGAGTCTTCATTCTACGTTCCTCGGGCTTGAATGCGCCGCAGCGATTTTCCGTGCACGGCACAAGACATGCTTATGCCGCCCCTCACGGCAATTGTCCAGCATTTCGAGATATATCCGCGCTATTTCAGCTTCATCCTGAAGCCTAAATGCCGCTTCTCGAAACCCAGCCGCTCATAAAAGCGATGCGCATCCAGCCGCGCCATGTTGGACGTCAGCTGCGCAGCGTTCAGGCCCTGACGGCGGGCTTCTTCCAGGCAATGATTGATCATCACCGCGCCGATGCCGCGACCGCGCATGTCGGCGCGGGTCTGCACCGCTTCGATCAGCATGGACTTCGCCCCTCGCCCGACGAGTTTGGTCAGGATCGCTGTCTGGAAGGTGCCGACCACCTCGCCATCCAGTTCCGCCACATAGAGCGTTTCGCTCGGCGACGCTTCGATGGCGCGGAAAGCGGCGAGATAGTCCGGCTGCGCTGATTCTTCGGCCGTATCGCCGTGGCCGCCGATCTCGTCAGCGGCAAAAATGGCGGCGAGTGCGGGAAGATCATCTTCGCGCGCCGTGCGGATGATCAGTCTTTGAAGTGTCTCATTCATCGGGTCAGGCTCTTTTCCATAACGATGCCGGGCAGACCCTCGATGCCCGCCATGCGCTCGATTCGGTCGACCTCGACAAATCCGACGCGTTCATAAAAGGCGATTGCGACAGTATTTTTAGGCTCGACTTCAAGACGCATGATTTCCGCATCCGGAAAGCAGGTTTCGAGTTCGGCGAAGAGATCGCGGCCGACGCCCTGCCGCTGGAGGTCGGGCGCCACATAGAGCTGGTGCAACAGGGCCGTCTTCGCCATCTTGGTGGACATGGAGCCATAGGCCATGCCGCCAATCCGCTTGCCGTCATCGGCCACCAGAAACTCGCCGCCCTTTTTTTCGATACGGTCCTTCATGGCCTGTGGCGAATGCCACACGGCAATCAGCTCATTCACCTTATCCGCGCCGTAGATGGCGTCATAGGTCGCATGCCATGTCGTGGCGAGCAGCACCCGGACGGGTTCGATATCGCGCTGGCTTGCCGTGCGGATGAAAAACATGATCTGGCTCCGTCTTGAAACAGAAATGCCGGGCGTTGATCCCGGCAGAAGTGATGTTGAATTTCGATACTCAACGTCATCCTCGGCCCACGAGCCGAGGATCCATGCATCCGCAGGCCGTGGATGGTCGGGTCAAGCCCGACCATGACGCCGTGCAAGAGGCATGCTTCCTTATCACTCTTCCTCGATACCGAGCTTGGCCTTCACCAGCGCCTGCACCGCCTGCGGGTTAGCCTTGCCGCCCGTCGCTTTCATGACCTGACCGACGAACCAGCCGGCAAGCGTCGGCTTTGCCTTGACCTTCTCGACCTGATCCGGGTTGGCGGCGATGATCTCGTCCACGGCCTTTTCGATGGCGCCGGTATCGGTCACCTGCTTCATGCCGCGGGCTTCAACGATTTCGGCCGGGTTGCCGCCCTCGTTCCAGACGATTTCGAACAGGTCCTTGGCGATCTTGCCGGAAATGGTCTCGGCCTTGATGAGATCGATGATACCACCGAGCTGTTCGGGCGAAACCGGCGTCGTCTCGATATCCTTGCCGAACTTGTTCAGCGCGCCGAGCAGGTCGTTGATGACCCAGTTGGCGGCGGCCTTCGCATCGCGGCCGGCGGCCACGGCCTCGTAATAATCGGCAATCGCCTTTTCCGACACGAGGATCGAGGCGTCATAGACCGACAGGCCAAGATCGGCCACGAAACGCGCCTTCTTGTCGTCAGGCAGTTCCGGCAGGTCGACCTTCAGCGCTTCGACGAAGGCATCGTCGAATTCCAGCGGCAAGAGGTCCGGATCGGGGAAATAACGGTAATCATGCGCATCTTCCTTGGAGCGCATGGACCGCGTCTCGCCCTTGCCGGGATCGAACAGGCGGGTTTCCTGATCGATGACGCCGCCATCTTCCAAAATGGCGATCTGGCGGCGAGCCTCATATTCGATGGCCTGGCCGACGAAGCGGATGGAGTTGACGTTCTTGATTTCGCAGCGCGTGCCGAAACCTTCGCCCGGACGGCGCACGGAGACGTTGACGTCGGCGCGCATCGAGCCTTCGTCCATGTTGCCGTCGCAGGTGCCGAGGTAACGCACGATGGAACGCAGCTTGGTGAGATAGGCCTTGGCCTCGTCCGACGAGCGCATATCCGGCTTGGAGACGATTTCCATCAGCGCCACGCCCGAACGGTTGAGGTCCACGAAGGACATGGTCGGGTGCTGGTCGTGCATGGACTTGCCGGCGTCCTGTTCCAGATGCAGGCGCTCGATGCCGATTTCGATATCCTCGAAATTGCCCTGACGGTCCGGACCGAGCGAAATGGTGATGGTGCCCTCGCCGACGATCGGGTCCTTGAACTGCGAAATCTGGTAGCCCTGCGGCAAATCCGGATAGAAGTAGTTCTTGCGATCAAAGATCGAACGATTGTTGATCTGCGCCTTCAGGCCAAGGCCGGTGCGAACCGCCTGCCGGACGCATTCCTCGTTGATGACGGGCAGCATGCCGGGCATGGCCGCGTCAACCAGCGACACGTTGGCATTCGGCGCATTGCCGAAGGTGGTCGAAGCGCCGGAAAACAGCTTCGAATTGGAGAGAACCTGCGCATGCACCTCCATGCCGATCACGATTTCCCAATCGCCGGTGGCGCCGGGAATGAAGCGTTTCGGGTCGGGGGTGCGCACGTCTACAAGGGTCATCTGAAGCTCACGATATACGGGTTCTTTGGCCTTGGTGGGTAGAACAAATGGAGCGCGGGCGCAAGACATGTTGCGCCCTCTCACGCCAGGCCCGGGATTTTCGCCGATACAGGATACGGGTTTTTTACGCTTCGCGGTTTCAATTCACGTCATGGTGACGGTCGCTCTTTGTTTCATAACCTATATCGCCTTCAATCTTTTCGTCTTTCTTGCCTATTGGTGGGACAAGGAAGCGGCGAGAAATGGCGCATGGCGCATCCGGGAAAGCACGCTGTTATCGCTTGCGCTGATTGGCGGCAGCCTGGGCGCAATCTCGGCACAACGGCTGCTGCGGCATAAAACGCGCAAGGAGCCCTTCCGCAGCATCCTGATATCGATCGTGATATTGCAGGTGGGCCTTGTCGCATCGCTCGCCATCATGCCGGACTGGCCGATGCGGCTGGTGGGCGCTCTGCAAACTCTATCTTAGAAAGCCGGCCCATAAAGACCGCTCTCGACCTCGGCCAATTGCTTCTGCAGGCCTACCGATTGCACCTCGCGATCGAGCTTCGGCGCATAGGAGACGGAGAGCCAGCGGACGCTGTAGCCATGGTGGCGGAAAAAGGCGACGGCCGGCTCATTCTGGGCGTGGGTTTCAAGCCGGATGGTCTCGAAACCCCTGTCCTCTATCAGCCTTTCGACATCGCCCAGCAGGTGGCTGCCGACACCTCTGCGATGAAAATCAGGATCGATCCAGAAATCGGAAATCGTCTCGTCGAAATGCTCCCGCGCCGCCCAACCCGCAACCGAGCCGCCAAACTCCGCCACCCTGATCGCCAACCATGACGAGCGGGTAAAATTGGAAAAGGCGCTGGCTGCATTGTCATAAAGGGTCGGGGTGATGCCGAGAGCCGCGGTTGCCTGTCGCCATGCCCTGAGGCCAATGGCCGCCAGAACCTCCGCTTCCTGTTCATACGCATTGCGAATGACGATCAAACCGCGCCCTCCGTGGCTGAAGGAAGTAAAGCACCGGTAGCGCGATTCTGCCAGTGCAGCCCTGAGACGCAATCTCGATCCATGCGACCGCCCGCGCGGTGGAGGATGCGAAAACGCCGGACTTGACCGCAACGGCCTCGCCCGCTAACCAAAAGGCGCAAGTCAGGAGTTTTTATGTTCGCTCAATCGGAGTCCCGGTAAAGGCCCTGCCCGCAAGTTTCTTGCGCGCCGGGCCATGCTGAAACCGAGCCGGATGCCTTAACGGCACCCGGATTTGCTTTCACGCGTCTATATGACGCCGACCGGACTTCCAAAAAATGGACATTTCCCGCGCCGAACAGCGCATTCTTCACCTGCTCGCCCAGGGCGGCAGAATTGAACTCGTACGAGACGACGCCCACAAAATCGAAAAACTCGCGCTCTATACGCGTGACGGCTGGATTTTCAGCGGCCTCGACCTCCTCACCTTCCGCAAGCTGAAACGGAAGAGAGCGATCGCCTCTTCCGGCGGCAAGCCTTACCGCATCACCACGCGCGGTCTGGAACTGGTGCGGGGTGAGCTGGACAATCGATGAAAAACAAACGGGCGGCATTTGATGCCGCCCGTTCGTGTAGAGAGCTTGGTGAATCCACTCACCACCACTTGGCGGGCGTGAACTTGCCGGCTGCCTGCTCAATGGCATGCGCCGTCTTGAACAGCGTTTCTTCCTCAAAGGGCTTGCCGATGAGCTGCAGGCCGAGCGGAAGACCCTTGCCGTCAAGACCGGCCGGAACCGAGAGGCCCGGAAGACCGGCCATGTTGACCGTGATGGTGAAGACGTCCTGCAGGTACATTTTCACCGGATCGGAAGCGAGTTCCTCGTCACCGACTGCGAAGGCGGAAGACGGTGTGATCGGCGCCAGAATGGCGTCGACGCCTTCGTGGAAGACGTTTTCGAAGTCGCGCTTGATGAGGGTGCGGACCTTCTGCGCCTTCAGGTAATAGGCGTCATAATAACCGGCCGACAGCACATAGGTGCCGACCATGATGCGGCGCTGCACTTCCTTGCCGAAACCGGCGGCGCGGCTCTTTTCATACATGTCGGCAATGTCCTTGCCGTCGACGCGCAGGCCGTAGCGAACGCCGTCATAACGGGCAAGGTTGGACGAGGCTTCCGCCGGTGCGACGATGTAGTAAGCAGGCAGTGCGTATTTGGTATGCGGCAGCGAGATATCGACGACCTCGGCACCGGCGTCGCGCAGCCACTCGACGCCCTTGGCCCAGAGCTTTTCGATTTCTTCCGGCATGCCGTCGACGCGATATTCCTTCGGAATACCGATCTTCAGACCCTTGAGCGACTGACCGATGGCCTTTTCGTAGTCCGGCACCGGCAGGTCCACGGAAGTCGTATCCTTGGCGTCGACGCTTGCCATGGTCTTCAGCAGGATCGCGGCATCACGCACGTCACGGGCAATCGGGCCTGCCTGATCGAGCGAAGAGGCATAAGCGACGATGCCGAAGCGCGAGCAGCGGCCATAGGTGGGCTTGATGCCGACGGTGCCGGTAAAGGCGGCTGGCTGGCGGATGGAGCCGCCGGTATCGGTCGCGGTGGCGCCGGCGCAGAGATGCGCGGCCACGGCTGCGGCGGAACCGCCGGAGGAGCCGCCGGGCACCAGCTTCTGGTCGGAGCCATTGGCGCGCCACGGGTTGATGGCCGGGCCGTACCAGGAGCTTTCATTGGACGAGCCCATGGCGAATTCGTCCATGTTGAGCTTGCCGAGCATGACTGCGCCCTGATCCCAGAGGTTCTGGGTGACGGTGGATTCATATTTGGGCTTGAAGCCGTCGAGAACATGCGAACATGCCTGGGTGTGCACGTCACGTGTGGCGAACAGATCCTTCACGCCAAGCGGAACGCCTTCCAGCTCACCAGCCTTGCCGGCGGCGATGCGGTCGTCGGAGGCTTTCGCCATGTCGCGCGCCTTTTCAGGCGTCAGCGCGACATAGGCGTTCAGCGCGCCATTGGCCGCATCGATGGCGGAGAGATAGGCGTCGGTCAGCTCGAGGGCGGAAAATTCTTTGGCCTTCAGCTTTTCGCGGGCTTCGGCAATGGTCAGGCTCGTCAGGTCGGTCATGGTCGGCAACGGCTTTCGAAATCTTGGAAAAATCGGGCGGCGGAGGCGGTCGCTTATTCGACCACTTTCGGGACCATGAAGAAGTCCCGGTCGGTCGCGGGCGCATTGGCGACAATGTCTTCCGCCTTGTTGCCGTCGGTCACCACGTCGGCGCGCTTTTTCATCTCCACCGGGGTCACTGATGTCATCGGCTCGACGCCGTCGACATTCACTTCCGAAAGCTGCTCCACGAAACCGAGTATGCCGTTCAGCTGGCCAAGCATATTCTGTGCTTCTTCTTCGCTGACTGCGATACGGGCAAGGCGCGCAACGCGCTTTACGGTGGCGAGATCGACGGACATGGTTCTACTCCGGTCAGAATTTTCCTACCCGCTATAATCACCATGTCCGCCATTCGCAACGGTAGAAAGCATGTCGCATCAAACTGTGTAACGGTTTTGCCGTCACGACATGCGTAAAAGCGAAAGGTCAGAAGGACAGCGCATCGCCCGGCTTGGGCGTGTGGACGCGCGCTTCCGATCCTTCCATGCCTGCCACGAACTTATCCGGGGTCTGGTCGATGATCGGGAAGGTGCCGTAGTGGCAGGGGATTACATTTTCGAACTTGAAGAAACGCTGACACGCCAGCGCCGCCACGGCGCCGCCCATCGTGAAGCGGTCGCCGATCGGCACCAGGCCGATATCCGGCTGATGCAATTCGTTGATGAGTTTCATGTCGGAAAAGATGTCCGTATCGCCCATGTGGTAGACGGTCGGACCATCTTCAAAATGCAGCATCAGGCCATTGGCGTTGCCAAGCGAATGCGAGACGCCATCCTCGGTGATCTGCGCCGAGGAATGCAGCGCATTGGTGAAGGTGGCGGAAAAACCGTCGAAATGCACTGTGCCGCCAGTATTGCCCATATCGACCTTTGCCACACCCTTGGTCGAAAGCCAGGCGGCGAGATCGGCATTGGCAAGAACCGTCGCGCCCGTCTCGCGGGCAAGCTGGACGGTATCGCCCACATGGTCGCCATGGCCGTGAGTGAGGAGAATATGGGTGATACCTTCGGCAGCCGCCTTCCCGTCCTGCCCGGCAAAACCGGGATTGCCGGTGAAAAACGGATCGATGAGGATCTTCGCGCCACCATTTTCGAGGCGGAAGGCGGAATGGCCGAGCCAGGTGATTTTCATGAACTTTCTCCTTCGTGTTGCCGACATAGTGTGACATAGGACGGCCTTACAACCGCACTACCGGTATTTCAGAGAGGCGACAATGGCCGCGAATGATGACGAATACGTGTATGACGAAGCGACCGGCGAATGGCGGCCCGCTTCCGAACTGGCCGCCGAAGCATCGCGCGCAAATGAAGTCCGCGATGCCGCAGGTAATCTCCTTGCAGATGGCGATTCCGTGACATTGATCAAGGATCTGAAGGTCAAGGGCACCAGCACGGTCATCAAGCAGGGCACCGTGATCAAATCCATCCGTCTGACCGACAATCCGGAAGAGATCGATTGCAGGCATGAGGCCGTCAAGGGTCTGGTGCTGCGCACCGAATTCGTCCGCAAACGATAGGGCAGCGCGCCATGGCGATACTCACCATCGAGGAACTTGCGGAAACGCTTCAGCCCGCACAGGCTATTGCCGGCCTCGACCTTGGCACGAAAACCATCGGGCTTGCCATGTCGGACCTGTCGCGGCGCTTTGCAACGCCGCGTCCCGTTATCAAGCGGGTGAAATTCACGCAGGACGCCGAAGTGCTACTGGCCTTTGCCGAAAAGGAGAAGGTGGCCGCCTTCGTCATCGGCCTGCCAATGAACATGGACGGCTCGGCAGGGCCACGTGTGCAGGCAACACGCGCTTTCGTGCGCACCATGGGTGAGAAGACTGCACTGCCCTTCATTTTCTGGGATGAGCGGCTTTCTACGGTCGCGGCCGAGCGTGCACTCCTGGAAATGGATGTCTCACGCGCCAAACGGGCCGAACGCATCGATTCGGCGGCGGCGAGTTTCATTCTTCAGGGCGCGCTCGACAGGCTTTCGGCACTTGCCCGCGCGGCCGACTGACGGCCCCGCCACCAATTGGCGATCTGCTTTCTCCTGCGGAATGCGACAATCGCAAAAACGATGAGGCTGTCGACCGCTATGGCGCGCGCAACGAGCGGCGGCAGGCTTTCCGGCGGCAGGCCGAGAATATTGCCGTAGATCTGGAATACCAGATCATGGGTCTCGCGCGTCAGCATATAAAAACCGAAGCTCATGTCGTAATAGGAAAGCCAGTACCAGCTGCCCAGCAATGCGACGGGGCCTGCCCAGAGGATCAGAAACCACTTCATGCCGCCTGCCCCCGCGCAAACATCGTGTCGGGGACGCCGGCAAGCACCGCCCAGCGCACCAGAGCCATCAGGCAAAGGTTCAGCGCCGGCGCGTCGATATCCAACGGCAGCATCACAAAAAACGTCATCATGACGCCTAAAGCTGTCCAGCGGCTCACTTGCGGCTCCCTTATGCGCAATCATTGCGCATGGTTAACACTTCGTTAATTCACACTGGACCGGCTGCCGTGACGACGCAAATAAAAGCTGTGATTATGGTTAACACGGACGGACGGTCTGTGGACAAGCGTGCGGCCAGGGCAAAGGACAGCGCCGCCGGACGGTTGCCCGCCGGTGAAAACACGGCTGATTTTCCTCTGGTCCCACGCCAGCCTTCAAGGGCAGGACAGATGCCCGCCCTCCTGAAGCGGCTTAGCCGTAAACGCCGCGCACCAGCCTTTTGACGGCGGTGACGATCTTGTCCCAGTCGCGGTCGGATTTAAGCGGCACGCCGGCAAACTGGCCGCTGGTTGCTGCGGAAATGACGAGGTGCTGGATGGCGGCGAACAACACGGCGTTGACGGCGGCAGTGTCCACACCCTTCGGCGCCGCCAGCGAACCGCGCATGCGCTCCAGCCATTTGCCAAGCGATTTGGCGCGGGCTTCGGCAAGCTGCCTCACCTGCGGCGAACCATCCGACACTTCCCAGGCGATGATCTTGCAGACGAGAGGATCGCTACGCAGCGCATCCATGAAATAAAGCGCCAGCTTTTCCATGAGATCGCCATAGGTCAGAAGAAACATGCCGCCGGTGTCTTCGGGAATACGGTCCTTCACCCAGGAGCCGAGGTCCTCGCCGATCGCCTCGATCAGGCCGTCCAGACCACCGAAATAACGATAGATGAGCTGCTTGTCGCACCCGGCGCGACGGGCGACCGCGTTAATGCCGAAACCCTGAAAGCCCTCTTCCGCCAGCAGCGATCGCGCCGCATTAAAAATCGCCTTCTCGGTCGCGGCGCGATCCTTGACGCGCTTTTCCGGTCTGTCGGCTGAAATTGCCTCTGCGGTCGCCAGCATGCTTCCCTACCCGTCTTTTAAAAAGGCCTGACCCAAGGGGTTAACAAAGCATGAAGGCAAGGACAATGCGGCGGCGCGGATGGGAAGAAGGTTCCTGTGGATGAGTGGAGATAGAAGACTGGTATCTCCGAGATACACGGCAGAGATATTACTCCAGCGCCATGCCAAACCAAACGGTGCCGGGTGTTTCGTGGCTTTCAAGACGTTTGAAGCCGCGTGTTTCCCAAAAGCGCATACCCGCATTGTTGCGTTCGCTGGCACCGAGGTGAATGCCGTAGACGTTGTTTTGCCTTGCCATATCCAGCCAGCGCGACAAAAGCCGCGTGCCGCCGCCCTTGCCCTGCGTGCGCGGCAGAAGGTTCATGTGGATATGGGCCGGAAACGGATCCGTGAGCCAGGTCGGCGAGCGGCGCGGGTGGTGGATGAAATGAGCCCGGCGCTGGTCAGCGTCCCATGTCTGCGGGTCGCCGCCGGGGTCGGGATAAAGGGCGCGCAGATGCGGCCACCATTCCTGCTCCAGCCGCTCGTCATGCAAGGCCGTATCGAGCGCTCCGGCGATGTAACCGCAGACACCCTCCTCGTCCTCCGCCACAAAAACGGCATCGGGCCAAAGATGCAGGTAAGGCACGGAATAGATATGGCCCACCATGCGGCCGTCACGATAAAGCGGCGTCGCATCTTCGCCGGCGTCACCGGTTGCGAGACTTATGGCGTAAAGTGCGTCCTCATCTTCCAGACGGGCGGAACGAAAGGTCAGCATCTGCAGCCGCCCTCCATTGCCGCGCCACGACAGATAAATGCACGCTCCACGCCACCGCTTTTTTTCAAATCCGAGCCCCCTCCCGCCGGGAATGCAACAACCATCAGCCCTTCGTCACTCAGGACGCGGGCGGATAGAGAAGATCGATAATATAATTGGGATCGAAGCGGGAATCGAGCATGCCGTAAGTGTGGCGCCAGCCGCCGGCAAGACGGGTTTCCAGGAAAGCATCGGCGATCTTGCCGGCACCGAGACGGCAAAGCTCGGCGGCAGCGGCCGCAAGTGCGAATTGCTCCACCAGCAGGCGGGCCGCCCCTTCATCGCGCTCGGCAAGGGCAATTGCGGCGCGCAGAACATCGGTAGTCTTTTTGCCGGCAGCGCCCAGATCCCGCTCCAGCGTCTGGAAGACGAGATCGAACAGATCCTTGCCACGCTGAAGAACACGCAGCACATCCAGCGCCATGACGTTACCGGAGCCTTCCCAGATGGCGTTGACGGGTGCTTCACGGTAGTGGCGGGCAATCGGCCGCTCTTCCACGTAACCGTTGCCGCCAAGGCATTCCATCGCTTCGTAGATGAGCGCCGGCGCGATCTTGCAGCACCAGTATTTCACGATCGGCGTCATGACCCGCGCATAGGCGGCTTCCGCCGGGTTGTTACGCGCTGCGTCGAAGGCCGATGCCAGCCGGAAGGAGAGCGCCGTTGCGGCAGCCACATCAAGCGCCATGTCGGCGAGAACGCGCGTCATGATCGGCTGGCTGACCAGCATCTTGCCGAAAACCGAACGCCCGCGGGCGTAGTGTACCGCTTCGGCAAGCGAGGCGCGCATCATGCCGGCCGACGCCAGCGCGCAATCGAGCCGGGTCAGCGTCACCATGTCGAGGATGGTGCGGATGCCGCTGCCGGGATCACCGAGAATATAACCGAAAGCATCGGTGAATTCGACTTCGGCCGACGCGTTGGAGCGGTTGCCGAGCTTGTCCTTCAGGCGCTGGAAGTGCAGGCCGTTCTTTGAACCATCCTCCAGATAACGTGGCACCAGGAAACAGCCCATGCCGTCGCCCATCTGGGCCAGCATGACGAAACCGTCGCTCATCGGCGCGGACAGGAACCATTTGTGACCGGAAAGGCGATAAATGCCCTCACCCACGCGCTCGGCCGTGGTGCGGTTGGCGCGCACATCCGTGCCGCCCTGCTTTTCCGTCATGCCCATGCCGATGGTGACGGCGGTTTTCTGCAGGGCCGGTTTTTGCGAGGAATCATATTTGCGCGACAGGATCTTCGGCGCCCATTCCTTCTGCACACGCGGCGAGGCCATGATGGCGGCGACGGAGGCGCTGGTCATGGTCAGCGGGCAGAGATGCCCGGCCTCGAGCTGCGAGGTCAGATAGAATTTGGTGGCGCGGGCCTTGTGTTCGTTGCCGCGTGTTTCGGCCAGATTTTCCCAGACGCTGGAATGAAGGCCCGATGACATGGAGCGGCGCATCAGCGCGTGCCACGCAGGGTGGAATTCCACCTGATCGAGACGTTCCCCGCGCGGGCCGTGGGTGTGCAGCTGCGGCACGCCCTGATTGGCCATGCGCGCCAGTTCCTGCGCCTCGTGCGAGGTGACGTAGCGCCCGAGCTGGTCGAACTCTTCTCTCAGATTGCGTGACAGGCCGGAGGTGAGGTCGACGATCAGCGGATCGGAACGATAAGCATTGATACCGGACCAGAGGCTTGGCTGGTTCAGTTCGGCGAGCGTTTCTTCTGTCCGGGAGTTCTGGGTCATCAACTGCTTCTAGCTGCTTTTTACTCGAATTGCATAGTGGGGTGATATTGCAAAATCCTGCCCACAGGAAGCGATTGAGACGATTAAAACCGGGCATTGAACATTTTTCGGGCTGCTTCAACCGAAGGCCAGATGCGGCGAGGCAAACAAGCCGCGGCCAGGCATTGCATCCCGTGCCGAATGAGAGAGCCGGCGGCGGCCTGACGGAACAGACGCGCATTGCAGGCGTTGATTTCACCTGGGGTATCTTCACTGGGCATTCTGCGCCTTCAAGTGCTCCTCTCGGCTCATGACCTTAAGGAACAAAGCTAGATTTGGAGAAGGCCCATGGAGGCAAGCGTCAGAAAGCTCTTTGAACGATATGAGCGCTTTTTCAACAAGTCTCTCAACGGCGACATGGATATGGAAGAGGTCTCATCCCTTTATGCCTCCGACTTCATCGCCGCATCACCTGCCGGGGTGATGACCGGGAAGAACGACGAGCAGCTAAAGCAGGTCATGACGAAGGGTTATCAGCGCTATAGGGCCATAGGAACGAAAAGGATGCGGATACGCGATATCCACCTTTCACCCATCGATGAACATCATTGCGTCGCCCACGTCGCCTGGACGGCAACCTTTGCCGGCAAGGACCAATCGGATCTCGCCATCGATTTCGATGTTCACTATTTCGTCCAGGCGCTGGACGGGAAGCCGAAAGTTTTCGGCTGGGCCTCAGGCGATGAGCAGACGCTTTTGAAAAAGCATGGCATCATCTGACTGCCCGCCGAGATGCTGCCGGACCCTCGCGTCTTCTGGAATAGTTGCAACCTCGACTAATCCACTTTTTTCTTGCGCGCTGGGAAAACATGGCCGTGTTCTCATTTCAGGCGTCGCAGGCGCTTGCCCCTGCGGCAAGCAATCTCTATAGAGCGCAGGACCGAATTCCGCGGCACTCCTGAGGCGTGTTCACAGCGAATGGGAGCGCACGGATCAGCATTCGGGCGTTCCGGGCATTTTCACGGGAAAATGCGGCGCCCGTCAGGAGGCAAACCGCATGGTCTTCTTCCCCCATCGCCATCTCCTCGGCATCAAGGGGCTTTCCCATCAGGATATTACCCTGCTTCTCGACAAGGCCGACGAGGCGGTGAAAATCAGCCGTCAGCGCGAGAAAAAGACCTCGACGCTTCGGGGCCTGACGCAGATCAACCTGTTCTTCGAAGCCTCGACGCGCACGCAGTCCTCCTTCGAGCTTGCCGGAAAACGCCTTGGCGCAGACGTGATGAACATGTCGGTCGGCAATTCCTCGGTGAAGAAGGGCGAAACGCTGATCGATACGGCGATGACGCTGAACGCCATGCGCCCGGATGTGCTGGTGGTTCGCCACTCCTCCGCCGGTGCAGCAGCCCTTCTCGCGCAGAAGGTCGCCTGCTCCGTCGTCAATGCCGGAGACGGCCAGCATGAGCACCCGACGCAGGCGCTGCTCGACGCGCTGACCATCCGCCGCGCCAAGGGCGAACTATCAGGCATCACGGTGGCGATCTGCGGCGACGTGCTGCATTCGCGCGTCGCCCGCTCCAACATCATACTGCTCAACCAGATGGGCGCGCGCGTTCGCGTCGTCGCCCCCGCCACGCTTTTGCCCTCCGGTATCCGCGACATGAGCGTCGAGGTTTTCCACGACATGAAGGAAGGGCTGAAGAACGCCGATGTGGTGATGATGCTGCGCCTGCAGCGCGAGCGCATGTCCGGCTCCTTCGTGCCTTCGGTGCGCGAATATTTCCATTATTACGGCCTCGATGCCGAAAAGCTGAAGGCGGCGAAGGAAGATGCGCTGGTCATGCATCCCGGCCCGATGAACCGCGGCGTGGAAATCGCCTCCGACGTGGCAGATGGTCCGCAGAGCGTGATCGAAAGCCAGGTGGAAATGGGGGTTGCCGTGCGCATGGCGGTCATGGAAACCCTGCTTGTCTCGCAAAATCAGGGTGAGCGCGTATGAGTGCCGTTACCGTTCTCAAGAACCTCCGCATCGTCGATCCGTCCCGTAACCTCGACGAGACCGGCAGCGTGATCATCGGCGCAGACGGCACTATTCTGGCGGCGGGCAAGGATGCGCATAATCAGGGCGCACCGGAAGGCGCGACCGTGCGTGACTGCAAGGGGCTCGTGGCCGTTCCCGGTCTGGTGGATGCCCGTGTCTTCGTCGGCGAACCTGGTGCCGAACACCGCGAGACCATCGAATCCGCCGCGCGCGCGGCAGCGGCCGGCGGTGTCACCAGCATCATCGTCATGCCCGATACCGACCCTGTCATCGATGACATCGCACTCGTCGAATATGTGAAGAAGACGGCGCGCGACAAGGCAATCGTCAATGTCCATCCGGCAGCGGCCCTGACCAAGGGCCTCAATGGCGAGGAAATGACCGAGTTCGGCATGCTGAAGGAAGCCGGTGCGGTTGCCTTCACCAATGGCCGCAAGGCGCTTTCCGACACGCTGGTGCTGCGCCGCGCCATGACCTATGCGCGCGAACTGGGCGCTGTCATCTCGCTCGAAACCCGCGACAAATATATCGGCGGCGGTGACATGAACGAGGGGCTGTTCGCAAGCTGGCTCGGCCTGTCGGGCGTTCCCAAGGAAGCCGAGATCATCCCGCTGGAACGCGATCTGCGCATTGCCGGGCTGACTCAGGCGATTTACCACGCCGCCAAGATTTCCGTGCCGGAATCGGCTGAGGCGATCCGCGTTGCGCGGCAGCGGGGCGTCAAGGCCACCTGCGGCATCTCGATCAACCATCTGACGCTCAACGAGAACGATATCGGCGAATACCGCACCTTCTTCAAGCTCTCCCCGCCGCTGCGCGCCGAAGACGATCGCAAGGCCATGGTGGAGGCGCTGAAGGACGGCACCATCGACATCATTGTCTCCTCACACGACCCGCAGGATGTCGACACCAAGCGCCTGCCGTTTTCGGATGCCGCGAGCGGCGCGGTGGGGCTGGAAACCATGCTGGCGGCGGCGCTGCTCCTCCACCACAGCGGCGAGGTTCCGCTGATGCGGCTGATCGATGCGCTTTCCACCCGTCCGGCAAAGATTTTCGGACTGGATGCGGGAACGCTGAAGGCGGGCGCGAAAGCCGATATCACGCTCATCGATCTCGACGAGCCATGGCTTGTGACCAGGGAACAGCTGGTGTCCAAATCCAAGAACACGCCGTTCGAGGATGCCCGTTTCAGCGGCCGTGCCGTCGCCACTTATGTGGCTGGCAAAGCCGTTCATTCCTTGGCATAAGATCACCAACAGAGATCACGCGGCCAGCGCGACAGAGGGGACGTTTGAATGAGTGCTTTGACTGACTGGCAGACGGCGCCTGCCCTTCTCGCGCTGGCGGCGCTTATCGGTTACCTGTTCGGCTCGATACCCTTCGGCCTCATCCTCACCCGCATGGCGGGACTGGGCGACGTGCGCAAGATCGGCTCCGGCAATATTGGCGCAACCAATGTGCTGCGCACCGGCAACAAGAAGCTCGCCGCCGCAACCCTGCTGCTCGACGCGCTGAAGGGCACGGCGGCGGTGCTGGTCGCCAATGCGCTCTGGGGTTACGAAGCGTCGCTGGTCGCCGGTTTCTTCGCCTTCCTCGGCCACCTGTTTCCGGTGTGGCTCGGCTTCAAGGGCGGCAAGGGTGTGGCGACCTATATCGGCGTGCTTTTGGGGGCCGCCCCCCTGATGATGCTGGCCTTTGCGCTCATCTGGCTCGCAACCGCCTTCATCACCCGTTACTCGTCTCTGTCGGCGCTTTTGGCCATGCTGATCATTCCCGTGGCCCTCTGGGTGCTCGGACCTGAGAAGACGGCACTGCTGGTAACGCTGCTGAGCGTGATTTCCTGGTGGAAGCACCGCGAAAATATCGCACGGCTTCTGGCCGGCACCGAAAGCCGGATCGGACAAAAGGGCTAAGGCCAGTCTTAAGGATATGTCATGCCGCATGAGGAAACGACACGGCAGGGCATAGAGCTTTCTTCCCGGCAGCGGGTCGCGTGGCTGCGGCTGATCCGCAGCGACAATATCGGCCCAGTCACCTTCCGCGAACTCATCAATCATTTTGGCAGCGCCGAAAAGGCGCTCGACGCCCTGCCGGAACTTTCAAGGCGCGGCGGTTCATTGCGCAGCCCCCGCATTGCCACTCAGGCGGAAGCGGAAGGCGAAATCGAGACCGCGGAAAAATTCGGGGCGCGTTTCGTCGGCATCGGCGAGCCGGATTACCCCTCCGCCCTGCGGCATCTGGACGGCGCGCCGCCGCTGATCGCCATGAAAGGATCGGCATCCACCGCAACAAAACCATGCATCGGTATTGTCGGCTCGCGCAACGCCTCCATCAACGGCGCGAAATTCGCCGCGATGCTCGCGCGCGACTGCGGCAGAGCCGGTTATACGATCGCTTCCGGCCTGGCGCGCGGCATAGACGCGGCCGCACACCGGGCAAGCCTTGCAACCGGTACCGTGGCCATGCTGGCGGGCGGCCTTGACCGTCCCTATCCGCAGGAAAATTTCGGGCTTTTGCAGGAGATATATGATCAGGGCGGCACGACGATCAGCGAAATGCCGTTCGGCTGGGAACCGCGCGCGCGGGATTTCCCCCGCCGCAACCGGCTGATCGCCGGCGTCTCCCTCGGCGTCGTCATCGTGGAAGCGGCGGAGCGCTCCGGCTCGCTGATTACGGCGCGGCTTGCCGGCGAAGCGGGCCGGCTCGTTTTTGCCGTGCCCGGTTCCCCGCTCGATGCACGCTGCGAAGGCACCAACCGGCTGATCAAGGAAGGTGCGATGCTGACGACGGGCGCTTCAGATATTCTCGAGGCGCTGCGGCCGCTGATGGAACCGCAATTGCCCTATGAGCGGAAAATCGAGGAACCGAGATCCGACATGGAGATGTCACCACCAGGGGACGACGAGCGTAACATCATCGCCGCCGCTCTCGGTCCCTCGCCCGTGGATACGGACGATATTATCCGCCACACGGGTTTTCCCGCTGCCACCGTTCATCTGGTGCTGCTGGAGCTCGATATAGCCGGGCGGTTAAACCGGCATGCCGGGGGTCGGGTTTCGCTCCTCGCGGATTGAGAGCTTGCGTCGTCCGCTCTGGATGTCGCCGACTTCGACATAGGCCATCTCGATCAGGTAACACAGCATGTCGGCACCCTCGCGGCTGGCGACCTGCCGCAGTTCCGCCAGCATCTGGCGAATGTAAGCCAAGTTCTCCCGGGTCCCATCATTATCGGCATTATTGTCTGTCGCGTTCGGGACCATATATTTATCCTGGAAATTCCGCCTGAAACGAAAAGCATTAAGTAGATTCAAATGATGTTGGGTATCATAACCAATTTACCAAAGATTGCAATACAACAATAGATTATCCATAGGTTGCAATCACCTTGGAGCGATAAAATCGGGCTTGCCTCTTGACCCGGGGGCATTACCTGTCCATGTCGAATTATAAAGAAGGCGAATTGCGGCATTGCGCTGCAATCGGGCCACGTTAACGGACCAGTTCCAGAGAAAAACAATATGAATGTCGTCGTCGTAGAATCTCCTGCCAAAGCCAAGACGATCAACAAGTATCTTGGCTCGGGCTATAAGGTTCTTGCATCCTTTGGCCATGTCAGAGACCTTCCTGCCAAGGACGGATCGGTGCTGCCCGACCAGGATTTCGAAATGTCCTGGGAAGTCGACAGCGCATCCGCCAAGCGCATGAAGGATATTGCCGATGCGGTAAAAGCCTCCGATGGCCTCATTCTCGCAACCGACCCGGATCGCGAAGGTGAAGCCATTTCCTGGCACGTTCTCGATCTTTTGAAGAAGAAGCGCGTTCTCGGCGACAAGCCGGTGAAGCGAGTGGTCTTCAACGCCATCACCAAAAAGGCGGTGCTGGACGCCATGGCGAACCCGCGCGACATCGACGTGCCGCTGGTCGACGCCTATCTCGCCCGCCGCGCGCTGGATTATCTCGTCGGTTTCAACTTGTCTCCGGTATTGTGGCGCAAGCTGCCCGGCGCGCGCTCCGCCGGCCGCGTGCAGTCGGTTGCGCTGCGCCTCGTCTGCGATCGCGAATCCGAGATCGAACGTTTCGTCTCCGAGGAATACTGGAACATCAGCGCGCTTCTGAAGACACCGCGCGGTGACGAGTTCGAGGCCAAGCTGGTATCCGCGGATGGCAAGCGGCTGCAGAGCCGCGGGATCAAGACCGGTGAGGAAGCGAACCGGCTGAAGGTGTTGCTGGAAGGCGCGACCTATGTGGTCGATTCCGTCGAGGCAAAACCCGTCAAGCGCAATCCCGGCCCGCCCTTCACCACCTCGACTTTGCAGCAGGCGGCGTCTTCGCGTATGGGCTTTGGTGCCTCGCGGACGATGCAGGTAGCACAGAAGCTTTATGAAGGTATCGACATCGGCGGAGAAACCGTCGGCCTTATCACCTATATGCGTACTGACGGCGTGCAGATGGCACCGGAAGCCATCGATGCTGCCCGCCAGGCCATTGGCGAGCAATTCGGCGATCGCTATGTGCCGGAAAAGGCGCGTTTCTATTCCACCAAGGCCAAGAACGCCCAGGAAGCGCATGAGGCGATCCGCCCGACCGATTTCAACCGCACGCCGGATCAGCTGAAGCGTTATCTCGATGCCGATCAACTGCGTCTTTACGACCTGATCTGGAAGCGCGGTATCGCCAGCCAGATGGCGTCCGCTGAAATCGAGCGCACCACGGTGGAAATTCTTGCGGACAAGAACGGCGAGAAGGCCGGTCTCCGTGCCGTCGGCTCGGTGATCCGTTTTGACGGTTTCATCGCCGCCTATACCGACCAGAAGGAAGACGGCGAACAGAGCGACGACGGTGACGACGAAGGCCGCCTGCCGCAGATCAATGAGCGCGAGAACCTCGCCAAGCAGAAGATCAATGCCAGCCAGCACTTCACCGAACCGCCGCCGCGTTATTCGGAAGCCTCACTCATCAAGAAGATGGAAGAACTCGGCATCGGCCGCCCTTCCACCTATGCGGCAACGCTGAAGACGCTGAGCGACCGTGAATATATCATCGTCGACAAGCGCAAGCTGATCCCGCATTCACGCGGACGGCTGGTGACGGCTTTCCTTGAAAGCTTCTTCTCCAAATATGTCGAATACGACTTCACCGCCGCTCTCGAAGAAAAGCTCGACCGGATTTCCGCTGGTGAGTTGGACTGGAAGCAGGTGCTGCGCGATTTCTGGAAGGATTTCTTCGCGCAGATCGAAGATACCAAGGAATTGCGCGTCACCAACGTGCTGGATGCGCTGAACGAGGTTCTGGCACCGCTGGTGTTCCCCAAGCGTGAGGATGGTTCGGATCCGCGCATCTGTCAGGTTTGCGGCACCGGCAATCTCTCGCTGAAGCTCGGCAAATACGGCGCTTTCGTCGGTTGCTCCAACTATCCGGAATGCAACTACACCCGCCAGCTCACCTCTGACGGTTCGGAAGCCGAAGCTGCGGCCTCGAACGAGCCGAAGGCGCTCGGCGCCGATCCGATGACCGGTGAAGAGTTGACGCTGCGCTCCGGCCGCTTCGGACCCTATATCCAGCGCGGCGACGGCAAGGAAGCCAAGCGTTCTTCGCTGCCCAAGGGCTGGAAGCCTGAGGATATTGACCACGAGAAGGCGCTGGCGCTCATCAACCTGCCGCGCGATATCGGCAAACATCCGGAAACCGGCAAGATGATATCAGCCGGGCTTGGCCGCTATGGACCGTTCCTTCTGCATGACGGTTCCTATGCGAACCTTGAAAGTATCGAGGACGTGTTCTCGATCGGTCTCAACCGCGCCGTCACCGTCATTGCCGAAAAGCAGAGCAAGGGACCGGGACGCGGCCGCAGCGGCACGCCGGCAGCGCTGAAGGAACTGGGCGACCACCCCGATGGCGGCCCGATCACCGTGCGTGACGGGCGTTATGGCGCTTACGTCAACTGGGGCAAGGTCAACGCCACCATTCCAAAGGGTCAGGATCCGGCCTCGGTGACGCTGGACGAGTCTCTGGTGCTGATTGCCGAGCGCATTGCCAAGACCGGCACCGGCGGCAAGCCTGCCAAGGCCAAGAAACCTGCCGCCAAGAAGGCCGATGGTGACGCCGCGGCAAAACCGAAGGCGACGAAAGCCAAGGCAGCAACCAAGAGCAAGACGGCCGCCAAGCCGAAGGCTGCAGCCAAACCCAAGAAGGCAGCAGAGTGAGCAAGACGCCGCGTCAGAGACAGGGTTCCGCCAGCGACGGCTTTGGACGCACCGGACGCGGCAAGCGTGTGAGCGAAGGTGAAGGCATCATCCATGGCGAGGTGCCTTCCCGCGAGGTGCTGCTGAAATTCATCGCCGACCATCCGCAGCAGGCTTCCAAGCGCGAAATCGCCAAAGCTTTCGGGCTGAAAGGTGAAAACCGCATCGTTCTGAAAGCGCTGCTGAAGGAACTCGAAGTCGATGGCATGGTGCACAAGAGCCGCAAGTCGCTGACGCGGCCGGGCGGCCTGCCACCGGTTACGGTTCTCGACATCACCACCCGCGACAAGGACGGCGAATTGATCGGCCGGCCGGCGGAATGGCCGGAAGATATGGGCGCGGCACCTGCCGTGCTCATCCGCCAGTCCTCGCAGGATCGCGGCAAGAAAGCCCCGGCTGCCGGTCTCGGCGACCGTATTCTGGCAAAGATCTTCCCCTCCAAGGAAAGCGTCGGCCCGGCCTATACGGCGCGCGTCGTAAAGCTGATCGACCGTCGCCAGAACGCGCTGCTTGGCGTGTTCAAGCAAACGGAAGGCGGCGGCGGACGGCTGATGCCGATCGACCGGCGTGGCGAGGAGATGGTGATCGACCCGGATGGTGTCGGCGACGCCAAGGACGGCGATCTGATCGAGGTGGAAACCTCGCGCAATAGCGGCCGTTACGGCCTGACGCGGGCGAAAGTCCTCTCGGTCATCGGCTCGGTCGCCTCGGAAAAGGCGATCTCGATGATCGCGATCCATGCCCACGGCATTCCGCACATCTTCCCCTCGAATGTTCTGGCCGAAGCGGATGCTGCAAAGCCCGCAACCATGTCGCACCGTGAGGACTGGCGCGACCTGCCGCTCATCACCATCGATCCGGCTGACGCCAAGGATCATGACGACGCGGTCTATGCCGAACCGGATACCTCGCCCGACAATCCTGATGGCGTCATCGTCACGGTCGCCATTGCCGATGTGTCCTGGTATGTGCGATCAGGCGCACCGCTCGACCGCGAGGCGCTGAAGCGCGGCAACTCGGTCTATTTCCCTGACCGTGTCGTGCCGATGCTGCCGGAGCGTATCTCCAACGATCTCTGTTCGCTGAAGGAAGGCGTCGACCGCCCTGCCCTCGCCGTGCGTATGACCTTCTCGAAGGAAGGCCGCAAGGCGGGCCACACCTTCCATCGCATCATGATGAAGAGCGCTGCCAAGCTCTCCTACCAGCAGGCGCAGGCCGCGATCGACGGCCGCCCCGACGACAAGACCGGGACGCTGCTGGAGCCGATCCTGAAGCCATTGTGGCATGCATACGAGGTGATGAAGCGCGGCCGCGACCGCCGCCAGCCGCTGGAACTCGACATGCCGGAGCGCAAGATTCAGCTCAGGCCCGATGGCACGGTGGACAAGGTCGTCATTCCCGAACGTCTCGATGCGCATAAGCTGATCGAGGAAATGATGATCCAGGCGAATGTCGCCGCCGCCGAGACGCTGGAAAAGAAGAAGCAGCCGCTGGTCTATCGCGTCCACGATGCACCCACGCTCTCCAAGCAGGAGGTGCTGCGCGAATTCCTCGGCACCATCGGCATATCCATGGCAAAGGGGGCGGCCATGCGCGCCAATTCCTTCAACGGCATTCTGGCGCGCGCCATTGATACGCCGCACCAGATCATGGTCAACGAGATGGTGCTGCGCAGCCAGAGCCAGGCGATCTACAGCCCGGAAAACATCGGCCATTTCGGCCTCAACCTGATGAAATATGCCCATTTCACCTCGCCGATCCGCCGTTATGCCGACCTCATCGTGCATCGCGCGCTGGTGGGTTCTCTGGGCCTCGGCGAAGGCGGTATCACACCGCAGGAAGAGGCGACGCTGGACGACATCGCCGCCGAAATCTCGACATTCGAGCGCCGCGCCATGGCTGCCGAGCGCGACACCATCAACCGGCTGATCGCGCATCATCTTTCCGAACGGGTGGGTGAAGAATTCGAGGGCCGTGTTTCCGGTGTCACCAAGGCGGGACTTTTTGTCGCGCTTCCGCAGTTTGGCGCGGACGGATTTGTTCCTATATCTACACTCGGAACCGATTATTTCCTCTACGATGAGGCCCATCAGGCCCTGACAGGGGAAAAGACGGGTCTCGGTTATCAGCTTGGTGACACGGTTCAGGTGCGGCTTGCGGAAGCCGTGCCACTGGCGGGTGCGCTGCGTTTCGATATGCTGAGCCCGGGGCGCAAGATGCCGGTCGGTACGCGGTCGTTCCACAAGGCGGGCCGGCGGACATCGCGTCCTGCCGCAAAGCCCGGAACACGGCCGCCCAGAAGGCGACATTAGGACGGCTGCAATAACAAGACCGCGACAGGCGGTTAAGGAAACGGGAGAAGGACTTCAGGATGAGTGCACATCAGAGCTCGGAAACGGTCACCTTCGGCGACAACAGCGCGGAGCGGCCGCTTGGACGTTCCATCATGCGCGGTATGGCGAACCGCTGCCCCGCCTGCGGCGGCGGCCGCCTGTTTCGTGCCTTTCTGAAGCCGGTGGACAATTGCGCCGCCTGCGGCGCCGAAATGCACCACCATCGTTCCGATGATTTGCCGCCTTACATCTCCATCGTCATCATCGGCCACATCGCCGTCGGCGGCTTCATGATGACGGATATGGTCTTTTCCGTACCCATGTGGGTGCATTTCGCCATCTGGGTGCCAATCACCATTCTGGCCGCACTCTTGACGCTGCAACCGATCAAGGGCGGCGTCATCGGGCTGCAATGGGCGCTCAAGATGCACGGCTTTGACGGAAAGCAGCCAAAGGCGCAGATAGACGGTTCCTCCCACTGACGACCGGCGGAAACTTGCACGTGCCCCAGCGTCCCATGAGCACCGGAGCGGCGAGCACGCCGATGCGTCCGCGCGATGCCGCTTCCATCATCCTGTTCGACCGGTCCGGGCCTGCGATGCGGGTACTGATGGGCCAGCGCAGCAATGCCCACGTCTTCATGCCAGGTGCTTACGTGTTTCCCGGCGGCAAACGCGACCCGCGTGACCACGCCCTGCCCTTCTCCGGCGACCTTCATCCCGCCGTCCTCAACAGCCTCACCGCTTCCGCCGCGCGCCGCCTGAGCATTGCCGGGGCGAGAGCGCTGGCGCTCGCAGCCGCACGTGAACTTGTCGAGGAAACCGGCGTGGATATCGGGCTTGCCGCAGACGGCCCGGACCTTTCCTGTTTCCGGTATGTGGCGCGCGCCATTACCCCGCCCGGCAATATCAGGCGTTACGACACCCGATTTTTTTGCTGCTATGCCGACGAATTGCGGCTGGATACCCGGCTAACCCGGGACTCCGACGAGCTGCACAATGTGCAATGGCTTGACATGAATGACCTTTCCGGTCTGAACATGCCGAAAATCACGCGTACGGTTCTCGAAGATGTCACAAAACTCATGATAGGTGATCCCTCACTGCCCTTTGACAGCCCCGCGCGGCTCTATTTCACGCGCCACGGCCGATTCATTCAAGAGTTTGTATAAAGGCCGTTATGTCACAGATGAAATGCGAAGCGGATGCCATTCACTGGCCCTCACTGATCGCCGCGATTTCCGCCATCAGTGCGGTCGGTGTCGCCATCGGTCTTGGCCTGCCGCTCCTGTCGATCATCCTTGAGAAGCGTGGCATCTCCTCCACCATGATCGGCGTCAACTCGGCCATGGCCGGCGTCGCGGCGATGATGGCAGCGCCGGTGACGACCAAGATCGCCCATGATTTCGGCGTGGCGCGGACGATGCTGTTTGCAGTCGTCGTTTCGGCGCTGAGTGCGCTCTGTTTTTATTTCGCCGATGCCTTCTGGATGTGGTTTCCGCTGCGAATCGTCTTCCATGGCGCAACCACCACACTGTTCATCCTGTCCGAATACTGGATCAACATGACCGCACCGCCCAAAAAACGCGGCATGGTTCTCGGCATCTATGCCACGGGGCTTGCGGTTGGTTTCGCTGTCGGTCCATTGCTGTTCTCCGTTGTCGGCAGCGAGGGTATCCTGCCCTTTATCGTCGGGGCGGCAATCATTCTTCTGGCGGCGATTCCCATCTTCATGGCCCGCGGCGAAAGCCCGGAGCTGGATGAGCGGCCCAACCACCATTTCGTTCGCTACGTCTGGCTGGTGCCGATGGCTTCGGCTGCGGCTTTCGTGTTCGGTTCGGTGCAGGCGGGCGGCCTGTCGCTGTTTCCCATCTATGCGACGCGTGAGGGCTTCAACGAATCGCAGGCAGCGCTTCTGCTGACCGTGATGGGCATCGGCAACATGGTCTTCCAGATACCGATCGGCCTGTTATCGGACCGGATGAAGGATCGGCGCACCATGCTCGCGCTGATGGCCTTTGCGGGCGTCTGCGGCACGCTGGCGCTGCCCGTGCTGGTGGATAGCTGGATCCTCGTGGCGGCCCTGCTGCTGTTCTGGGGCGGCCTTGTCTCCGGCATGTATACCGTCGGCCTTACGCACCTGGGATCGCGCCTCAAGGGCGCCGATCTGGTTGCCGCCAACGCCGCCTTCATCTTCTGTTACGCCATGGGCACCATTGCCGGCCCCCAGGCCGTCGGCATTTCCATGGATGTCGCAGGCACCGATGGTTTCGCCTGGGCGCTTGCCGTATTTTTCGGGCTTTACGTGGTGCTTTATGGCTTCCGTTTTGTTTTCCGGGCAAAACAGACTTGACTTTTCAGGCGCGATACGTAGTTTCGCGCCAGATTTAGCCGAGGTGAGAAGCGCCTGCGGCTTCTCTTTTGTTTAAAGGCAGGACGACCATGGCGAAAGCTACAACAATCAAGATCAAGCTGCTGTCGACAGCCGACACCGGTACCTTCTACGTCACCACCAAGAACAGCCGTACGTTCACGGACAAGATGACGAAGACGAAGTACGACCCGGTTGTACGCAAGCACGTCGAATTCAAGGAAACCAAGATCAAGTAATTCTTGATCGGGTTCTCCGACAAAAGCGCGCCCAACGGGCGCGTTTTTTGTTTGTGCGGGGATCGGGCATCTCCGCCGACTTTCTGATGGCACCGACCTGGCGCGACTCAGAGCCGAAGTAACTTTAACCGCAGACAAGAATCCAATCGCTCGCACCGCCTTGCGGGGCGTGGTGTGCGAACGAACACAAGCACTCAATCACGCCGCAGGAACGATCTGAAACGTATCGCCGTGACTGACACCAGAGTGGTTGTTCCGCTGCCCGCAACACCCACAGCTGAACCACGTGACGACGGTATCGCAAGATTGTATGCTTGTTGCATGGGACGACTGACCTTCAGCATCAACGTGACCTTGGACGGCTGTATCGACCATCAGGAAGGTATCGCCGACGACGAGACACACGCCTTCTTCACTCGCCTCATGGACGAGAGCGGAGCGATGCTGTGGGGCCGCGTCACCTACGAGATGATGGAGAGCTACTGGCCGGCGGTCGCTCGCGGCGAAGCGGACGTGCCGCCGCCGATGCGTGACTGGGCGGTTAAGCTGGATGCCAAGCCAAAATACGTGGTGTCCTCAACGCGAAACGACTTCCCATGGAATAATAGCCACCACATCACCGGTGATCTGCGGACAGGCGTGAAGAACCTCAAGGATGCGACCCCGGCAGGCGTGCTTCTGGGCAGCGGCAAGCTCGCAGCCGAGCTGGATCGGCTTGATTTGATTGACGAATACAAGTTCCTCGTTCACCCTAGGATCGTCGGCCATGGCCCCACCCTGTATGAGAGCGGCTTACGGAGCACGCGAAAGCTCGAACTGGTTTCGGCGAAGCCGCTCAGCAACGGCGTTGTTGCCATGCATTACCGACGCTCTTCGGCGAAAATTTCAGGGCAGGAATAGCGCATAGCCGGATTTCGGGAGTAAGGCGGTCGGCCAACGATGTGATTACGGCACGAGGAACCGATTCGGACATCGTCAGCCGACCGACCCCACGATTCAGGAGATGCGGCGGACCTGAGCATCATGGGGCATTCGAACTACGCAATACCAGCCCCTGACGAGCGAAATCATGGCGGTGTCGGCCGCCATTATCCCACCATCACAAGACGGAAAAACCGCCGGAAGAACTGTTACTCTCATCAGGGAGTTTGCGCAGAAGTAAAATAAAAATCAAGAAATTCTTAAGCCAGCGATACATCACCTAGAAAACATGGTTAAATATACAACGCTGGCACACTATAGTTTCCCGGCAGATTGAATTCAATGTATTTTTCAACTTGAACTCTATTAATCCCGCTGAATTTCACCCCTTCATTGCAAGAAGATAAAATACGGGCAAGGTCAGGGATTTGGGGTGTGCGGAGCAGCCTGTTGAATTCGCTGGCTGCCATCTCCAGCGTCAAACACAAAAGAGACGACAAGATTTTCCGTCTCACATGTCCGGAATGTTCAGGCGGCGGCCGCGACGACCCGGTTGCGCCCGGCGTGTTTCGCCTCGTAGAGAGCCCTGTCGGCATGTTTCAGAAGCTCGTCCGGCGTGCCGAAGGCGGCGTTGCTGGTGGCAATGCCGAGCGACGCGGTAATGCTCAGTTCGCGGTCGATGGAGCGCACATAAAAGGGCTTGTCCTCAACGATTGCCCGCAGGCGCTCGGCAACGCTTGCTGCAAGCTCGATTGGCGTATCCGGCATGACAACCACAAATTCTTCCCCGCCATAACGGCAGGCAAGATCGGCGCCGCGCACCGTGCTGCGAATACGCGTCGCAAATTCCCGCAGGACTTCGTCACCGACATCGTGGCCATAGGTATCGTTGACCAGCTTGAAACGGTCTATGTCGGTCATGCAAATGGAAATCGGTCGACCACGGACGGCGGCACGGTCGAAAAGTATCTTGAGATGATTGTCGAGATAACGGCGATTGTTGAGGCCGGTCAGCCCGTCGACGATGGCAAGTTCCATCGTGTGCTGGAGATTGAGCCGCAGATGCTCGTTATAGCGCTTGCGCCTGATCTGCGTGAGCGAGCGGGCGACAAGCTCGTTCGGATCGATCGGGCGGAGAATATAGTCATTCACGCCGAGATCGAGCGCCCGCGCCACCACATCGTCCGCCCCCTGCTCCGCCACCAGGAGCAGCGGCAGGAAACGGGTGCGCTCCAGCGAGCGGAGCTGTGAGCACAGTCGCAGCGGATCGTAATCTTCGAAATTGGAGTTGACGATGACAAGTTCGAAGGGGTTGCTCGCCGCCTTCAGCAGCGCCGCCTGCGGCTCGGTGACGGCATCGACCTCGGCGACCGGCTTCAACGCCCGTATGATGCGCTCCTGCGAGCTGGCACGGCCATCCGCCACAAGAACGCGACCGGGCGTCTGCATGAGGCCGTCGCTGCGCAGCATCTCTTCGATGCCGATCTGCCTTGCCGTTTCGGCGCGCGCCCGCAACTCGTCGCTGACGGCTTTGAGGCGCACCAGGCTTTTAACACGGGCAATCAGCTGGAGGTCGTTGACCGGCTTGGTCAGAAAATCGTCGGCGCCGGCCTTCAGGCCGCGCACGCGGTCGGACGGCTGATCCAGCGCGGTGACCATGACAACGGGAATATGCGCCGTTTTGGGGTTGGCCTTCAGGCGCTCGCAAACCTCGAACCCATCCATGCCCGGCATCATGATGTCGAGCAGAATGATATCGACCTGTTCCTCATCGCAGATCGCCAGTGCCTTGAAGCCATCTTCGGCAGTCACGACGTCGAAATACTCCGCCAGCAGCCGCGCCTCGAGAAGCTTGACGTTTGCGGGTATGTCGTCAACAACCAGAACTCTCGCCGTCATAACAGTTCCCCAGTCGCCTTATGCATCGCCAAGATAGGTCTTGATGATTTCGATGAATTTCGGAACGGAGATCGGTTTCGACACATAGGCCTCACATCCGCCCTGACGAATGCGCTCCTCATCACCCTTCATGGCAAACGCCGTGACGGCGATGACTGGAATGACATGCAGCTCGTCATCCTCCTTCAGCCATTTCGTCACTTCCAGCCCCGACACTTCCGGTAGCTGAATATCCATGAGAATGAGGTCCGGGCGGTGCTTGCGGGCAAGGTCCAGCGCTTCCATGCCGTTGCGGGTCTGGATCGTCGTATAGCCAGACGCCTCGATCAGGTCGCGAAAGAGCTTCATGTTCAGCTCGTTGTCTTCGACTATCATGACCTGCTTGGGCATGGTGAGCAGTCCCCGTTTCACTTTGAAACCTTCACCCAGACATATAAGTTGTCAGAGAACCGATTCCATCGTCCATTTGTTGCGCAAGGCTAGAGGGATTTGGTTTCAAAATAGGTAACTTCGGGGAAGAAATGCTGCGCGATACGAAAAACAAAGGCAATGGCGACAAAGATCCGCAAGAAACGGCGGCCGCCATACTTGGCTGGCTGGCAAACGAGCCGGACATGCTGGCGCGTTTTCTGGCGCTGAGCGGATTGCAGGCCAACATGCTGCGCCAGGCCGTCAACGATCCCGGCTTTCTGGCGGGCCTCACCGACTTTCTGATGAGCCACGAGCCCGATCTCATGGCCTTCTGCGCCGCGACGGATACATCTCCCGAAACAGTGGCCGCCGCCTGGCACCATTTTTCCGGGCCGGGGCTGGATTCGGGCGTGTATTGACAGGCCAGCCACTTGAGCCAAAGTCACCACCGGAGTATGGTCGGCGACGTTCTGGTTTTGTTTTCGGTTCATGCTTACGTCGCACCACTATGATCCCGGTTTTTGCCGAGACTGTCTGGCCGGCCAGCCAGCGGCGCTGAGGCGTTGCCGTAGCTGCGGCAGTCCGCGCCTCGTCTATCATGACGAACTCTATGATCTCAGTATCGCCCATATCGATTGCGACGCCTTTTACGCCTCCGTCGAGAAACGCGACAATCCCGAGCTTGCCGACAAGCCGGTCATCGTTGGCGGTGGAAAGCGCGGTGTGGTTTCCACCGCCTGCTACATTGCGCGTATTCAGGGTGTGCGTTCCGCCATGCCGATGTTCAAGGCGCTGGAAGCCTGCCCGGATGCGGTGGTCATCAAGCCCGATATGGAAAAATACAGCCGTGTCGGGCGCGAAATCAGGGCCATGATGCAGGAATTGACGCCGCTTGTGCAGCCGCTTTCCATAGACGAAGCGTTTCTCGACCTTTCCGGAACAGAGAGACTTCACCACGATCCACCGGCCCGCGTGCTGGCAAAATTTGCAAAGCGGGTGGAAAAAGAGGTCGGCGTGACCGTGTCGGCCGGGCTGTCCTACTGCAAGTTTCTGGCCAAGGTCGCATCCGACCTCAAAAAACCCCGTGGTTTTTCGGTGATCGGGGAAGCGGAGGCGCTTTCCTTTCTCGCAACGCGGCCGGTGACGACAATCTGGGGTGTCGGCAAGGCATTTGCAGCAACGCTGGAGGCGGATGGCATCCGGCTGGTGGGCCAGCTGCAGGAGATGGAGGAAGGCGATCTAATGCGCCGTTACGGAGTGATGGGACAAAGGCTCTTCCGGCTTTCGCGCGGCATCGACGAGCGGCATGTGCACGACAACGACCCGGTCAAAAGCGTTTCTTCCGAAACTACTTTCTTCAACGATATTTCCCGCCACGACGATCTCGTCCCGATCCTGCGCTCGCTTTCCGAAAAAGTGGCCTGGCGACTGAAGAAGAACGGCATTGCCGGCCAGACGGTGGTGTTGAAAATGAAAACGTCCGACTTCAAGATCCGCACCCGCAACCGCAAACTTGATGACCCGACCCAGCTTGCCGACCGGATATTCCGCACCGGCCTCTCAATGCTGGAAAAGGAAACCGACGGCACCAAATTCCGTCTGCTCGGCATCGGCGTCAGCGATCTGCGCGATGCGGACCTTGCCGATCCTCCCGATCTCGTCGACAGGCAGGCTGGGCGGCGAGCGGCGGCGGAAGCGGCCATGGACAAGCTGCGCGACAAATTCGGCAAGGGCAGTGTCGAGACCGGCTATACATTCGGCACACGCAAATAACAGCCCGGGGTCCGATATGCGGGAGCTGCGCAAGCGCCGTCCCTCGCCGGGCCTACTTATTTTAGATTTTACACAAATTAGTGATGTTGCAGCTGCCCCACCCTTAAACTTCATTAAACTTCACATGGTTGAGTGAGGGAAGTTTTGTACATGTGGTGTATTGCGTCATGTCCCTTCGCCTCAGTCTTCTGACCGGCATGCTGTCGGCCAGCATTCTTGCCTTTCCAGCACTTGCCGCCGACAGCAGGTCGCTGCAAATCCTCGTTTCGAAAAACGATCAGTCGCTGGCGCTTTATGAAAATGGCGAGATCATCGCCACATCTAAAGTCTCCACCGGCAAGGCCGGTCACGAGACCCCGAGCGGCATATTTTCTATCCTGGAAAAGCGCAAATACCACGAATCGAATATTTACTCCGCCGCACCGATGCCTTTCATGCAGCGGCTGACATGGTCGGGAATAGCACTCCATGAAGGCAAGGTGCCGAATTATCCGGCCTCGCATGGTTGCGTGCGCCTGCCCTCCAAATTCGCAAAGTCACTCTTCGGAGATACCCAGCGCGGCGTGCATGTCATCATCACCGACCGGCCGGTCTCGCTGCGCTTCGTGCAGCATCCGGCGCTGTTTGAGCCGCGCGACGATGGCGATGACGGCAAGCTGCTTCTGTCCGACGTCGAGCTGCGCCCGGCGACCTTCGATGCCGCTTTGGGCACGGTCGAGGTTGCCGTCAATGAAAAGACGAATTCCCTTAAACCCACCGCAAAGGCTAGGGAATCCTCTCCCCTGCGCATTCTCATTACGCGGCGCGGCGAACGGGAAAAGATGATGGATATTCAGACCGTGCTGACCCGCCTCGGCTTCGATGCCGGTTCTGCGGACGGTTATGCCGGAGAAATGACGATCAGCGCCATCAACGGTTTCAAGCGCTGGAAAGGGCTGAAAACCACGGGGCCGCTTCTGACCGACGCTTTTGTGGCAGCGCTCTACGCTTCCGCCGGGGAAGACCATCCCCCGACCGGCCAGATCATGGTGCGGCAGGATTTCAAGCCACTGTTCGAGGCCGCGATCGATATCAGGGATCCGGAGGTGGCGCTCGGAACCCACTTTTTCGAAGCCGTTTCCGTGGACCGTGCAAAAGGCACCGCCGAATGGAACGGCGTGACGCTGGAAAACCACCTACCGGCGGCGGCCCGCAAGCGGCTCGGCATCTCCGTTACCGAAGCGCCGGGCGGTTTCGATCAGTTGAGCGCCGTGCTTAGCCGTCTCGAAATTCCCACGGAGATACGCAGCCGGATCGAGCAGGAGCTCACAAGCGGCAGCTCGATCACGGTTTCCGATCTCAGTCACCAGATGGAGACAGGCGCCGGAACGGACTTCATCACCGTGACGAAAGAAGGACCGGTATGAGTGATGAGTGAGGCTTGAGCCTCACACCAGTTCCACATCGACGACACCGGGTGCAGACCGCAGCGCGGCGGCGATCTCCGGCGAGATGCGGTATTTCTCCGTCAGCTCCACCTCGATCTCGCGGCTGCCCTCATCCTTGATGACGATGAAATAGACCGAGCCGTCACCCTTGGTGTTGAGGTGGCGTGCCACGGTTTTCAGCGGGCCGGAATCGCGCACGTAAACGCGCAAGGCCTTCTGCATCTGCACTGATTTCTCCTCCAGCGATTGCGCCGTCTGGATGCGAAGGCCGATACCTTCCGGACGCTCTTCCGCCTGCACGGTGATGACCAGCGATTTGCCGACCTCGAGCAGATCGCGGAACTGGCCGAGCCCTTCCGAAAACAGCACCGCCTCATATTGGCCTGATGCATCCGAAAAAGTGACGATGCCCATCTTGTTGCCGGTGCGGGTCTTGCGCTCCTGCTTGCCGGTCACCGTCCCGGCCAGACGCCCGGCGGTCGCCCCCTGTTTCACCGCCGCTGAAAAATCGGCGAAATTCTGCACCCGCAATTTCTCCAGCACAGGGCGATAGGTATCGAGCGGGTGGGCGGTCAGGTAAAAACCGAGCACCTGATATTCGCGCAGCAGTTTTTCCGAGGCAAGCCAGGGCTGGAAGGCGGGCAGCACGAGCTTTTCCGGCCCATTCGCGCCGCCGGAGCCAAACATGTCCGACTGGCCGGTGACACGGCTTTCCTGAGCGCGCTGCGAATAACCGATGATCCGGTCCAGCCCGCCGATCAATTCCGCGCGGTCGCGGCCGAAACAATCAAAACCCCCGGCATTGATAAGGCTTTCCAGCACACGCCGGTTGATCTGCTTGGGGTCGATGCGCAGGCAGAAATCCTCAAGGCTGGTAAACGGCTTGCCATCGCGTACGGAGACGATGTGCTCCACCGCCCCCTCACCCACGCCCTTGATGGCGGCCAGCGAATAATAGATGCGGTTTTCGCCCGTCTCGAATTGCCGGAAGGAGGTCTGCACCGAAGGTGCGACGACCTCGATGCCAAGGCGGCCGGCATCCTGGCGGAAATCGTTGAGCTTTTCCGTGTTGGCCATATCGAGCGTCATGGAGGCCGCCAGGAACTCCACCGGATAATGCGCCTTCATATAGGCGGTCTGGTAGGACACGATGGCGTAGGCTGCGGCATGGCTCTTGTTGAAGCCGTAATTGGCGAACTTCGCCAGGAGGTCGAAGATGGTATCGGCCTGCGGCTTCGACACGCCGTTCTTGATGGCGCCATCGACGAAACGTTCGCGCTGCTTGTCCATCTCCTCCTTGATCTTCTTACCCATGGCGCGGCGCAGAAGATCGGCCTCGCCAAGCGAGTAACCTGACAGAACCTGGGCGATCTGCATCACCTGTTCCTGGTAGACGATAACGCCCTGCGTTTCCTTGAGCAGATGGTCGATGGTGGGGTGGATGGACTCCAGCTCCTCCTCGCCATGTTTGCGGGCATTATAGACCGGGATGTTTTCCATCGGTCCCGGACGATAAAGCGCCACCAGCGCGATGATATCCTCGATGCAGTCCGGGCGCATGCCGATCAGCGCCTTGCGCATGCCGGCACTTTCCACCTGGAACACGCCGATGGTTTCGCCGCGCGAGAGCATCTCGTAGGTTTTGGCGTCATCCAGCGGAATGGCGGCAAGATCGACCTTGATGCCACGCTTGGCAACGAAATCGACGGCCACCTTCAGCACCGTCAGCGTCTTCAGACCGAGGAAGTCGAATTTGACGAGGCCGGCGCTTTCGACCCATTTCATGTTGAACTGGGTGACCGGCATGTCCGAGCGCGGATCGCGATACATCGGCACCAGCTTCGACAGCGGCCGGTCGCCGATGACGATACCGGCGGCATGGGTGGAAGCGTGGCGGTAAAGCCCCTCGATCTTCTGGGCTATATCCAGCAGACGGGCGACGACCGGCTCCTTGTCGGCCTCCTCCTGCAGGCGCGGCTCCTCCTCGATCGCTTTCGACAGCGGCGTCGGATTGGCCGGGTTGTTGGGCACCAGCTTGCAGATCTTGTCCACCTGCCCATAGGGCATTTCCAGCACGCGGCCGACGTCACGCAAGGCCGCGCGCGCCTGCAGCGAACCGAAGGTGATGATCTGCGCCACCTGCTCGCGGCCATATTTGCGCTGCACGTAACGGATCACCTCTTCGCGGCGATCCTGGCAGAAGTCGATATCGAAGTCGGGCATCGACACGCGTTCGGGGTTCAGGAAGCGTTCGAACAGCAGCGAGAAGCGCAGGGGGTCAACATCGGTGATGGTCAGCGCATAGGCGACAAGCGATCCCGCGCCCGAACCGCGACCGGGACCCACCGGAATATCCTGCTGCTTGGCCCATTTGATGAAGTCGGCAACGATGAGGAAGTAGCCGGGAAACCGCATGCGCTCGATAACGCCGAGCTCGAAATCAAGCCTTTCGCGATAATCCTGTTCGGTATAGCCCTCAGCCATGCCGAGCGCTGAAAGGCGCTGATCCAGCCCTTCGACCGCCTGCCGGCGCAGCTCGTCGGATTCGGCCCGTTCCGCCGCCTCGGGGTCGTCGCTGGCACCGGTAAAGCGCGGCAGGATCGGTCCGCGCTTCTTCAGCACATAGGAGCAGCGCAGGGCGATCTCGATGGTGTTTTCCAGCGCCTCGGGAAGGTCGGCAAACAACGCCGTCATCTCATCGCGGCTTTTCAGATAGTGATCGGGGGTCAGGCGAAACCGGCTGTCATCGGAAACGATGGCATTGTGCGCCACCGCCATCAACGCATCATGGGCCTCGTAATCGGCCTTTGAAGGGAAAAACGCCTCATTGGTGGCAACCAGCGGAATATCATGTTCATAGGCAAGTCCGATCAGCCGCCGCTCATGGGCGCGGTCGTAACCGGACTGGCGCTGCAATTCGATGTAGAGACTGTCACCGAAGAGCGACTTCAGCGTCAGCAGGCGTTCTTTTGCCTGGGATGCATGCCCTTCCTTCAGGGCCATATCAACGGGGCCGCTGGAGGCACCCGTCAACGCGATCAGCCCGGCATTGGAGGCTTCCTCCAGCCACGCACGGGTAATATGCACGGAATGGCCACCGCTGCCCTCACCGTCCAGATAGGCGCGGCTGATCAGATCCACCAGCCGCTCGTATCCTTCGGCATTGGCAGCCAGAAGCACGATGGCGGGAAGCTTCGTGAGGTGGCTATTATGGTTGCGGCGATCATCCGCCGCATCCTGCATGTCAATCGACACCTGACAGCCGATGATCGGCTGCAGGCCCTCATCGCGCGCCTTTTCGGAAAACTCCAGCGCAACGAAAAGATTGTTGGTGTCGGTAATGGCGATGGCCGGCTGGCCGTCAGCAACGGCCTTGGACATGATTTTCTTGAGGGGCAAGGCCCCCTCAAGCAGGGAGTAGGCGGAATGTACCCGCAAATGGACAAAACCAGGGGTTTTCAGCGTTCCGCCAGAGGTTTCTCCACGCACAACCGTATCGCCCATATCGTCGTCCTGTCATTCTGAATCGAGGGGGCGATTTTCCGATTTCCGGCGCTCAAAGTCCACAGCCTTGCGGCCTCTATACAGGCTTCTGCGCCGGTGCGTCCTTCACAGCGCGGTGAGGATCACCGAAAAGCTGGCAACAAAGACAGCGATGGAAGCGAAAGCGGCAACGTCACGGATGAAATCAGTCATTGGTCTCTCCTTACTCGTTATGTTCCAACTTTGTTCTCATTTTGTTCGATTGTCAACAGGGTTCTGCTGATGTTCCCCTTGCTAACGCAACAGAATCAGCCGGGGTTCCGTCGACGTCGTCGGCAAGTCCCTGACTCCAAAGCGAAAAACCCGGAGGCAAAAAAAACGCCTCCGGGTTCGGAAAAATTCAATTGTGGAAGGGTAAGCGGCCGTCTGGGAGACGCAGGTGAGGAGACTCACCGGTTCGGACAGGGCGTCACAATGGTCGCCCTGTGCAGTCACGATCAGAAATCGACGATCTTTCCGTCGGCGAGTGTCACACGGCGATCCATGCGGTTGGCGAGCTCGTGATTATGGGTGGCGATCAGTGCTGCAAGACCGGACTGGCGCACCAGCGCCTCCAGCGCATCGAACACATAATGCGCGGTTTCCGGGTCGAGGTTGCCGGTCGGCTCGTCGGCGAGCAGCAGGAGCGGCGCATTGGCAACTGCGCGCGCAATGGCCACGCGCTGCTGTTCACCGCCGGACAGTTCGGCCGGGCGGTGTTCGCCGCGATGACCGACGCGCATATAGTCGAGCAACGCGCTGGCACGTTTGCGGGCCTCAGCCTGCGTCAGACCGGCGATGAGCTGTGGCATCATCACATTCTCCACCGCTGAAAATTCCGGCAGCAGGTGATGGAACTGGTAGACGAAACCGATATCGCTGCGACGGATCGCCGTGCGGGTTTCGTCGCCCAGCCCATTGCAGGGCGCACCGTTGATGAAGACCTCGCCGGCATCGGGATGTTCCAGAAGCCCTGCCAGATGCAGCAGCGTAGACTTACCCGTGCCCGAAGGGGCGACGAGCGCCACCATCTCACCGCTCTTCAATTCAAAATCGGCCTTGCGCAGGATGGAAAGCGACGTTTCACCCTGACCGTAAGTCCGTTCCACGCCGGTAAGCCGCAGCACTGTTTTTTTTGCCATATTGCGAAGCGGTCCTTATTCGTAACGCAGGGCCTGCACCGGATCGAGCTTGGAAGCCCGCCATGCCGGAAAGATCGTTGCCAGGAAAGAAAGCGTCAGCGCCATGATGACGACGGTGATGGTCTCGCTCAAATCCATTTCAGCCGGCAGCTGGCTCAGGAAATAGAGCTGCGGATCGAACAATACCGTGCCTGATATCCAGGAGAAGAATTGCCGGATGGATTCCACGTTGAGGCAGACGATGACGCCGAGCGCCACGCCGGCGAAGGTGCCGACCGTGCCGATGGCCGCCCCGGTCATGAAGAAGATGCGCATGACGGCGCCGGAACTGGCGCCCATGGTGCGGAGAATGGCGATATCGCTACCCTTGTCCTTCACCAGCATGATGAGGCCGGAAATGATGTTGAGCGCCGCCACCAGAACGATGAGGGTGAGGATCATGAACATGACGTTTCTTTCCACCTGCAGGGCGGAGAAGAAGGTCTGGTTTCGCTGTCTCCAGTCGGTGATATAGATCTGCCGTTCGGCGGCCTGTTCCACGAGAGGCCGGATTCCGTCGACATCGTCGGGACGGCTGACATAAAGCTCGATGGACTGCACGATACCGTCGGCATTGAAATAAAGCTGGGCTTCCGACAAGGGCATATAGATCATCGAGGCGTCATATTCCGACATGCCGATCTCGAAGACACCTGATATTTTGTAGGATTTGACGCGTGGATTGACACCCATCGGCGTCACATCGCCTTCCGGCGAAATGAGGGTGATGTCGTCGCCCGCCGTCACGCCAAGCTGGGCGGCGAGCCGCGAGCCCACCAGAACCCCGTCTCCCGCCATGAAGCCAACGAGGTCGCCGGTCTTGATGTTGGTGGAGACTTCCTTGATCTTGTCGATATCGTCCTGACGCACACCGCGCACCAGCGCGCCGGAGCCTGCACCGCCGCGACCGGAGGCCAGGGTCTGGCCTTCCACCAGCGGCAAGGCCATGGTGACACCCGGAACGGCAGCGAACTTCTTCGCCAGCTCATCATAATTATTGAAGGGCTGGTCGATCGGCTGAACGATCATGTGGCCGTTAATGCCAAGAATGCGCGAAATCAGCTCCGTGCGGAAACCGTTCATCACAGCCATGACGATGATCAGCGTCGCAACACCCAGCATGATGCCGACAAAGGAGAAGCCGGCGATGACGGAAATGAACGCTTCCTTGCGCCGTGACCGCAGATAACGCCAGGCCACCATGCGCTCGAAAGCGGAAAACGGCCGGGCGGTCTTTTCCCGGACGGAAGGAGCCGCACCCTTGTCAGCCTCGGCCTTTGCCATTTCGTCTCCCTGATCTCACCTTGCAAGATCGGTCTTTTCAAAGACCGGTCCCAATCTCTGCGGCATCCGCTCTAAAACTGGAGCGGTCTTCGGGTGAAGGCCGCTCCCATCTTTCCATTCGTGCTTAGGCAAGCACCCTGTTCATTGCCGCCTCGATCGTGACGGTTTCACGTTCGCCGGTCTTGCGGTCCTTCACTTCGACTTCGCCATTCGCGACCGAACGCGGTCCGACGATGATCTGCAACGGCACGCCGATGAGGTCGGCGGTGGCAAATTTCTGGCCGGCACGATCGTCTGTGTCGTCGTAAAGAACATCCTTGCCGGCGTTCGACAGCGAGTAATACAGCTTTTCGCAAGCCGCATCGCAGGCCTCGTCGCCAGCCTTCATGTTGATGATGACAACATCGAAAGGAGCAACCGAAGCAGGCCAGATGATTCCGTTCTCGTCATGCGATGCTTCAATGATGGCGGGAACAAGGCGTGTCGGCCCAATGCCATAGGAACCCATGTGGACAGGGTGTTCCTTGCCGTCCTTGCCCTGCACTTTCGCGCCCATCGGCTCGGAATATTTGGTGCCGAAATAGAAGATATGGCCGACTTCGATACCGCGTGCGGAAAGGCGCTCGCCATCGGGAATGGAGTCATAGGCGGCTTCGTCGTGCATTTCGGAAGTGGCGGCGTAATCGGCCGTCCATTCGTCGAAAACGCCTTGAAGCGCCGCGACATCGTCGAAATCGGTATTTTCAGCGGGAATGGCGCGGTCGAGGAAGCTCTTGTGGCAGAAGACTTCGGATTCGCCGGTATCGGCCAGAATGATGAATTCATGGCTGTGATTGCCGCCGATCGGGCCGGTATCGGCACGCATCGGAATGGCGCGCAGGCCAAGGCGCTCGAAGGTGCGCAGGTAAGCCACGAACATCTTGTTATAGGAATGGATCGCGTCTTCCTTGGTCAGATCGAAGGAATAGGCGTCCTTCATCAGGAACTCACGCGAGCGCATGGTGCCGAAACGCGGACGAACCTCGTCGCGGAACTTCAGCTGGATATGATAGAGGTTCAGCGGCAGGTTCTTGTAGGACTTCACATAGGAACGGAAGATGTCGGTGATCATCTCCTCGTTTGTGGGGCCATACAGCATCTGGCGGTCCTGACGGTCCTTGATGCGCAGCATTTCCTTGCCGTAGTCATCATAACGACCGCTTTCCTGCCAGAGCTCGGCCGATTGCAGCGTCGGCATCAGAAGCTCGATGGCGCCCGAGCGATCCTGCTCCTGCCGGATGATCCTGTTGACCTTGTCCAGCACACGCTTGCCGAGCGGCAGCCAGGAATAAATGCCAGCCGACTGCTGCCGGATCATGCCCGCGCGCAGCATCAGGCGGTGGGAGACGATCTCCGCTTCCTTGGGGTTTTCCTTCAGGATGGGCATGAAATAACGGCTGAGACGCATGACGGCTTCCATTGATGTGGACGAGAGCGCGCAAAGGCGCGGGAATCGCCCCGAATAAAGGGATATTGGCGCCGGATATAGCCGTTTCCCGCCAAGAAGAAAACCCGCCATGAAAAGAGCCCGCAAGGCGATTTCATGGCATTTTCGCGATAGCTAATTCGCGTCAAAACGCTTTGATGGGAATATTATTCTTGTTCCGGTGCGACAAATTGCACCACAGGGAATTTTTTGCCGACTGTAACAAATATGCAAAAAATGAGATGACAAGCATGGGTGATTAAGCTAGCTTTAGCTTACAAAAGAGGCAGGAAGTCTAAATTCTTGCCGTTTTCGCGGTCAGTCTTGGGAGGATCAGATCTTAGGCGCGCTCGTTCGCAGCCCCGGCAACGGTTACAGATCACGCGAAACCTGAAAAACAAGGCTGAAAAGCCTTGTTTTTTTTTGATTCATCGACGCGACTACAACCCGGCTCGCCATTCCGGTAAAATTGTGGCGGTGAATCGGGTGCCAGACACGCTCATGCTGTGTGCACGACGGAGATGACATCCATATGACAATCTCCTGCGCCCTGTGTAGAAGCGGACAGCACCGCCAGAGTGTCGCCATACCCCCGTCATTGCGGCCTTGATCCTAGATTCATTTCGCCCAGCGTCTCGCAGGATGCAAACTGTTTCCAAGACAGGCATTTGGCGGCGTGAATTCCGGCCCGAGCCTAGAAGGACGATACTTCAGTCGTAAACGGGAATAATTCTCGGCAGATCGTCAAGGCTGATGCCGAACCACCAACCGCCGCCATACCAGATGCCGCAGATCAACGCCGATATCAGCGTCGTCCACAGGACGATGCGACCGCCTCTGAACCGCGACGGTGCGCTTGCGACCGTGCCCAGCGCCACATCGCCCTCTTCCGCCTGGGTACGAAGTCCGATCGGCAGCACGATGAAAAGAACCGTCCACCAGACGATGAAATAAACGGCGAAGACCGAAAGAAGCGGCATAACATCCTCCCTGCATAATGCGTCCTTTGTAACGCATTCATCCGTAAACCGGAATCACTTCCCTGCCACAAGCGTAAAAAGCCATGAATGGAAACAGGGCCGCGCTTTACAGCGCAAGCCCTGTCTCGAATAAGGTGATCGTTGCTCAGCAACTGACCGCCATCAGGCTTTCCGGCTGCTTAGACCTTCGTGACGAAAACCGTCACGATCGGCTTCTTGCCCCAGGTCTGGTTGGCTGCGGCGCGCACGGCGCGGCGCACCGCTTCGCGCAGCAGTTCCAGATCCTTGCGACGGGCGCGAGGGATGCTCTCCACGGCGCCGAGAACGGCGTCATAAAGCGTATCCTCCATGTCCTCGCCCTCATCATCGAATTCCGGCAGGCCGAAAGGCACGACATCGGGATCGCCGAGGAAGTCGTAACGGCTGTCCAGCACGACATTAACGGAGACATGGCCGGCGAAGGAAAGCTTGCGGCGATTGCTGATGCCCATCTCATCCATGTCGCCGATGAGGTTGCCATCCTTGAAAACGCGGCCATGCGGTGCATCGTCGATGACTTCCGCCGGGCCGGGCGCCAGGCGCAGAATATTGCCGTTACGCACCTTCGGCACCTGCGAAATGCCGGCCTGCTCAGCCAGTTCCTTCTGAGCCACCAGATGCGCAGCCTCGCCATGAACAGGCACGACGATCTGCGGCTTCGTCCATTCATACATTCTCAAAAGTTCGTTGCGGCGCGGATGGCCGGAAACGTGAACCAGAGCCTCATTGTCGGTGATGATATGGACACCCTGCTCGATCAGGCCGTTCTTGATATCGATGATCGCCTTCTCATTGCCGGGGATGGCGCGCGAGGAAAACACGACGGTGTCTCCCGCAGCCAGCGCCACATTGCGCATCTCGTCACGCGAAAGCTTGGCCAGTGCTGCGCGCGGTTCTCCCTGCGAACCGGTGAGGATCAGCACCACCTTGTTGCGTGGAATGTAGCCATATTCGTCTTCGGCGAGGAATGGCTTGATGCCCTCCATGATACCGAGATCCTGCGAGACGTTGACGACGCGTTTCAGAGAGGAGCCTAGCAGCAGAACTTCACGGCCTGCCGCCTCCGCAGCCTGCGCAATCGAGCGGATACGCCCGACATTGGAGGAGAAGGTGGTGACGGCCACGCGACCCTCGGCATTTTCGATGATCTGCCGCAGGCCTTCGGAAACCTCGTGTTCGGAAGGCGAGACACCGTCACGAACTGAGTTGGTGCTGTCGCACATCAGCGCCAGCACGCCCTCTTCGCCGATGGCGCGGAAGCGGGCTTCATCCGTCAACGGACCGAGCGACGGCGCCTCGTCGATTTTCCAGTCGCCGGTATGAATGACGTTACCGAGCGGCGTGCGGATGACCAGCGACATCGGCTCGGGAATGGAGTGATTGACGCCGACAGCCTCGATCTCAAAGGGGCCGACATTGATGCGGTCACCAGCCTTGAACGGCGTTACCGGAATTTCGGCACGGGTACCCTCATAGGCGCGTTTCGCCTCCAGCATGCCGGCGGTGAAACCCGAGGCATAGACCGGCACGTTGAGGCCCGGCCACAGATCGTTCAGCGCGCCGTAATGGTCCTCATGGGCGTGGGTGATGATGATGCCTTTGAGGTTTTTCTTCTGCTCGGCGATATAGGTGATGTCAGGCAACACCAGATCGACACCGGGCAGATCGAGACCCGCAAAGGTTACGCCGCAATCCACCATGATCCATTCGCGCTTGCTTGCCGGACCGTATCCGTAAAGCGCCAGATTCATGCCAATTTCACCGACGCCGCCAAGCGGCAAAAATACCAGTTCGTCCTGTTTAGCCATTGTTCTTCTTATCCATTCACGAGAGCGCGCGAGCGACGGCGATCTGCCGCGCCCCGCGCCGGTTACCAGCATCGGACCTGTTAAACCATCTGATCGACCGGGCCGATGCGGAGCCGGTCTGCCACCCTGCTTTTCAAGAGCTGCAGGAAAGCTCCAACCTGTGGGATCCGGTTCGGCGCAGGCCTTAAGCCCGCACCGCGCACCTCATCCGAAAAAGACGTCGCCGGCAGCGATGGAGCGTCTTGTACCCTCATCCTCGTCCAGCAGCAGAAAACCATTATCATCAATTCCGACGAAACGCCCGCCGATCGAGCGATCAGGGAAGTTGACGGTGATATGTTCGCCGATACCGCAGGCGGCCGCCCGCCAGCCGGCCATGACACCGGCCACACCCCTGCCCTCATCCCAGCCCGTCAGCACATCCGCCGTTTCGCGGAAAAGATGGGCGAAGAGTTCGTCGGGTGAACAGGAAGCACCGTGTTCGGACAACATGGTGACGGGATAAAGCGGGTTTTCCGGCTTGTGGGCGATATTGATGCCGATGCCGATTACGATGGCGCGCCGTCCGTCCGGCAGAAGCTCCGCCTCCATCAAAATGCCGCAGGTTTTTTGACGACCAATCAGCACGTCATTCGGCCATTTGATTTCAAGCGGGGCACCGCCCGTCGGCAGCACTGCGCGGATGGCGCGATAAACAGCCAGCGCAAAGGCGAGCGGCAGAGACCCTATGCGATCCATCGGAGCGGGATCGATCAGAAGAAGCGAGGCGTAGAGATTGCCGGGCTCGGAGACCCATGGCCGACCGCGACGGCCGCGCCCGCCGGTCTGGCGGATGGCGGTGATCCACAGATTGCCGCCATCGCCCGCCCGCGCCCGGGCAAAACATTCTATATTGGTCGATGGTGTTTCCACCATCGCCTCGTGCCGGAAGTCATCGATGGACACCCGGCCCGTATGCTTGTGTGTATTGGTCAAAAGAACGTCTTTGCCGCGACCGTGACCGCATTGCCGAGCGCACCGCCAAAGACGATGAAGGCGACAACGAACAGTCCGGAGAGCGCATAAACGACCTTCAGTTCACCGGCCGGACGTTCGAAGCTGCCCTTGGCTTCATCGAACCACATAACCTTGACGACGCGAATATAATAATAAGCGCCGACAACCGAACCGATCACGCCGATGATGGCGAGCGGATAAAGCTTGGCTTCGATAGCTGCGAGGAAAACGTAATACTTGCCGAAGAAGCCGGCGAGCGGCGGAATGCCGGCAAGCGAGAACATCAGGATCGTCAGCACAACCGCCATGAAGGGGTTGGTGGAGGAAAGCCCGGCCAGATCCTCGACAGTCTCGACATTGCCGATTTCCTTACGCCGCATGGAGAGAATGCAGGCGAAGGTACCAAGTGTCATGACCATGTAAATGGTCATGTAGAGAATGACGCCCGAAACACCAGCTTCTGTACCCGCCGCCAGACCGACAAGCGCGTAACCCATGTGACCGATGGAGGAATAGGCCATCAGTCGCTTGATGTTCTTCTGGCCGATCGCGGCAAACGAGCCGAGCAGCATGGAAGCGATGGAGATGAAGACAACGATCTGCTGCCAGTCGGCAAAAACCGGCTGGAACGCATCAATGACGATGCGAACGAAGATCGCCATGGCACCAATCTTGGGGGCCGCGGACAGGAAGGCGGTGACCGGGGTCGGTGCGCCTTCATAGACATCAGGCGTCCACATGTGGAACGGCACGGCGGAAATCTTGAACGCCAGACCGGCGAGAACGAAGACCAGACCGAAAACGAGGCCCAGCGAACGGGTCTCGGCCGTCAGCACCTGGGCGATTTCGGCAAAGCCGGTATTGCCGGTGAAACCGTAAACCAGCGACATGCCATAAAGCAGCATGCCGGAGGAAAGCGCGCCGAGAACGAAATATTTCAGACCCGCTTCCGTGGAGCGCAGGCTTTCCCGGTTGATGGCGCAGACGACGTAAAGTGCAAGCGACTGCAGTTCAAGCGCCATATAAAGCGAGATCAGGTTGTTGGCGGAGATCATCAGCAGGATGCCGAGGGTCGCCAGAACCAGAAGCACGGGATATTCGAACCGGCCGACCGGCTCGAAACGGCCCTGGCCAACAGAAAGGATCATGGCGGTGATCGAGCCGATCAGCGCCAGCACCTTCATGAAGTTACCGAAGGCATCGGCGACGTAAACGCCGCCGAAGGCCACACCCGAAGCGGGCGCAAAGACGATCCAGAGACCGACGACGAGCAGCAGGGCC